>CAYFGB010000004.1:0-148860 GCA_964342455.1 uncultured Hyphomonadaceae bacterium
AGGCCGAGAGTTCAATTCTCTCTCGCGGCACCAGATTTCGGCCTTTGACTGGTCGGAGCCCTCCCCACTCACTTGCATTATCATCACCTGCTCTTTTAAGCGGGAGCGTTTATTTGCGCATTTCTGTGGATCCGCAGGCTCGGTCAGAAAGGCTCTGACCGCCGCGGAAAGCCCCCTGAAACGCACTGAGCCGGATGCGTCATTTGTTCTCGCGCGACCAGTTTTCGGTTGTTTCTGACCGTCATGGGCATACAATGATAGTCAGATATATCGACTACCCCAACGTCAGGTAGTCCCGCCAAATTTAGACTGTCTTGCACCTATGGGAGGACAAATATGTACGACGGCGAACTAGACACACACTCACCGGAAATGAACGATCTTCGGATGTCGGAAGAGGCCAAACCTCTTTACGAACATGTGAAGAAATTCATCGCCGAAGTGGTAGAACCAATGAGCGAGGAATTCTATCGTCTCGGCGAAGGCAAGACCGATCCATGGTCTTATGCACCTGGTCAGCTTGAAGCGCTCGAAAAGGCGAAAGACGAAGCCAAAAAGCAGGGTCTGTGGAACTTCTTCCTGCCAGACGCTGAAACCGGCGAAGGCCTGAAAAACCTTGATTATGCCTATATCGCGGCTGAGCTGGGCAAAAACCCGCTGGCCTCTGAATCAATGAACTGCTCGGCCCCGGACACCGGCAATATGGAAGTGCTCGAACGCGTTGGCACGCCGGAGCAGAAAGAAAAATGGCTCAAGCCGCTTCTGAACGGCGAAATCCGCTCAGCCTTCGTGATGACCGAGCCTGCCATGGCGTCTTCCGATGCCCGCAATGTTTCCATGACGGCTGTTCTGGACGGCGATGAATGGGTTCTCAATGGCGAGAAATATTATGCGTCCGGCGCTGGTGACCCACGCTGTAAAATCATGATCGTGATGGTGAAAACCAGCCCCGATGCGGAATCTCACAAACAGCAATCGCAAATCCTTGTGCCATTGCCACACCCAGGTGTGACCGTAGTCGATGGCATGCAGGTGTTTGGCGACTATGACGCGCCACACGGCCACATGCATATCCGGTTCGAGAATGTACGTGTACCAAAGGAAAACATCCTTCTGGGTGAAGGTCGTGGCTTTGAGATTTCCCAGCTCCGCCTGGGCCCGGGCCGCATTCACCACTGCATGCGCTCCATCGGCACAGCTGAACGTGCGCTCGACCTGATGGTTCGCCGCGGCATGGCGCGAAGCGCGTTCGGTCAGCCGCTGATCAAGCTGGGCGGCAACCGCGAAAAAGTATCGCGCGCGCGGATTGATATCGAAGCCATGCGCATGATGGTTCTGAAAGCGGCCAAGGCGATGGATGTTCTGGGCAACAAGGAAGCACGTGTCTGGATTTCCATGGTCAAAGCGATGGTGCCGGAGAAGGCTTGCCGCATCATCGACGAAGCCATCCAGATCCACGGCGCAACGGGTGTGTCTCAGTGGAGCCCACTGTCTCGCATGTATGCCAACCAGCGTACGCTCCGCCTGGCCGATGGCCCGGACGAGGTACACCACATGGTGGTGGGCCGCGCCGAAGAACGCAAATATTCCGGGGCCGAAGATGTGGAAGACCCGGTTCTGGCTTCTGTCTGGCGTAAGTAAGCGGTTCGCAACTCGATTTGGAAAGGCGGGCCACACGGTCCGCCTTTTTCTTTGACTTTTCCTCCAATCCCCCTTACCTACCGGGAACTTCCCATTGGAAGTAGATGAGAGTGAACTGCGTGAAGCGCAGACAGGCCATACGGCGTTTCCAAATTGAGCGAACACTTGTTCCCGGTCAGGAAGCCTCGAAACTTGCGCCAAAGTCTATTGGGTTTCCTCTTTGACGAACAGCTAAAGAGCTCCGCATCCCGGATTCACGCGGGATAGCCCGACAATCACTCCCTCATGACGCCCTCGATGGATCGAGCGGCGCGCATGATCATTTTGAAAAGACTAAATGACACAATTTACAGATCTCGGCCTCGCCGCACCGCTTCTCAAGACGCTTGCAGAGCTTGGCTATGACACCCCGACCCCGATCCAGACCCAGGCGATTCCGCCGCTCCTGGAAGGCCGCGACCTTCTGGGCATTGCTCAGACGGGCACAGGCAAAACGGCGGCCTTTGCCCTGCCCGTTCTGCATCACCTGAATGCCAGCCAGAAAGAAGGCGAGCGCGAGAAGAAAAGCGTGCGTGGACTTGTACTCGCACCGACACGCGAACTTGCCGGACAAATCGCCGATAGCTGCCGCGATTATGCAAAGCTGCTCGGCATCAAGGTTGTCACCGTTGTTGGCGGCGTCCCGATTGCGCGTCAGATCAAACAACTCGAACGCGGCACTGACCTGCTGATCGCCACGCCGGGACGCCTCGAAGACCTTCAGAAGCAGAAAGCCGTGCGTCTCGATCAGGTTACGCACCTCGTACTGGATGAAGCTGACCAGATGCTGGATATGGGCTTTATCCATGTGCTGAAACGGATTGCTTCATGCCTGCCGCGCGATCGTCAGACGCTGCTGTTCTCGGCCACAATGCCGAAAGAGATTGAAGCACTGGCTGGCAATTTCCTGCGCAACCCTGTGCATGTTTCGGTCGCGCCGGTCTCCTCAACTGCCGAGCGCGTTTCGCAGAGTGCCTATTTCGTGAAGCAGAAAGACAAGCCGATCCTGCTCGCTCGGCTTCTGAAATCGCGTGATGTGACCCGAGCCATCGTCTTTACCCGAACAAAGCACGGTGCGAACCGTCTTGTTGGACAGCTCGACAAAGCCAATCTGGATGCGCTGGCCATTCATGGCAACAAGACGCAAAACCAGCGCCAGAAAGCACTGAACGCCTTCAAGGAAGGTGATTGCGCCATTCTGGTGGCTACCGATGTGGCTGCGCGCGGCATTGATATTCCATTCGTCAGCCACGTTTTCAATTTCGATCTGCCGGAAGTTCCCGAGCAATATGTTCACCGCATTGGCCGGACAGCCCGTGCGGGCGAAAGCGGCGATGCCATCGCACTGATCAGTGATGGCGAGCGTAGCCTGCTCAAACAGATTGAACGCCTCACCAAACAACAGCTTGCGGTTCTGCCTCTGCCAGACGCCTTCAAGGAGGATCTGGCGAACAGACCGCCGGAAGAAGAGCGCGAAGCGCGTGGCCGGGGTGGTGATCGTGGCCCACGTCGGGAAGGTCAGGATCGACCGACCCGTGGTGAACAGAATGCCCGACGCGGCGGACGCACCCCGTCAGGTGGCGGCCAGCAACCGACCCGCCGGGAACGCGCTGAACGTCTGGAATTGAACCATTTCGACAAGTCTGATCGCGAGGATCGGGGTGAGCGGTCATCTCGTCCTGCTGGAAATCGCAGCAAGGATGGACGCAAGCCTGCCGCCAAAGGTCCACGTCAGGGCCATCGCGGACAACAGAATGGCGCTCAAAACCGGTCACGCCAGAATTCTGGTGGGGCTGGCCGACGACGCTCCCCACAGCGCGCGAACTAGCACCTACTGAGCTTCAATGAGGAAGGCCCGGCGTGATGCGTCGGGTCTTTTTGATTCCGGACTCTGCGAGTGATCAAAGGGGGACTGATATTCCAACTGGCCAGCCTGCCCCGCTTCAGGCATTCTCCTGGTGATTGTTCAATCTCACTCGGCCCGTAAGGAAACGCGTCATGAAGGTGAAAAAGCCCACGCCCGTACACGGCATGACCCGCCGAAAAGCACTGGCGAGTGGCTTGCTGGCAGGCGGACTTTTCGCATTCGGCGCCGAGGCGCAAACCTCTGTCATCCGCCCCGGACCGCTCGACGCCGGTCAGTTTGTCTGGATGCCGGAATTGTCGCCTCGAGGAGCTGTTGCGGTCGTCATTTCATTGCCCGACCAGCTTGTTCACGTCTATCGCGGTGGGGTCCGGATTGGTGTTTCGACGTGTTCGACCGGGAAGCCCGGAAAGCGGACCCCGACCGGTGTCTTTACCATTCTGGAAAAGGACAGAGATCACTATTCCAACCTCTACAATAACGCGCCCATGCCCAATATGGACCGTCTGACCTGGACGGGGATTGCAATTCATGCCGGCCATCTGCCCGGTTATCCGGCTTCGCATGGATGTATCCGTTTACCGCGAGAATTTTCTGACGCGCTTTATGAAATCACGCAGATTGGAACACCGGTCATCATTGCAGGCGATGACAGCGACCCTTGGAGCCTCCGTCAGCCGAACCTTGTTCTGACCAATACACAGATTGATAGTTTCTCTGCAGCGGTGAATGATCTGAAGCGTCAGCCATCTGACTGGCGGGACGCCCGCACCAATCCTGTCATGACGCTGATTGCCTCTTCGGCTGACCGACGTCTCCAACTGCTCCAGAATGGCCGCGTCATTGATGAAAGCGAGCTGACGATCTTCGGATCACCCATGCTTGGCGAACAGGTTCTGATGATCGACCAGACGCCTGATGGCCGGATGGGCTGGGCCACTCTGGTGGAAGACCGGAAAACAGGCCAGGCAGCGTTTGTTTCCGCGCTTCGTATTCGCGGTTCGGAAGGCTTCACACAACGTCTGATCCCCCGACAGCAGGTCGGCATGATGCTGATCATCACAGATTATGCGCTGACACCCGACATGCGTTCGGCTGACAATTTCAGGATCATGACGTCCTGATCGTCCTCTACCAGCTGGGCATCACAAAGCTTGACTCACTAGTGGGTTGAAATCGCCGGGATTTGGTAAAAGCCATGCATTAGCCTAGGCTTGCGAGGGTCTTAGTCGACCTTTTCGCGCGTACCCTGCAGTGCGTGTGTCTGATTTTTTGATCAAACACTGAAGGAGAGTGCCCATGGTGAAGGCCTCGGATAACCCTATTCTCAATCGTATCTACACGATGGATGGCAGCGCGGATGACGTCCGCGGCGCATACAAGGACTGGGCGGCCTCCTATGAGAAGGACACAGTGGAGGATATGGGGTATATCGCGCCCTCCGTGGTGGCGGAGAAACTGGCTTCCATAAAACCGGATGCCAATAAGGTTCTGGATGCCGGTTGCGGGACGGGTCTTGCAGGTGTGGAGCTGAACAAGCGCGGCTTTCAGCATTTAGACGGCATGGATATCTCTCCAGATATGCTGAACATTGCCCGCGACAAGGCCGTTTATGAAGACTTGCGGGTTCAGGACATGACCCGCAAACTCGACTATGAAGACAAGTCCTATGACGCCGTCACCTGTGTCGGCACATTTACCCACGCTCATGTTGGCCCGGCCGGGTTCAATGAACTGATCCGGATCACCAAATCAGACGGTCTGGTCGTCGCGACGGTCCATGAGGATGTCTGGGCCGATGGCTATCTCGAGCACTTCGGAAAACTCGAATCAGACCGCATCGCATCGGTGAAATCCATCGAGGAGGCCCCTTACCATCTTCATGGTTGCAGACTATGCGTCCTGAGCCCGATCACGGCCTGACCTGAGAGGCACGACGGGAACATCGATATGGACTTCGCGTTGTTTCTGCAGAAGGAGGCAATTATGGAGACCAAAACACACATTTCCGTCGTGCTGTTTGCACTGTTCAACGCTGTGATTTTCGGCGCTGGACTTCTGATAACCCTGGGCATCGCTGAAAGCGCGCTCGGTACCGCTATCGGTATCGTCCTGTCCGCCGTCGCCGCAATCGTCGCCGGCGCCATTCTGGGACTTGTGTACGCCCCGCGCGTCCGCAATCGCTATTGGCAGAACAGAGACGAAACCCCTAAACCCGTCTGGGAATAGGCCGTTTGTTCAGTCCGTGGGATCGAAACTGATCACGCCCTTATCGACCAGCCGCCTAAGCATCAGGTCCCGGCTTCCGGGTGCCTGCTGGTGGGCTTCGGCGTAAAGCCGGTTCTGTATGAACCAGCCAGTCAACTGAAACCCTCTGCCAATGTCATGAGCGTTCGCTTTTGTCTCATTGTTTGTCAGAAAACCAGGCAGCGGTAATAGCTTGTCGATATATTTCGGAACGGCCTCGCCACACACGGCGCGGCCTGTTCTGGGGCTGACATGGGTCAACCCATCCCGGCGACCTGAAACCGCGCATTTCGAAAAATCCAGGCCATACCCAACCGTGCGCAGAAACCCAACCTCCCAGCTCACCATCAGAGCGGGCCAGATGTCCGCATCATCAAGCTGGTCGAGCACCAGTTCGGTCGCGTCGAATAGCAGCGGATAGGATTGTCCCTCTGGTAAGGCTGAATGAAGCAGCGCCGTGACCGATTGCAAAGCCGTCAGAGCGAGTCTCGAGCCCATAAAGATCGCCGCGCGATGCGCTGTCGGTTCAGACAAATTGAAATGGCCAAGCTGTTCAGACGTGCGCGCGCGCCACTCCAGCTCCAGCGATGTTCCTATTTCGAACGTCGCGCGTTTTTTTGACGAATTCCCACCATAGATCAGCCCCGACTGGCGGCCATGCTCACGCGTGAACGCATCAAGGATAAGGCCGCTCTCGCCAAAGCGGCGCGTACCTATCACGATGCCGATATCACGCCATTCCATAGGTCAGCTTGCTCGTGTCCTGCGCCCTGGCTTTCGGGTCGTCCACTCGCAGATAAACCGGGCCATGAAACCGGATGGACAATGAGAATTGAGCACGTGGCTATACATCAAACTCAAGACCAAACGGCTCGTATGAGTCGCGCTTCTCCGCCCATTGCTCATCAACTTTCACGAACAGAAACAAATGAACTTTGCGCTCCAGCATGGCTTCAAGTTCTTCACGAGCCCGCTGGCCGATCTCCTTGATCGTCGAGCCGCCTTTGCCTAGCACCATGCCCTTATGATTGTCCCGTCCGACGATGACGGCCTGCTGGATCCGCACGGAACCATCGCGCTTTTCTTCCCAACTCTCGGTCTCGACGGTCAGTTGATACGGCAATTCATCATGCAGACGCAGCATCAGCTTCTCGCGCGTCACTTCAGACGCCAGGATTCGCATCGGCAGATCCGCCGTCTGATCGGGGTCATAGAGGAAGGGACCTTCCGGCATTAGCGAAGCAAGGTGGCTTTCCAGCGCCTTCACACCATCACCGTTCGCAGCCGATATCGGGAAGATTTCAGAGTAAATCTCCTCGGCGTGCAGCGCCTGTATGACAGGCAGAATTTCAGAATGATCAAATGTGTCGATCTTGTTGAGCCCCAGAACAGCTGTCCGGCCAAGCTCTTTGAGATCGCGGATCACGCGCTCATCATCCTCAACTGAGCGCTTCTGCGCGGCTGTCATGGACTGACCTTTTTGCTTGGCCACCCAACCTTCAGCATCAATCAGATGCAAAATGGCATCAGCATCCTCAGCGCCGGACAAAGCCGCGCGCACCATGGCGCGGTCCAACTTGCGACGGGTCTTGAAAATGCCGGGCGTGTCCAGCAACACGATCTGCGTGTTGTCGATCATTGCGACACCGCGGACCGGAAAGCGGGTTGTCTGTACTTTGTGTGTGACGATCGCGACCTTCGCCCCGACAAGACGGTTCACCAGGGTGGACTTGCCCGCATTCGGCGCACCGATAACGGCAACGAATCCAGCGCGCGTGGCGCTTTGTTTATTATCTTCAGGCGCCATTCGCCTCAAATCCTTCTACGTTTTTCAGTTCCAGCAAGCGCCGCGCAGCGGATCGCTGAGCTTCCTGCTTTGTGGAACCGCGCCCCTCGACGGGGTCGAATTCGCCAACATGAACGCGTGCAGCAAATTCAGGTGCATGATCTGGCCCGACACGGCCAATGATTTCATAGGTGGGCGTTTCAAGACCGCCCGCCTGCGCCCATTCCTGAAGCGCCGATTTGGGGTCTTGCGGACGTTTTCCAAGCCCCTTCAACATGGGTGCCCAGGCTTTTTCAATCACCGCTTTTGCAGGCTTCAATCCACCATCCAGATAGATCGCGCCCAAAAGCGACTCACAAATATCAGAGAGGATGGATACCTTCTCGCGCCCGCCAGCCTTTTCTTCGGCATGATCGAGGATCAGGAATTTGTCGAGCCCGAGTAGACGGGACGCATCGGCGCAAGCTTCACGATTGACCAGCGCGTTCAGACGCGGCGCCAACCCGCCTTCCGATTCCCCCTCGAATTTCAGAAACATAAGTTCGGCAATAACGAGACCCAGAACACGGTCGCCCAGAAATTCGAGCCGCTCATAGGAGTATCGCGCGCGACGGTCCGCTATGGCGCTTGCATGCGTCATGGCGCGGTCGATCAACGCCTTGTCCCGAAACATGTAGTCGATGGCGGATTCCAGCGCCCCGCGCTGTTCCGGCGTCAGCTGCGGCAGCGTTGCGGCCTGTTTGACACGGGCGCGATGACGCGTGCGTTTCGGGCGGACTGGTTTCACCCATGTACTCCTGGCGGGAAAGCTTCAATGACGACCATGGCCAGCGCATAAGGGAAATCATCAGTAATGGAAAGATGGATGTACGCATCCCAACCTTCCGGTGTCATGGCTTTAAGCCGCGTTTCAGCGCCTCCTGTAAGCTCCAGCGTCGGTTTTCCAGTCGGCAGATTGACAACGCCCATATGTTTCCAGTGGACACCACGACGAGGTACGCCCGTCCCCAGTGCCTTGGCGCAGGCTTCCTTCGCGGCAAATCGCTTGGCATAGGTTGCGGCAGAAAGCTTTCGCCGTTCCGCCAGTGCAATCTCGGTCGGTGTGTAGACCCGGTTCTTGAACCGGTCGCCAAACCGCTCCAGCGTTTGCTTAATGCGGCGTATATCCGCCATGTCCTGACCAAGGCCGATAATCATGAACGGGCCTCGTCCATCAGCTCCCGCATCTGTCGAATGGCAAATTCCAGCCCGACAAAAACGGCCTCACCAATGATGAAATGTCCGATATTGAGCTCGGTCAGCTGCGGTATGCGAGCGATGGGCATTACCGTGTCATAGGTGAGACCATGTCCTGCCTGAGGCTCGATCCCCAGTTCCACAGCTCGCTCCGCACAGCTGGCGATACGGGACAGCTCTTCTTCTGCCAGCCGGGCTTCACCAGCGAAGCACAGCTCTACAAACCGGCCTGTGTGAAATTCGGTAACGGAGGCCCCGATCTGTTTCGCCGCAGCCAGCTGGACCATGTCCGGCTCGATAAAGAGCGAGACTTTGGAGCCATTATCCCGAAGCTGGCGCACAAACGGCGCAAGCAGATTATGCTGACGCGCAACATCCAGTCCGCCCTCAGTTGTGCGTTCTTCGCGCTTTTCGGGCACGAACATGGCCGTTTCCGGCCGGAAGGCCAGCGCAATGTCGAGCATCTCGTCGGTCGCGGCCATTTCGAGATTGATCGGCAGACTAGCGGCGTCACGAACGCGCTGCAAATCTTCATCACGAATATGCCGACGATCTTCGCGTAGATGAATGGTCAGACCATCCCCACCGGCCCTTGAAACGATCTCAGCGGCCCGAAAGGGATCAGGGTGAAGGCCGCCACGCGCATTTCGGATGGTGGCAACATGGTCGATATTTACGCCGAGACGGATACGCTCGCCCATCAGAATTTTCTCCGGCTTCCCGGTTTGACCGGCTCAATGGCCGCGAGCTCTGGAGGCAGATTGTCGGGATCATAGTCGGGAAAATCGACCCGCGCGAGCGCAAGCAGATCACAACCGACATCGGCCTTGCCGTTCGAACGATCAATGATACATGCGCCACCAAGCACGGTGCCCGGATGATCCTTGAGCGCGACAACGGTCTCGCGGAATGACTTTCCGGTGGTCACAATGTCTTCCATGATCAGAATGCGGTCATCAGCCTCAAATTCGAAACCGCGCTTATAGATCAGCGTGTCGTCTTCATCGCGTTCGGCAAACATGGCGCGAGCACCGAGCTGGCGTGCCATTTCATAACCCGGAATAATACCGCCAACGGCCGGGCCGGTCACAACTGTGATCTCACCGAACCGGGCCTTCACCTGCTCAGCCAGCGCCTTGCAGAGCGCCTCTGAAACCTCGGGCTGCGAAAACACCAGCGCCTTTTGAAGGAAGACCGGGCTGCGGCGCCCGGAAGACAGGATGAAATGGCCTTCAAGCAGCGCGTTTGCCGATTTGAAGGCATTCAGCACATCGTCCTGGGTCATGGGTTTAGGTCCTTATGCGTTCCACACGATCCACAGCGCTGAACGATCTGAGCGACGACAGAATCAATGTGAGGTGTTTTAGATCAGCCACCTCGATATCGAACAGGAGCTCCATGAAATCAATGGAGCGCTCCCCAGTCTTTACGCCCGTGATGTTCGCCCCGCTATCGGCGATCGCCGAACAAAGCTGCGCCAGTACGCCAGGCTGGTTTGTTGCGACCACTTTCACGCGGCCAGTTGCCATGATCCCGCCCGGCGGCATACCCGACCAGGACAGATCCAGCCAGCGGGCCGAAAGAACATCTTCATCGGCCAGACGGTTGCAGTCGATGACATGAACGCAGATCGGCTGATTTTTTTTCTGGATGCCGACAATCCTGTCTCCCAGAACGGGAGAACAATCACAGCAAAGCTCAAGAGCCTCGCCGGACGGCATATCGCCGATATCGATCAACTGATTGGCCGTAGCCTCATTCAGGCGTACGGCTTCGGCCGAACGCAGAAAGTCCTGAGCTTTGGCCGGAAAGGCCTCGGAAATGACGTCACGCACATCAAGGGTCTGCGCGCCAATCCCTTCAAGAAGGGCATGGCCGTTGGGCAATTGCAGCCTGCGGGCCACTTCGTCCATATTCATTTCAGCCGCAGACACGCCCAGCGCCTGAAGCGCCGCATTCAGCGTTTTCTGGCCCAAGACAAAAAACATTTCAGCCTGACGATTGCGGATCAGCCGTCGCAGGGCCGACTTGGCGCGGCCCGTTTTTGTCAACGCATCCCAGCCATGGACGATTTCAGTGTTATCGCCGCGAATAATGTCCACCACATCGCCATTTCGGAGCTCTGTCTTGAGCGGACGGGTTTCCCCATTGATGCGGCATCCAACGCAGGTATCGCCAATTTCTGAGTGCACGGCATAGGCAAAATCAAGCGGCATGGCGCCGCGCGGCAGGACGATCAAACGCCCTTTCGGCGTAAAGGCGAACACGTGATCGAGATACATTTCGAGCTTGGCGTGCTCGTAGAATTCCTGGGCATCCAGGCCATGCTTCATCATTTCGGCAAAGGCTGTCAGCCCGGCCGCAGGGTCGAGGCCGACTTCGCGTGCGGCTTCAGCATCAAACCCATAGACGGAATTTTTATAGGCCCAGTGTGCCGCAACCCCGGTTTCGGCTGTCCGGTTCATCTCTTCCGAACGGATCTGCAACTCGATCCGACGATTGCCCGCCGCCCGTACAGTGGTGTGAATCGACTGATAGCCATTTGGCTTGGGCATGGAGATGTAGTCGCTGAACTGCTCATGCATACAGGACCATTTCTGATGCACGACGCCCAGCATGCGGTAACAGTCATCTGTGGAGTTCAGGATCATCCGGAAGGCAAAGATGTCGGCCACATCGCGGAAGGAAATATCCTTGCGTCGCATCTTCCGCCAGATGGAGTAAGGCTGTTTCTGACGTCCGAACACACGCCCTTCCACACCGGCGACTTCCAGCATGTGCTTGAGCTCTATGCCCACGCGTTCAATATCGTCAGCGCTTTCTGCCTGAAGGCTCTGGATCCGCAATTGCAGGGTTTCAAAGGCTTCAGGATTGATGTGACGGAATGCCAGATCCTCAAGCTCAGCGGCAAAGCGATAAACACCGATGCGGCGCGCCAGCGGGCCGTAAATTTCCATGGTCTCGCGGGCAATGCGCTGACGCTTTTCCGGCTTTGAGATGAAATGGAGCGTCCGCATGTTGTGCAGGCGATCAGCCAGCTTTACCAGCAGAACCCGGACGTCGCGGCTGGAGGCCAGAATAAACTTCTGGAAGTTCTCGGCCTGCTTGCTTTCCTGCGATGAATACTCGAATTCACCGAGCTTGGTGACGCCCTCGACAAGGCTGGCGACATCGGCACCAAAAATGCCTTCAATCTCTTCGAGCGTCGCGTCTGTGTCTTCGACGGTGTCATGTAGCAGGCCCGCCACAATTGACGCTTCATCCAGCTTAAGCTCGGTAAGAATGGACGCAACCGCCACCGGATGGGCGTAATAAGGATCGCCGGACGCGCGTTTCTGCGTGCCATGCTTCATCATGGCATAGACATAAGCCGCGTTGAGCCGTTCCTCGTCTACTTCCGGGATATAGGCTGAGACGGCTTCGACCAGCTCATACTGACGAATAATCTTGGCCGACTGTCCTGTGACAGGCGGTGCCAGCACTGGTGATGTGCTGGGCTCAGTCCGTTCCATATTCTGATGATCATCGGCCATGGGTTAAATCTGACACTGTAAGTGCCCGTTTACCAGACCTGAAATGATGTGGAGCGAAAAACGCTTAGTAGCGATCTTCGCGCGCAGACTCGATTTCCTGCTGGTAAGCGCGCATGACATCTTCTTCGGACGTGGTTGGCGCAGCTTCCAGAGCGCGTTCGTCTTCTTCGCGCTCGGTTTCCTCGCCTGGACGAACTTCCTGAAGATTGGAAATATAGGCTTCTTTCACCGTATCCATGTCGACCGCTTGTTCGGCAATCTCGCGGAGGGCAATCACAGGATCCTTGTCGTTGTCCCGATCAACACCCATGGGCGATCCTTCACGGATCATGCGCGCACGATGCGCAGCCAGCAAAACGAGTTGAAAGCGGTTGTCGACCTTATCGAGGCAGTCCTCAACGGTTACACGAGCCATGAATCCATCCAGTGATCTTAGGTGAGCCAAGCCTTCTACAGGCGGAATGGAATAACTTCAAGGGGAATATGAAGTGAAGCCGCCCGCCTGTTGGCCTCTTAATGCTGATCGCGTACAATAAGTCAGGTTCGGTTTGAGTTTTCAGCTCGATTAAATGCTACTTGTCCAGCGCTGACCAAACAGGCAATAAATGAAACCAGCATTTTGATTCACGTCGAACCTGTATTGAAGACAGAAGATAAAAATACAAGTGAGGATTAAGTGGCCTTTTATCAGAACGAACGTATTGCATTATTCATTGATGGCGCAAATCTCTACTCCGCAGCCAAAACCATAAATGTAGAAATAGACTACAGAAAACTTCTGGAAGAATTCAGGAAGCGTGGACGACTTCTACGTGCATATTATTACACGGCTTTGGTTGAGAATGACGACTATTCACCAATAAGACCCCTGGTCGACTGGCTCCAATACAATGGCTACAATGTCATTACGAAAGCTGCCCGTGAGTTTACCGACCGTGAAGGTCGACGCCGTGTGAAAGGCGATATGGATGTCGAAATCACTGTCGACATGATGAACATGGCAGCGCACCTCGATCATATTGTGCTGTTTTCCGGGGATGGCGATCTGCGCAGTGTTGTTCAGGCCGTGAAAGACAAGGGCGTGCGCGTCAGCGTCGTTTCGACCGTGAAAAGCCAGCCGCCAATGATTTCGGATGAACTGCGCCGAACGGCAGACACCTTCATCGATCTTGCAGATCTCGCCCAGCTTATTGGTCGCCCTCCACGCGATGACGACGGCGATCGTGACGATCGCGACAATTGATCAGCTAATCATGACAGACACTCAGGCCGAACCGCCACGCGATTGCAGTCTCTGCCCGCGACTGGTGAGCTATCGAGAACAGAACGCCGCCCTTGAACCGGACTGGTTCAACGGCGCCGTGTCCTCTTTCGGGCCACAAACCGCAGAACTATTGATCGTGGGCCTCGCCCCCGGCCGAACAGGGGCCAACAAGACGGGCCGCCCATTCACCGGCGACTGGGCGGGTGATCTTCTGTATGCAACGCTGGACAAATTCGACCTCAGCCAGGGCGCTTATGCAGCCCGGCCCGATGACGGACTGGAACTGACGCGCGCCATGATTACCAATGCCGTTCGATGCGTCCCGCCCGAGAACAAACCGGTTGGCGCGGAAATCAACACCTGCCGCACCTTTCTGGTCGAACGGTTGCGTGCTTTGCCAAACCTGAAGGCGATCATCACACTGGGCAAGATTTCACACGACAGCACCATCAGGGCGCTGGGGCTGAAAATATCCGCCTACCCGTTCGGACACGCAAAATCCTATGCGCTGGAGAGTGATGCCCTCTCCCGACCCGTACAATTGTTCTCAAGCTATCACTGCTCGCGATACAACACCAATACGGGCCGGCTGACGACCGAGATGTTCGAGGATGTGTTCGGCATGGCAAAAGCTGCCATCGACGCCTAACCGCGCTCTTTCAACAATCGCTGCTTGTCACGATTCCAGTCGCGTTCCTTGACGGCGTGACGTTTGTCCACTGTCTTGCGGCCCATTGCCACCGCGATCTCGAGTTTCGCGATCCCACGCGGATTGAAATAGAGCTTCAGCGGCACGCATGTCCGCCCTGCCCGCTCAATGGCCTGGGTAATGCGTGCGATTTCACGCTGATGAGCCAGCAGCTTACGCTTGCGTTTCGGCTCGTGATTGAACCGGTTGGCAGGCGTATAAATCGGAATGTCCGCGTTGATCAGATACAGGCCATCATCCTCAAAGCTGACATAAGCCTCGGCGATATTGGCCTTGCCATTGCGCAGACTTTTTACCTCTGATCCGACCAGCACCATGCCCGTTTCAAGCGTATCTTCGATTTCATAGTCGCGCCGCGCACGGCGGTTTTCAGCAACCAGTTTGCGTCCGGACATGCTAGGTCAGCACTCCTGCGTGTTTCATCGCTGCATCGACTTCGTCGCGAACCTGCTCGCCCGGCTGCAACAATGGCAAGCGGATGTCCGGGTCACAGAAACCGAGTTTTGACAGCGCATATTTGGACGGCCCCGGGCTCGGGCTCAGGAAAAGCGCCCTGTGGAGCTTGTAAGCCTTCGCTTCGAGCGCCTGCGAGGTTTTGAAGTCACCGCTGAGCGCAGCTGCATGAATATCCGCCATGAGCTTTGGCGCCACATTCGCGGACACGGAAATACAGCCAGCGCCGCCCATGGCGACATAACCAACGGCGCTTGGGTCATCGCCAGAAAGCTGGATGAAGCCCTCCTGGCAATTTTCCTTGTGCGTCGTGACACGGGCCAGATCGCCCGTCGCATCCTTGATACCGATAATGTTCGGATGTGCCGAGAGCCCCGCGATCGTGTCTGGCAGAATGTCACTCGAGGTCCGCGATGGCACGTTATAGATAAAGATCGGCAACTGAACCGAATTCGCAATCTCGGTGAAATGGGCGGCGAGCCCTTCCTGATTGGGGCGGTTGTAATAGGGGCAAACCGTCAGCGCAGCGTCCGCACCGACCTTTTTGGCAAACGAAACCAGCTCGATTGCTTCGCGCGTCGAATTCGAACCGCAGCCAGCGATAATCGGCACCCGGCCCTTCGTCACCTGCACACAGCGTTCGACAACCGCACGATGTTCCTCGTGGGACAGGGTGGCTGATTCGCCTGTTGTGCCACATGGCACCAATGCACCTGACCCAGCCTCTATCTGCCGCTCGACGAGCGCGTCAAACGCATCGAAGTCGACGGTTCCACCTTTGAAAGGGGTGATGAGTGCGGGAATGGAGCCTTTGAACATGAATTCTCACTTCTTTCACATGAGAGCGTTGCGGGAATGGGGGGATATACATACCATCTGGGTTCAACGCCACCCAAAGCACAGAGACACTCCCCATGATTCGCCTTTTACCTATGGCAATTGGCCTCGTGTTTATCGTAGCAGGCCTGCCAGCCAACGCAATCGATCCACCGACAAGAAAACCACGGCCAACCTATGAGTCCAGCGTTCTTAGTCGCAATGATGCAGAACGGGTCAGTCTTGGATTGAACGCAGCCAGCAATGGTGATTGGGGCACTGTGCGCTCGCTGCGTCGATCTGTTTCAGATCCGGCCGGGCGAAAGCTGCTGCTGTGGCGCGAAGCGACGTCTGGCATGAATTCAGCCGATTTCGAGACGCTCAATCAGACGCTGACCGACCTTGAAGGCTGGCCGCTGCTCGCTTCGGTTCGGGAGAATGCCGAGGAAGAGATTGTCGATACGCGTATGTCCGCGTCCCAGCGCGCGGCATGGCTGGAAGCTTCGGGCCCGATATCCGGCGAAGGCAAGATCGCCCTGGCGGATGCCTACATCTCTATGGGGCGTCGCGGCGAGGCTGAAGCACTGATCAAGGATGCGTGGCGTAACCATGCCTTCTATGTGAGCCGGCAACGCGAAATCGCCAGCAAATATGCAGCTATTCTCGACCCGGATGATCACATCGCGCGCGCTGACTATCTCCTTTGGACATCCCAGCGGAGCGCGGCCAATGCGATGAAGCCTTATCTGGCGGCAGAGTATGATCGGCTGATCGATGCCCGGATCGCGCTCGCGGTCGGTGCGGGCGGCGTTGATTCCAAAATCCGGGCTGTGCCAGACAGGCTCCAGAATGATCCCGGCCTGCTCTATGAGCGATCTCACTGGCGACGTGTTCGAGGCCGGTGGTCCGATGCCCGCCCCTTATTGCTGGAGATCAATTCCAGCGACATTCATCCGCGAGGCCTTGCCCGTATCTGGGACGAGAAAAACCTGCATATCCGCCGCGCCATTCGCGACGACGAATACTCCATCGTCTACCAGCTGGCCTCATCACACGGCCTCACGGAGGGTGTGGATTTTGCCAATGGTGAGTTCATCGCAGGCTGGATGGCGCTGAGATATCTCGGTCTTCCCAACGACGCGCTGCGTCACTTTCAGACGCTGGAAAACGGCGTCAGTACGCCGATCAGCAAATCGCGCGCCTTTTACTGGATGGGCGATGCCTATGCCGCGCTGAACCGAGCGGCGGATGCGAACAATGCCTATCAGGCTGCCGCACATCACCAGACAACCTTTTACGGTCAGCGAGCAGCCGAGAAGCTGGGCAACGCCAGAATATCCCTGCCCGCGCCGATCATCCCAACCGCGGAACAGCGCGCCGCCTTCCGGCAGAGAGACATTGTGCGCGCCATGGTGATGCTTGCCGAGGCCGGAGAGGAGTATCAGCTGCGCCGTCTGTCCTATGGCTATGACGACACGCTGAGCAGCGCTGTTGAATATGCTCTGCTGTTTGATCTGATGTCTGAATATAACCTCACACAGATCGGCGTGCGCGGATCGAAGGCAGGCATGTCGCAGGATATCATTGAGAGCGGCGCAGCCTATCCGCTATTTCCCTTCACACTGCCAAATGACCCTGATTTTTCGGCAGAACCTGCACTGGTGATCGCCCTTTCCCGGCAGGAGAGTGAACTGAACCCAACCGCGATCAGTAGCGCGAATGCCTATGGTCTGATGCAGATGCTGAACAGCACTGCCGCGCTCCAGGCACGCCGCGACGGCGTGCCCTATCGGCGGACCTGGCTGCTTGATGATCCGGAATACAATGCCCGCCTTGGTCGCTCGCATCTGTCAGATTTGATCGACCAGTTCGACGGGTCCTATATTCTGGCCATTGCAGGTTATAATGCTGGCGCCAGCCGCCCGAAACAATGGATTGAGGATTATGGCGACCCCCGCAAGGGCGAGATCGACCCGATCGACTTCATCGAATCCATTCCGTTTTCGGAAACCCGGAATTATGTCCAACGCGTTCTGGAGAATACCCAGGTCTATCGTCACAGATTATCTGGACAGCCAACCCCGATCCGTCTTTCTGAAGACCTGCATCGCGGACGATAAAAGCCGGGCTCAGAGCGTCGCTGCATAGAATTCCGGATCGACATTTCCGCCTGTCAGCACAATGACCAGAGGGGCCGATCCGGACAGCGGCACCTTACCGGCAAGGATAGCGGCCAGGGCGGCAGCACCGCCCGGCTCTACGACCAGCTTGAGATGTCGAAATGCAAAGCGCATGGCCGCGCGGACGTCGTCGTCACTGACAAGCCCCACACCGCGCAGTCGCTTCTGGTTGATGGCAAAAGTCAGACGCCCGGGCGCATTTGATAACAAGGCATCACAAACTGACGTGTTGCCGGGCATCACGCTTTCAATCCGGCCAGACGCCAGCGAGCGGGCATGGTCGTCAAAGGCTTCGGGTTCTGCGCCCCAGATGGCCGTATCCGGCCAGCTTGCCTCCAGTACCAGAGATATACCGGCAATCAGTCCACCGCCTCCGACACAGCAGACCAGGGCCTGCGGAGCGATCGGATGGGTCCATTGCTCCACGATTTCGAGGCCGCAACTGCCCTGCCCGGCAATGACGTCGGGATGATCGAAGGATGGCACCAGCACTGCCTGGCGCTCTGATGCGATACGGGCGGCTATGTCCTCCCGGCTTTCCGTTTGCCGATCATAGAATACGATCTCGGCCCCATCACGCTTCACACCCTCAATTTTCACCGACGGTGTATCATGCGGCATGACGATACAGGCTGGCATACCCAGCAGACGCGCCGCGCGTGCAACGCCCTGGGCGTGATTGCCTGAGGAGAAGGCCACAACGCCATTTGCGCGTTCATCCGGACTGAGTTTCGAAAGACAATTATAAGCGCCGCGGATCTTGAAACTGCCCGTTGTCTGAAGCGTTTCGCATTTCACGAACACCGGGCATCCCACCTGGGCGTCGAGCGCATCGTTTCGGATCAGCGGCGTGCATGTCGCAACGCCATCAAGCCGTCGGGCGGCCTGTCTTACATCGTCGATATCTGGCAAACGGGCCTGGTCCATTATAGCCTACTGCGGCTCGGGCTGGCACACCGTGACACCGGCTGCGGGCAGCATGGTTGCCCATCCTTCAGCATCGATGATCCGGAAACTCGCCTCAGGCACGCGCTGGCCACCGACAAGAAGTTCACCGGGCTCCATGCTCAACTCTACAGATCGTCCGTCAGGTAGCTGGAACACCTGGCTGGTCAGTTGCTGGCCGAAAATATCACCTCCAACGCCAGTTCGCATCAGGGGTTTTTCACCGCCTTCATACCAGAATTTCGCGGTCTCTGTTCCGCCCTTCGAGAAGAAGATGAAGCTCGGTTCTTCCCGCCGCGTCCAGAGAAACAGACCGCACTCTCCGGCGCTCAATGTCTGCGGCGATAACCCTTTTTCGCTTCGCGCAAATCCGGCCTCAGCCACCTGACGTGCGCCCGGCGCAGCCATTGTGCCGGACGGTTCGGCCATGCGATTTGAACATCCGGATAGACCCACCAGAAAAATCGCCAGTGCGGCAGAGGACAATATCGGTTTCATCGGGTCGCTCCGGTCTGGGCATTTGTCAGCACATGTTCGTACACCATCTGGTCACCGATGGTGACGAAGCCGAGTATGGTGGCGGCCTGCGCCACGTCATTGGTTGGGTTATCGATCTCCGCGCGGAACGTTCCCGTGGCATCCAGGCCGATCAGCAATTCCGCGCGCATTTTATCAGCCTCATCGTCAGGACTGGACAGCCGGATCGCGATCTTGCCGTTTTCACAGCTGATCGGACCAGACAGTTCCGGCCCGGCCCAGCCATAGGTCGGCTCAAGTTTTCCAAGTGTGTCTGTCCAGACGCGCCCGGTCGCACGCTGACAATTGCCTGACTTAACCACCAGCTCGGAAAGATTGAGCGTGAATTCGCCATCAAGCGCGCGGACTTCTTCGCGCAGGGTCATCAGATCCGATGTTCGGCCCCTCACCTGAACATCATTGAGCGAAAGCGCACCGGACAGTCCGGCGGTAAGATTGCCAAGCGCGACCACGCCGCCATCGGTCAGCTGAAAATCACTCTTTAGCTGCCCAACCAGCAAAGCCGTCCATTGCGTGCGAATGCTGACATTGCCAATCGACTGCACACCATACCGCAACCCGTTCACATCACCATTCCAGATCGTCCCGGTTGTCGCGGCGTAGCTAATGGCTGGTGCTGACTGTCGAGCCCGTTCCATGACGAAAGACAGCGGCGCTGTGACTATCAACGTCAGCGCGGTGATGAGGACGAACAGCGCGGCATAGGCAATCCACTTCATGACCGCGCCCCACGTCTGACAGTGACGCTGCCACGCAATAAGGGACTGCCGGGCTGACGTCGCAAATCCAGCGCAACGATCGATAGACCATAACGGTTTTCAAGCTCGAATATCCAGCGATTCACCAACACGGGATCAGCGCTATCGAGCCAGACCATTGTGGAGTCATTGGCGGACGGTTGCAGCCGGCGAATGGCCAGCTCATTTTCCTTGCTCGTCCGGCTGAGAAGCAATTCAAGGCTTTCATTCTGGCCGAGCTGTCCGGTCTGTCCTGCGTTGTCGATTTCGCGCAGACGCTCAAGTCCCTCAAGGGTCTGATAGGTCTCCAGCGCCTGGCGCTTATAGGCCAGTTCCGCACTGTCATATGCGTTGCTGAGCGGTTTATAGGCAAACTGGTAGAGGCCAACCAGCAATGCCAGTCCGCCCGCCACCAGAATGAGAATTCGCTCGCGCGCTGAAAGGCCCAACCACCACTGGCTCATGATGCGCCTCCGATCACGGCCTGCCCCACAAGGAAGCCGTCTTCCTGTGCTACCCCGCCAAGTTCAATGGAGAGCCCGGCGGTCTCAAGCACCTGTTTGAGCTTGTCACGGTCCTGATAGGAGCCGAATTTCAGGCTTGAGGTGAGCCGGTTGGACTGACTGTTATAGCCCAGCGCGACGATCTCGACATTCTCGACCTGTTCAAGGCCGCGATAGAATGCGCTCATCAGACCTGTCACACTGCCCGAAGACCCGGTTGCGCTATCGCCCAGCTTGGTCAGCGTCGCCCGATGCGGATCAACAACCCGCGACTCTTCTGGAAACATGGCTCGATAAGCGGTCAGGGAGGATTGATAAAGTCGCTCAGTCTCTCGCTCGAGCTGAAGTGCGGAAACACCGAGATAGCCGAGCCAGAGCCCGGCTGCGATGATGGCAAGCGCCGATGTCACGGCCCAGCGTCTGGCAAAACCGAGATCAAATGAACTCTGCTGACGATACCCATCCTGATAAAGGTCAATGCTGGCTGACCCGATAAACCGGCTGACAAAGGCCGGGTAACTGATGGTCTCGGATGGCGTGAAGCCCGTCATAGAAAGGACCGGACGATCTCCCACAATGTATTCTGGATCAGCGAGGTCCGCCTCCTGCAGCATGGCAGGCACGATCTCCGGCGCGAGCTCGGCGTCTATGGCATTCGCCCTCTGTCCATCGAATAGTATGACGACGCCTTCACCATCAAAGATCACTGGCGTATCAGCCGCCCGGACCATATCGGTGTCCACAAGCATGGACTGTCTTGGCGCTATGGTTTCTGCGACAGGCTGGAACAGATCTTTCCAGGCCTGCATACGCATGTTCGAAACAACAGCGACGGGTTGTTCCCGCGCTCCGTCAGAGGGCTTTTTTCCCAGGGCCAGATGAAGCGAACCAACAGGTTCGGCCAGATCATCCTCAAGCTGATATAGCGCTGCCGTCCGCAATTGTTTTGTGTTGCGTGCAAGCAGTTCAACCTCGCCCGTAAACACGTCCCGCCCCGAAACGATCAGAACCGCTTCGTCCGCCTTTGTCCGGGAAAGCTCCTCGTCTGACAGGCGCACAGCTTCGCCACCAGCCTCGCGGCGATACCAGATGAGACCGGTTTCGGGTTCGGAGCCCATGATTGCAAATACGGTACTCATTCATCAACTCCGAGACGCCGCCGCAGCAGGACAACATCATCCCCGTTTCCCCGCGCGAATACCGCCTCATAGCTCGTCACACTGTCGAGATAAACCACGTCCCCACTCAATCGGAAATAATCTGACTTTATATCGATCAACTCGCTCAAACGTTGCTCCGGTGCGACCAGAGAAAAAGCCGGTCGGGCGAAGAAATCCTCATCATCGGTCAGTTCGGTTGTCTGAAGAGATTCCAGCTCTGTGCGTATCACGTCGATCGAAACCTCCTCAGAGAAAACCGGCACAAGAAGCGCCGCATCCGATGGCTGCAAGGTATTGATGTTGAACGGGCCAAGCCCTGAATCCGGCCGTGTACAGACATAAGGCCGAATACGCCGGAATATCTCTCCGTCATACCGGCGCATGGAAAGCAGCTCATTTGGTGTCACCAGAAACGTATTCCCCGCAGCATATGGCTCTTCAAGACTGGCGTAGAAGGTCGTCTCGGCGCCGCTTTGCCTCGGCTGATTGTCGTCATCAATCCAGTCCTGTACCGAGGCAACCAGCTCATCTGCCAAGCCCGGATTGAAGTCCAGCGCCACGAGGAGGGATTTGTAAAACTGAGCCGGATCAAGTTCGGCTTCGCTATCATCGCTGGTCTGTTGCTGAGCGAGGCTGTTGAGATTGAAGCAATTGGTGTGATCGTTGAAGATCGCCGTCACCTTGCCGTCGGGCACAGAAAACGACAAAGGCTCACCAAGGCCGGGAGTGAAGTGGGAAAAGCGCCCCTCAGTAAGCTTGAGTGCTGCACTCAATCTCTGCGAAGCAATGTCCTCAGCCCCCAGAGCAAACCACATGATCTGACTGCGGGCTGCTGAAAGGCCCGATGTTCGATAGGCCATTGAAACCGTTTGCACGATGGCAAGCGCAATCACCGACAAGGTCGCCACCAGCAGCAGGACAATCAGCAGCGCTGCGCCGCGTTCGCGATGTCGGGATCCTGGACGAAACATCATGCGTCCTGCCCTCTGACAGGTGTCAGAAACTTCCACTCAAACGCCCGTCCATCTTCCAGCGTGAGCGACAGCCTTACAGCTTCGGGGGCTCCTTTTTCGGCCCCGGCTTTACTTGCAAACTGGCGGATCCAGGCGTTTCCGTCCCAGAAACGGATCTGAAAATCGGTGACGCCCTCTATCAGCACCTGTTCAAATTCCGGTGTGCCGACCACGCCATCGACCGACAGGCGCAATATCCGGATCAGCCTGCCATCCTCGACGCGGTAACGGACAACGAACAAGCCACTATGGTTTTCCTGATAACCCGGATTGAGGCGGCCATTTCTGACAAAGCTCATCAGGTGTTCCGGTTCAGATACATCGCCGCCGAGAAAGCGGGAGGGCAGATCGACAGTCTCGCGCGCCCGGAAATTTCGCGGCATCCACTGCGCAAGATCATCCCGCATAAGGGCATGGGTCTGATGCACTGATGCCATGCGTTCTGAAAGATTTTCGAGCGCGCCGCGACTGTCCACGGTGCGCATCAGAATGGCCGTACCTGACGTCGAGATCAGCGCGATAATGAACAATGCTGTCAGGACTTCAAGAAGTGAGAAGCCGCCCTCGCTGCGTTGCTGATCAGCCATTCCAGAACCCGCCCAGCTCAGCCAGGATCTGCGCCTCGCCCTGGCGACGTACCCGGATGTGAATTCGCTTCAGCGCCGCCTGATCGGTATCGACCACACTACGCTCCCAAGCGAAGTCAAAGCCGCCCATCTCAGCCACACCCGCCGTATCACTAGTCGTAAGAACGGTTTCCAGCCGGGTGTCGACCATCAGGTTTTCTGCGACGAAACTGGCATAGGTCCGCACTTCGAGACGAACGGCAGACTCCGCATTTTGAGTGACCAGGGTGAGGCTGGACATGGCCACCATCGAAAATATACCCAGCGCGACCACGCACTCAAAAAGAGAGAAGCCAGCCTGGCGGTTCTGCCTTACGCGATCAGCCTTCTGCTTCGGCACGGAAGTCTCCATTGCGTTCGACATGTATCCGCACGCGGGATCGCTTAGAAGTCAGGTAATAATCCTTGCCCGTCGCAATGCCCGAGGGACCAAACCAGAGTTCAGGTGACAGGGGTTCATCTTCAGGAATCAGAATTCTCGAGTTTTCGAATTGACGGCGTTCGCGCTCAACAGGCTCCAATGTCATGGTCGGCTCCAGTTTCAACGCGCCGAATTCGCCCAGATGATCCGCCGGCTCCCAAAGGCCTTTTCTGAACACCAGCGCACGAGTTCCGTTATTTTCGATGTCCAGCCCGTACGCCTCACCTGATGTGCGGGATAACCGCTTTAAAACGCTGACCTGCCTTTCCAGATCATCGCGAACCTTCACCGCGGGATCAGCCGCTTCGGGCAAGGTGACCACGACAACCGTCGTTGTCAGCCCGATGATAAACAGAGCAACCATGATCTCGATGAGGCTGAGACCCGCCTCACCATGATCTGTTACCCTGAGTGCCTGACCCGACCTGCCCGACACGAAATCACTGATCCCAGTTGCCAATGTCAGCCGCATCATCCTCACCACCCGGACGACCATCAGCGCCCAGCGAGAACACGTCAAATTTGGCACGGTCACCTGGATATTGATACTGGTATGGATTGCCCCATGGATCTTCCAGCAAGCTGCGTTTTTCGAGATAGCCGCCGGTGCGGTACCGATTGGCTTTGTCTGATCCGACCGGTAGCGAATACAGCGCATCGAGCCCTTGCTGCGTGGACGGATATTCGCCCATTTCCATGAAGTATTGCGTCAGCGCGTTTTCAAAGGTTGCGATATCCCGCTTCACGGCCGTTTCCTTGCCGCGCGAGAGTGCGCCGAGAACCGGGCCAAGCGCGACCACAGACAACAAGCCGATGATGAACACTGCCACCATGACTTCCGTCAGGCTGAAACCAGCTTCGCGTTTCTTGCGCGCCTTGCTCCGGACTTCATGCGTTTTCTTCGTCAGCTGCCATTCCAGCATGATGCTCTCCAGTACACCTATCAAATCACCATCGAATTCAGCTGCAGGATTGGCAGCATGATCGATAATACCACCAGCGCCACGATCCCTCCCAGAAACAGGATGATCAGGGGTTCCATCAACCCCAGCGCCACTTTCGTCGTCGCTTCGAACTCATCTTCCATAAAGCTCGCGCTTTTCAGAAGCATGTCAGACAATTGCCCGCTCGCCTCGCCACTGGACGCAAGCTGGACCATCAAAGGCGGAAAAACGCCTGTCGCCTTCATGGTACGGCTGATACTCCCGCCTTCACGCACCCGCAGACTTATTTGCCCGACAGCGTCCTGAAAAACGGCATTGCCCAGGCTGCCCCGCGCCGCATTGAGGCTTTCGAGAACCGGCGCACCATTGCCGATCAGAGTGGACAGTGTCCGGGCGAACCTGGCGCTGTTCATCTGGGTCAGCATGCGCCCGATGACAGGCAGCCGCAAAAGCACCCCGTCAATCACGCGCTTGATCGCGCGTTGCCGCATCAGAGCCGCAAATCCCCAGACCGCCAGAAACAGGGCAATGAGTATGAAGAGGCCATAGTTTCGGAGGATGTCAGACACGCCGATCATGATCTGCGTCAACAAAGGCAATTCCTGATCCATGGTAGCGAATTGCTCGACCACTTTGGGAACGACAAACGTCATGAGCGAAATGATGACCCCAATCGCGATAAACGCCAGAACGCAGGGATAGATGAGCGCCGTCATGATGGTCTGTCGTACTTTGCGCGAGCGCTCGAGATAGTCGGCCAGCCGTTCGAGGACAGCGCCAAGCTGGCCGGAGGTTTCACCTGCCGAAACAATAGAACAATATAAACTATTGAAAACCTTGGGATGTTTACCCAAAGCCTCAGCCAGGCGATGCCCCTCTGCCACCTTCGACCTTACATCCAGCAATACTTTGCGAAGCGCTGGCTTTTCGGCTTGGGACGCCGTCGCCTGAAGCGTTTCCTCGACCGGTGAACCAGCACCGATCATCATCGCCCATTGCCGCGTCAAAAGCAGAAGATCCGACTGCGAGACTCCCGAGGGCACCAGAGCGGCCAGTCGGCCTTCGCCCTTCTCGCGGGTTTCCTGAAGATTAAGCGGGGTGAGCTGGCGTACCCGCAATTCCTTCCGCGCCGCACGGGCCGAGTCAGCGGAGATCAGCCCTTTTTCTTTCTTCCCGGCCGCGGTGAGCGCCTGATACTCAAAGGTTGCCATCGCTGTCTCCATCGCGTCGGCAAACCCGGATCACTTCCTCAACTGTGGTCAATCCGTTCAACACATGACCAACGCCGCTCTGAAACAGCGTATCTGAGGTCCGGAAGGCATGATTTTCGATATCCTGTTCAGCAGCACCGTCATGGATCATGCGCCGAATAGTCGGATCCACCATCAACAGTTCGAAGACCCCGGCGCGACCGTCAAAGCCCGAATTGCTGCACGACATGCACCCCACTGCGCGATAGAAGGTCTGTCCTGCGGCGGATGGCAGGCCAATGGCCTGAGCTTCATAATCATTCGGTTGATAGGCCTCGCGACACACCGGGCACAAACGGCGTACCAGCCTTTGCGCAAGAACAGCCCTGATGGTGGAGCTCAGGAGAAAGGGTTCGACCCCCATATCCCGAAGTCGCGTGACAGCGGCAACCGAAGAATTGGTGTGCACGGTGGAAAGCACCAGATGGCCCGTTTGACTGGCCTGAACGGCAATGCGAGCGGTTTCCACGTCCCGGATCTCACCCACCATGACCACGTCCGGGTCCTGGCGCAGAATGGCGCGCAAACCAGCCGCAAACGTCAGCCCGACCTTGGTGTTCACCTGGGTTTGCCCGACCCCGTCGAGACCGTACTCAATCGGGTCTTCAACGGTCAGAATGTTTCGCGTCTGATCGTTCAAAAGGGTCAGTGCAGAATAGAGCGTGGTGGTTTTACCCGAGCCAGTAGGCCCCGTGACAAGGATGATGCCGTTCTGCTCGCTGAGCGTGCCCTTGAACCGGTCCAGCACAGCTTGATCCATGCCCAGATCGAGTAGATCGAGCTTGGCCTGTTCCTTATCCAGAAGACGCAGCACAACGCGCTCGCCATATCGGGATGGCAGCGTGGACACCCGCACATCAATTGCACGACCACCAAGCGCCAGGGAAATCCGACCATCCTGGGGCATGCGCTTTTCTGCGATATCGAGGCGCGCCATCACCTTGATGCGCGAGACAAGCAAAGGGGCCAGGCGCCTGGACGGGCTGAGCACATCCTGCAGCACGCCATCAATCCGATACCGGATGGAGAGCTTTTCTTCATAGGGTTCGATATGGATGTCCGATGCCCGACGCTTCACGGCTTCGAAAATCAGGCCGTTGATCAGCTTGATGACCGGCGCATCGTCTTCAGCGTCGAGCAGGTCAGCCGTCTGGGGAATGCCTTCCACGAGGCTGGCGAGATCTTCGCGGTCGCCCAGATCCTCATCGCCATATTGTTCGCCAATACTCTTGGCCGCGTAAACATTGGAAAGCGCCGCGTCAAAGTCTGACCGGTTCATGGGTTGAAGCGCGAAAAGCGTTCCGATCGCCCGACGCGCTTCCAGCACGGCCTGTGGCCGCGCACCCTCGCGTATCCCAAGGCGCAGACTGGTATCCTCGCCTTCTGGCGGCAGAAGGATGACGCCGTGCTCCTTGGCAAACCCATATGTTATGACCGGATCGTATTCCGCAGCCATTCAAACCCTGCTTTCCTGTGAGGTCAGAACCGCCGATCAGTATGTCGGCGGCACCGTACCGAGCACATCAGTGATGAAACTGTCGAGGAAAGACGGATCGTCTTCACCCTCAAGCAGTTCCTGCGCTCTGATATAACGATATTTCTGAGCGGTCGTCATGCGTGCATCTGCACTGTCACGTACGATTGAAGGACGAATGAACACCATCAGATTGGTTTTGGTGTTGGTGTTCCCCCGAGATCGGAAGATTGGACCAACGCCCGGCAGGTCGCCAAGGATTGGCACGCGGCTTTCACTGCGAGACCGGGTTTGTTCGATCAACCCACCCAGAACGATGATCTCACCATCATCGGCGACAACCGTTGTGTTGATGGATCGCTTGTTCGTGATGAACTCGCCGGATGCCGCGCTGCCCGCCACGTTGGAGGCTTCCTGATATATCTTCAGCCGCACCGTATCCGCATCACTGATCTGAGGCGTGACATCGAGCTGAACGCCCACATCCTTGCGCTCGACGGTAACGAAGGAGTTGGACAGATCCGTGCCAACCGTCTCGCCCGTGGTGACCGGTATTTCCTGACCCACAACGATGGAAGAGACTTCATTGTCGACGGCCATCAGCATTGGCGTCGACAGAATGTTGGACGTCACATCGTTTTCAACGGCGTTGAGGATGACACCGAACAGCGTATTGCCATCGCGACCGACACCGCCCAGCGTCAGACCTTCAAGGCCCAGCAGCGATGAAATTGCCGCATCTCGAAATGCGTTGGAGCCTGAAGAGCCACCATCTCCCGTCAATCCACCCTCGCTGGCCAACGCGCCGGTGAGCGCCAGCATGTTCGGTGCTGATCTTGAGAAATTCGTGGACGCAAACGGAATATTGCCGTCCGTTCCGGAAACAACGAATTGCAACCCAAGCTCATCAACGGCGTCATCAGACATTTCGACGACGAGCGCTTCGACCATGACCTGCGGACGGCGGACATCGAGCGCAGCAACGACACGTTCCATGGCATTCAGCATGTCATGGTCTGCACTGATGACCAGCGAGTTTGTCTGCTCATGCGCTGAAATCGTGGGGGCAACGCGCGTATTGGTCAGATCGCTCTGCTCATTGAGCGCGCCGCCCAAACGCTCGAGCACAGGTACAATCTCGCTTGCCTTCGCATTGCTGAGTGGCAGAACGCGGATATTGTCGCGCACGCGTTCGGTCTGATCGAGACGACGAGCCACATCAACGGCGCGGGCAACCCCGGCCTCCTCGCCGCGAATGACAATGGCGTTGGTTGAGTCAGCCGAAACGGCGCGAAAATTCATCGCGTACTCGTCGTTCAACCCGTTCAGAATGCCTTCCATTTCCTTGGCGGGCACATTTTCCAGAGCGACGGTCTGAACAGTTGTTTTGTCTTCGTCGAGCTGATGCACAATCTCTCGGATGCGGGACATGTTCGACGCGTAATCGACAACAACCAGCGTGTTGGAGTTCTTGTTGGCCACGACCTGGCCCGCCGGATTGATGACCGGCTTGACCATCTGAGCGGCGTCAACAGCGTTAAAATAATCAAGCTTCAGGATCTGCGTGACGAATGACTCGGTTCCGCCAGACCGGCCAATGATACCGGCATCGCCCGAAGCCGTCTGTTCCGGCACGATCTTGTAGGTCTTGTCGCCGGCCGGGATGGCCACAAACTGATGTACGCGCAGTGTGGAAAGGAAGACGTCAAACACTTCGGACGTTGTCAAAGGTGTCTGAGACGTAACCGTGACGCGTCCGCGAACCTGCGGGTGCACGATGAAAGTGTATCCGGTGACGATGGAAACGTCTTCAATCAGATCAGAGATTTCGACGTCATTGAGATTGATGCGATGGCGCTGCTCACGCGGCGTGTCCATATCGCCCCACGCCTGTGGCGCGGACACTACGCTGGCCGTCGCAAGTGCAGCGAACATGGCACGGGGAAACCCCAGACCGCTCATCATCTTACTCATTGGCTTCCCCAACTAATTCCCAATTTCTATCGTCCGCCCAAACACAGTCTCGCCGCGCCGAATTCTGAAATCCAGCACGTCCTCGTCCTTGAGGTCTTCATAGAGGTCCGCAATGGAACGGTCTTCAAGTGACATTCCATTCACGTCCACCAGCTGGTCTCCCACAGCCAGCCCCGCCACATCCAGAAGGTCGGTGTCTGACCCCTGAAAAATCGTCAATGCCGTCTGGCCATCAGCCGTTGGCACACGTCGAACCAGTACGCGGTTCAGAAAGTCTTCCGCACTTCGGATATTCAGCGCCTCCGCAGATATTTCGGCAGATGGCGCAGGAGGCTCAACGCCTGCAATCATCGCCGTACGGGGCGATTGACGCTGAACCGGGTCGCCATCCGGCGTGACTGTTTCCAGCACTTTTGTTTCGCTGGCAAACAGCACTTCGCGTTCACCGCGACGCAGCAATATCACCCGATCACTGAGAATGCGTTCGATCGTGACGCCATTCACAACCGTATCGCCAACCTTGAACCGCTGGTTCTCTCCATTCGGCAATTCGATACGCACAACGCTGTTCTGAGGAATTTCAACATCCGTCAGCAGCGTGCGAATTTCCAGATTCAGCGTGGTCTCGGGGGCGTCTTCCACGACATCGGCGATGACAACAGTTTCGAGATCGCGATTGAAGGGATTGAAACGCTCAAAGACACTTCGGTCCGGTCGCAGGCCAGCAGAGGCGTTGCTCTGCGCACCAAGAGAACCCGCACCGGTGGTCGAGACAAAGGCAGGCGGTGAAAGGCTGACCCAGACGATATGTGCAACAGCAAGCGCGGCAAGAATGACAAGAACAAGGTCTAGCCCCACGCCAACCCCAAGGCCGGCGAGCCCTCTTCTCTCAAGAAGCGCAGATCCGACACTCTTAAGGGTCGTCGTCATATCTCGCACACTACACCATCATCGTCTCAGTTATGTCTTGGCCGAAGTGATGCTTCACTCCGGCCTCAACGAATGTCTGTTTTAGTCGATCAGGGCGGTCTTGTCTTCAGCAAGCTGAAACGAACCCGGGCATCTGGCCCGTTGATTCGTTTCAGCGCGTCCTGCTGAAGGCCGCCAGACCCTAGAACTTCGCTGTCAGGCTGGCTGACAGTGAGGTTCCACGATCATAGGTGTTGAACTCGGTACGGAAAGAATCGCCTTCCGGGCTCACACTTGTCTGAAACTCCTCGTGAGCTTCGTTCAGAAGGTTCCGTGCACGCAGGCCCAGCGTCAGGTCATGACCACGAACAACGAAATCACGATTGTAGACGATGTCGAGCTGAACACCCGGGTCTTCAATGATATCAGGGAGGTTCGCACCGTTACCACGTTGCAGGATACGCTCATCAACCCAACCCAGGAGAACGGTCAGCTGCTCAACATCAGATTCCCAACCGAGTTGCAGGTTCAGAATGTTTTCCGGTGTGCCCTGTAGCTGGGCGCCATCCAGATTGAACAGTGAAGCGCTAACCGGCTGGAAGCTGAGCGGGTTTGCCACCGTGTCACCTTCATCCGCAGAAATTTCAGATTTGGTGTAGGTGTAATTCACGGAGAACAGACCATCACGATCATTGAAGAACGGTGTATCGACCGGGAACGCAAAGCGCGTGCGGTATTCAAATTCCGTACCGTAGAGATCAGCTTTTGGTGCGTTGATAAAGCCTGTGTCGATCTCGAACGAGGCTGTTGAAATTTGTGTTTCCTCTATCGGATTTTCGATTTCCTTGAAGAACGCACTCAGTGTGACGAACTGGTTCTTGCCCATATAGTACTCAAGACGGGCATCAAAGTTCTTGAACTCGGAATCGAGCAGAGCAAGGTTACCACGATACTGACGGTCTGAGTCGGGATCCGTGAAGATGGACGGTGCCAGTTCACGGAATTGAGGACGCGACACTGTTTGCGAGTAAGCCGTCCGCAGCTGGAGATCTTCAGCGAAGTTCCAGGTCAGAGAGATGGCTGGCAGCAGGTACTCGTTCGAAATGATCGTAGAACCCGTATTCGCCTGCGTACGGCCAGACGTGACAACGGTCTGTTCGCCTTCTTCATACCGGACGCCGACCGTGGCGCGGATGAAGCTTGTCAGCTCGACATCGGCTTCACCGAACAGAGCCGAGATTTCCAGTTCACCATCATAGTTTGCGAACCGGCTACCGCGCTCGTCGAGAACGAAGCGGGTCGGGTCAATGTTGTCAGGTGAGAAGAGATAGTCCGGACGCGCAGTCTGAACGTCGACAGGGATCGAGTTGCCACCTTCGAAGCGGAACGGATAGCTTTCAAACTCCCGCTCAGTGTTCGAATAATCGAAACCGGCGCTGAAAATCGCTTCCTTGCCGTCGAAGTATTTTTCGTAGACGCCTTCACCGCCAAAGCTGGCAATGTTGTCGGTCAGGTAAGAGAAGTCGACCGTGTAGCTGTTCTCATCGAGATAAGCCGGCACGCCACCTTCGGATTCCGGAGCCGTGAGATAACGGCGCAGTTCACGCTGATAAGGTGCATCACGTGTCGATTCAGCCAGAGAACCGCGCCATGACAGCGTCAGGTCTCCAAACATGTGCTCGCCGCCAAGCTGGCCCATGAGAAGGGCGCGCTCATACCAGCCAGACGACTCGTAATACGCAAGTTCGTCCTGCGCGTTGAAGTCAAAACCGGTTGTCAGCTGAGCTTCCTTGTCAGTGTCGTGGACGTAGAACACCGTGCCCTGAAGCAGGTGATCTGCGAAGTTGAACGTCACACCACCGAGGGCGTTCACCGTCGCAGTGTAGGTGGTGTCGAGGGTTTCAAAGTCATTGCCTCGCGTACCGCCGTCCACGCGCTGACGAATGCGTTCTTTGGTGGTCCAGCCGCTGCTGAAGCCAGCCACGCCAATGATGCCGACATCATATCTGCCATAATCCAGGACTTTACCGAATTCGACTTCGCCGTCGAAATCAGGGTCCACATCGCCAGTCTGAAGAACGCTGAGCGGTGAGTTCACAAGCGATTCACCAGCCGCTTCGACCGTTGCATCGTCGAACGTGTTCCAGTTCTGACCGCTCGACAGGAGCTGGCCGATCTCGGCCGGAATGTCGCGCAGGCCATCATCATAACCCGACCAGTCAGAATCCGATCCGCGAACGAAAAGACCGTCTGTCGAATTGGTTTCGGTGTTGTATCCCGTACCAAGCTTCACGTTGAAGAAGTCTTCGCTTGGCTGGCGGAGCGTTTTGAGATCAATAACACCACCGCCGAATTCACCAGGATATTTGGCGGAATAGGTTTTCTGAACCGTCGCACCATCAAGCGCGTTCGACGGGAACAGATCCAGCGGAACGGTCCGACGCAGAGGCTCTGGCGATGGCAGTGGAGATCCGTTCAGAAGCGCAGAAGAATAACGATCACCAAGACCACGCACATAGGCGAATTTGTCAGAGACGATCGAAATACCGCTCAGCCGGGTCAGGGCGAGCGCTGCGTTTGAGTCACCCTGGCGAGCCAGGTCTTCCGGAGCGAGAAAAGTCGCAACCTGAGACGTTGCGCGCTGTGGCTCAGGAATGAATTCGCCACGAACCTGTACCGTGTTCAGCTTCCGCTCGCTTTCGTCTTCGGCCGGAACGTCCTGAGCGTGTGCAAGACCAACGGTCAGTGCCGAGAGCGCGCAGCTCAGGAGCAGGTAGCTCGTTTTCAGTGTTTTGGTCATGTTCCAAATCCTTCATAACCGTTCCAAGAGCCCACGCACGTATCCCCACAGGCAGGCCTCCCCCGGAAAGTTCAAATTTTGAGAGGTGTGCTTGAAGCGGCCCCGTCATTGAGGCCGCTTCGCGCAAGATTAAAGAGATAAAGGTCTAGCAGTCGTCGGCTTCGACGCCGCAGCTCCAGCCTTCATACCATTTGTCGTCATCACCAGAGACCGCACCGATATAGTCAACTGCCTCGAAGAATGGATCGAGTGCAGAGACGTCCACGGCGGTCACACCAGTTTCGGTCGCACCGTTCACAACACCGTTCAGAGAGTTGGTCGTCTCGATGTTGTTGACGTCCGCATCAACAGCGGCCTGAGCGGTTGCAACGTCGTCGCGCGCAAGGCCCGCACCGCAGTCGAACAGAACAGACTGGTAAGTTGGGTCAGCAGCTGGCGTGAAGCCGGCGACGCCGTCACCCGCAGATGTCTCATAGCGGAGACACTGGTTCTCTTCGACGACGACACCGTTGATGTAGGTGCCGATAGTTCCAGAGTTGTGGCGCAGACCGTTACCGGATGTGTTGCCTGTGTTCACGAAGGTAAAGTTCGCAACTGTTGCGTCAGACGAAGGCGTAACACCTGGAGCGACAGAAGACGCTTCAACCATGTTGTCGCCGCCAGCAGCACGCTGCTTGACGATCAGGTACTGAACCTTGCCCTGCCAGCCATTGTCGGTGTCGAGCGAGTCGTCGTCGTTACCTGTCAGCACGATGTGCTTGAGGTTTGCCGTGCCGCCGAACATCTCGATGCCGTCGTCAGAGTTGTTGTGAACCTGGACGTAATCAACTGTCGTGCCAGAACCAACGCCGCCGAAAGAGATACCATTCAGCTCGTTACCGGTGTCGAGTTCTTCACCAGCATACTTCACCAGCGTGTAGCGGAGCGTACCGCTGCTATCGTCAGCCGTTGCACCACCATAGATGGCGTTCGGATTCTCAACACCTTCGATTGCGTTTTCACAATCAACTGTGCCTGGAACCGCACCGCCCGCAGAACAGCGGTTGATTGGTGCCTGACCGAGAATAACAACACCACCCCATTCGCCGATGGCGTTTTCCGGGTCAGCCTGGCTGCCAGAGAGGTCGGCCTGAGATGTGAAGACAACCGGATTGTCCTCTGTACCGTTTGAGAAGATCTGTGAACCACGGTTCACAACCAGATGGTCGTCACCGTCGTCACCAAAGATCGTCACACCGGATTCAATCGTCAGAATAGCCGGGTCGCCGTCAGCAGCTGTGCCGTCAGCACCTGTATCCACACCGATGTCTACACGGCCAACGAGCTGGTAGAGGTTACCGCGTGTCAGGCGAAGATCATCCGTCACGATGCCGGAAATGTTACAAACGGTCTGGCCATTGATTACGTTACCAGAGTCGTCTGTACCGTTCGGGCAAACTGGCTCCGGGAACGTGGCGAATGTCCAGCCAGCAGCCCAGTTGTCAGTTTCTGTTGCGTCTTCGTCGAACGCGCCGATGTAATCGACAGGCTCAAAGAAGGAGCCGAGCGTGGTGACGTCAAAGACCGGAACACTGAGTTCGTTTGTGCCTGGCAGAACGCCGGAAGCGAGCGAGCTTGGACCCACAACATTGTTTGGATCAGCCGCGACAGCAGCCTGTGCCGTTGCAGCGTCGTCACGAGCGAGGCCCGCACCGCAATCAAACAGTACAGAGAAGTATTCAGGGTCAGAACCAGCGGTAAACCCGGCGACGCCATCACCAGCAGATGTTTCGTAGCGGATACATTCGCTTGGCTCTGAAACAATACCGTTCACATAAGTACCAATGGTACCGGAGTTGTGACGCAGACCGTTGCCGGACGTGTTGCCGAGGTTGACGAAGGTGAAGTTGGCAATGTTGGCGTCAGAGGATGGCGTTACGCCAGGCGCAACTGAAGAGGCCTCAACCATGTTGTCGCCACCATCATCGCGCTGAACGACAACAGCGAACTGCATGTCGCCCTGCCAGCCATTGTCGGTGTCGATGGAATCGTCGTCATTGCCGGTCAGAACAACGTATTTGAAGTTGACGGTACCACCGAACATTTCGATGCCATCGTCAGAGTTATTGTGCACCTGGATGTGCTCAACCGTCGTGCCGGAACCAACACCACCGAAAGAAATACCGTTCAGCTCGTTACCGGTATCGAGTTCTTCACCAGCGAACAGAACGCGTGTGTAAATCAGAGAGCCAGAAGAGTCGTTCGGATCAGAACCGCCATAGATCGCGTTCGGGTTTTCAACACCCTCAATCGCGTTCTCACAATCGTTTGTGCCTGGCGTCGCACCGCCGGCAGAACACCGGTTGATCGGTGCCTGGCCAAGGATCACAAGACCGCCCCACTCACCGATTGCGCTACCACCAAAATCGCTTGGGTCAGCAGCGCGACGGATGAGGTCGAGTTCACTTGTGAATGTGATCGGGTTCGTGGACTGGCCTTCGGAGATGATGGCTGAACCGCGATTTACGACGAGATGGTCATCGCCATCCGCGCCAAACAGGATAACGCCAGGCTCGATTTCGAGTGTTGCACTGTCACCGTCTGCAGCTGTTCCGTCAGCGCCAACGTCAATACCAATGTCAACACGACCATTGATGCGGTAAGCAACACCATCGACGAAAGGAACGTCGAGGTCTGTTGCATATGTTCCTGTGATTTCACAAACAGTGAAGCCAGCTACGCCAGTCAGTTCGTTGAAGCCAGCCGGGCATTCAGCGGTACCACCGCCGCCGCCACCGCCGCCACCACCACCGCCGGGAGGAGTGCCTGGGTTCGTCGGCCCTGGTGAAGAAATACTGCTGCCCTGCGAACAGGCAGCTGCGGACATGACCAGCGCAAGCGCTGTCAGTGTGTTGCGAAAGCTCATGAATAAACCCCTCATAGCCAGTTAAAGCTAACTCAATAGCTATTGCGGGGCTTAACCACTCTCCGTGACACATTGATGAAGTAGAAATGACGAAAATATAACACCATGACGCAAGCGGACCGAGAATCCCTGCTGCATATGCAAATTATGGTGAACATGGCCTTCAAAAACTGCCTAGTTTGACCGTGTTAGACACTCCAGAACCCAAATTGCCGGTGCGAGAGCCAGGCCAAATGGAATCACCGCAGACGGCACGATTCTTTTATTTTTGTCGAAACGCGCGACGAAAAAAGCGATCAGAAGACCCGCTCCACTGGCGAGAGTTATCAGCAATGGCAGGTTGAGAAGCCCGCACCATGCCCCACCAGCGGCCAGCAATTTCGCATCACCAAGACCGATTCCGGGCGCGCCGCGCAGAGCGGTCCAGGCCTTCCCGACACCCCAGATCAGGCCATATCCAAGGGTGACGGCAATTAATGCGAAGAACAATTCCGTCTGCCCGCCATCCAGCCAGGCAAACGCCAGACCCGAAAATATAAGCGGCAGCGTTATCAGATCCGGCAACCGGTACTCACGGACATCATACCAGATCAGCGCCAGTAAAGCCGGCCCAAGGACCAGCTTGCGTCCCCAGTCCAGCACGCCCGTCGCGACCGGCCAGTTCAGTGCTGAGACCACGCTGAGACAGAGACAGAAAAACGCCAGATAACCCGCCACAAACCAGATTGCAGTGGTCGGATGCTGTGCCAGCGGCGTCATTTCCTCATTCTCATTTGTCATGACTTCATCTAGCGTCTGATCAAAACACACAGAAAGCAAAAAGATGCGAGGGAGGAAGCGTCATGGCAGGTCATGATATCATTGCGGGTCATGTCAGCCCGGATTTCGAGAATGTGGCAGACGCGTTTGCACAGAATTTCGAACATGCAGGCGAGGTCGGTGCAAGCGTCTGTGCATTCCACAAAGGCGAAAAGGTTGTCGATCTCTGGGGCGGCTTCAAGGATGAAGCGAAGACGGTCCCCTGGGAGGAGGATACGATCTCGATTGTGTTCTCCTGCACCAAGGCTGCGACAGCGCTCTGCGCGCATTTGCTGGTCGAGCGCGGCCAGCTCAATCTGCATGCCAAAGTATCTGACTACTGGCCGGAATACGCCCAGAACGGCAAGGAAAATACAACCGTCAGCATGTTCCTGAACCACACCGCCGGTGTGGCGGCCTTCCGAGACCCGGTCAGACCGGGCGGATTGCTGGACTGGGACTATGCAATCAAACACCTTGAGGCTGAAGCACCATGGTGGCCACCAGGCCAGCGCAATGGCTATCACATGATTAATTTCGGCTGGACCGTTGGCGAGCTGGTACGCCGTATTTCGGGAAAGTCACTGGGCACCTTCCTTCGGGACGAGCTGGCCGGGCCGCTTGACGCAGATTTCTGGATTGGACTGCCAGAAACACTCGAGCCACGCGTTGCACCCATGATCAACTATGTGCCTTCCGAAGGCGAAGTCATTCCGGCTTTCATGCAAAAGGTGATGACCAATCCTGACTCGTTACAGCACAAGGCGCTGTTGAATGGTGGCGGCATGGAATTCAACGCACGGGAAACACATGCCGCTGAGATTGGCGGCGGCGGTGGCATATCGAACGCGCGCGGCATGGCGAAGCTTTTCACCAGCCTGTCGCCATCCGGCCCGTCCCAGATGTTTTCTGAAGATCGAATTGCCGCTATGGGTCAGGTGTCAGCGGCCACGATGGAGGATGCTACCCTGCTGATCCCGTCCCGGTTCGGTCAGGGCTTCATGACAAGCATGGATAACCGTCATTTGCCTGGCGGTCACAATATGTCGCTGATCATTGGTCGTAACGCCTTCGGCCATGTCGGTATGGGAGGCAGCGTTGTTTTCTTTGATCCGGATTGCGATCTTGTGTTTGCCTACTCCATGAACCGTATGGGCGGCGGCATTCTTCTCAATCCGCGCGGCCAGTCTCTGATCGATGCAGCCTATGAAGCGCTTGGCTACCGGTCCAACGCGTCCGGGGTCTGGTCCGCCTGACGATCGGCGATCAGCATGATTTCAGTCAAATGATAGATAAAATTTGATTGACCATGTTTCCCATTTCCTAGCGCTGTTTTCGTAATGTCCCCCTGCACAAGCGGAGCTATGGGGAATGACACAATCGGCGCAGGAAATTCAGCAGGCCATGCCAGCGACCCCAAAGGCGAAACAGGATCTGCAACTGCATACCTCGCCAAGACCTGGCCTGGATGACGCAAAACCGTTCCGGAAACGCCCGGTTACGGACCGCCGCACCATTCGCGCTTTCGCCCGGGTTCTGGACTTCACAGGCCTCTCCTTCATCGCGCTTGTCGCTCTTTCAGGCTTGTCGGGTGGTCTGTTTGGTGTGCAACTCGGCGTCGCTGTCCCTTATCTGTTGGCCCCGCCATTGATTGTCTGGGGTATTTTCACATCGGACGGGTATCGTTTTCCCTTTACCGAAAAAGTGCTCGACCACATGGCGAGAGTTGCGCTTGGGTCCAGCCTGGTGATCGCGCTGATGGCAATGATCGTAGCGCTGACGCCGCTCGGTGGGGATGCCATGTATTTTGCTGGCTTCTGCATTATCGGTTTCATCGCCGCGATGACGGCACACGCTCACCATGTGACGTTTACCAAACATCTGATCCGCACCGGGCGACTGTCTGAAAACGTTGTGATCGTGGGGGCCACTCCGAATGCGGAAAAGCTGATCGCCCGCAATGCGGAAGACCGCGAGCTCAATATTGTGGCGATTTTCGATGACCGACTGGGTCGCGCCCCAAAAGCCATGCATGGCATTCCTGTTGTTGGCACGCTTGATGACCTGCTGGCCTGGAACAAGCTGCCCAATGTTGATCGCATTATCGTAACCGTCACATCCAAGGCGCAGGACCGTGTGCGGCTGCTGATTGAACGCCTTCGCTATTTGCCGAACCGGGTCATCCTGCTTCTTGATCTGGAGGATTTCAATCCAGACGGCGCCAGTCTGGCCGAAGTGGCGGACGCGCCCGCCGCTTACGTTTCGGGTGCGCCAGCAGATGCGCGTCGTGCCGTTTTCAAGCGGATATCCGATGTCGTTATCGGATCTGCCATGCTGATCGGTTTCTCACCGATCATGCTGATTGTAGCCTTGCTGATCAAGCTCGACAGCAAGGGACCGGTTTTCTTCCGGCAAAAACGTCACGGCTTTAACAATGAAGTGATCCGCGTCTGGAAGTTTCGCACCATGCGGCCTGACAGAAAGGCCGAGGAAGGCATAATCACTCAGGTCACATCGGATGATGATCGTATCACCCGACTGGGACGCTTCCTTCGCCGGACCAGCCTTGATGAGTTGCCGCAATTGTTCAACGTTCTGAAGGGTGAAATGTCACTGGTCGGGCCACGGCCTCATGCCGTTGGCATGACGACAGAGGAAACCGAGGTCCACCACATTGTCAGTGACTACGCGCACCGCCACCGGGTGAAGCCCGGCCTGACCGGCTGGGCGCAGATCAATGGTTCACGCGGTCCGGTGCACACGACAGCAGCAGTACGAGAACGGGTGCGTCTGGACATGGAATATGTGAACCGGTCGTCTTTCTGGTTTGACCTCTATGTCATGCTGATGACTGCACCATGCCTGCTTGGAGATTCAGAGAATGATCGCTGACCCCCTCCCCCCGACCCAGTCTGCACCGGTCGGGCGACCGGAGGCGGAGCCCGGCGAAACGATTTTCGTGAACAGGAACTGGCCTGACAGCAGCCCGGTTTTTTCCGTTCTTGTGCCGGTTTACCACCATGACCCGTCCTTACTGATTGAGGCCCTTGGCAAGTGTCAGAACGCGAGCCTGTCAGAACTGATATTCTATGATGACGGAACAGATGATCATGTTCTGACGGCCCGTCTTGAGCGTGCGCTCGAACATTTTCCGGGTGCTGGTGTTCTGGTAACGGCCGCGCAAAACAAGGGGCGCTCGACAGGGCGCAACCGCCTTCAGCGCCTGGCGCGCGCCGACTGGATGATTTTTCTGGACGCGGACATGATTCCCGATGATCAGGCATTTCTTGAGCGGTACCTCAATCTGATTGATCGCGAATCCCGCCCGCTCCTTGCCGTTGGTGGTTTCTCGCTTGATCAGGTCATGCCCGACGCGAGCACGCAGCTTCACTGGAAACAATGCGAAACGTCAGAGTGTTTGCCGGCTGATATACGCAACGAAAATCCCGGACGCTTTGTCTTCACCAGCAATGTCCTGGTGCATAAGGACGTGATGGCTGCGGTACCATTCGACGACGCATTCGTCGGCTGGGGCTGGGAAGATGTCGACTGGGGCCTCAGGGCGAACCAGCAGTTTTCAGTGCTGCACATCGACAACACGGCCACGCATGTAGGTCTCGACACACCCCGAATACTGCTCCGGAAGTATGGAAAGTCGGGCGAAAATTTCTGGCTGGCCGCCGAACGCCACCCGGACGAGCTGCGCGACACGTCACTCTATAAATGGGCAGATAAGCTCTCGCATCTGCCCGGGCTCCCGGTTCTGCGCCGTGCCAGCGCCATGATCTGCCAGCTACCTGGCTGGATCGCGCCGGTCAGGCTTCGCCTTCTGGCCCTGAAACTCTATCGCGCAGCAGTCTATGGTGAGGCGCGTCGTGCCAGGGACTGAACCTTACGAACCCGATCGCGGGCTCGGTGCAAAATTGCACCGCCGACTCGTTCAATGGCGGTATGCGGCACCGGTCAATATCAGACCAGCCCGTCCGATCCTGACGATCTCGTTTGATGACGCCCCCACCTCTTCGGTACGGACTGCAGCGCCGATCCTGGATCGCCATGGTGTTCGCGCCTGCTATTATATTGCGTCTTCCCTGATCGACACTGATACAGTCATGGGCCGAATTGCCGGGCGCGATGATATTCGCGCGGCGTACAATGCCGGTCATGAAATTGGCTCGCACACCCATTCTCATATCGATTGCGCACGCACACCAGCGAGCGAGGTGCAGAATGATATCAATCGCAATCTCTCCGAATTGAACGACATTCTGAAAGGCGCACCGGTTGAAAGCTTTGCGTTTCCCTTTGGTGAAACAAGCTTTGTGGTCAAATCTGCCATTGAGAGCCAGTTTTCCAGTCTGCGCGGGGTCTTGCCGGGCCCCAATCGCGGCCTTTGTGACCGGGCTCAGCTCAGAGCGTTTGAGCTGGATGGTTCAACCACACGTCTGGCCCGTCTCCTCAGAGCCATGACCCTGGCGACCGAAACGCCTGCCTGGCTGATCATGTTCACCCATGATGTCTGCGACGATCACAGCGGCTTTGGCATCACGCCCGCCGATCTGGAAACGATCATAAGCCAGGCGAAAGCGCTTGATTTCGAGATCAAAACACCGGCAGAAACCGTCCGATACCTCAACCTCGGGGCGCATTCATGACCCATTCCATACGTGTCTCTGTGGTGATCCCGACCTATCGTCGACCGGATGGTCTGGCGAGGGCTATCCAGAGCGTGCTGCAGCAAGCCGATATCGATGACCGCTCGGTCGAATTGCTTGTGGTGGACAATGATCCTGACGGATCCGGCCAAAAAGCCCTCGAGCGATTTCCCGATCCTCGCATTCCGATACGCTATATCCACGAGCCGAGCCCCGGCGTCGCCAATGCGCGAAATGCCGCCATCGCAAACATTCGAAGCCAGCTTGTCGCGTTTCTGGATGACGATCAGAGCGCACCGGGCCACTGGCTGGCACGTCTTCTCAGCACCTATGACGCCTGCCAGGCGGCAGTTGTGTTCGGCCCGGTTGTTACGGAACTTCCGGATTCCTCGCTGAAGCATGAAGCTTATCTGAAGGCATTCTTTGCCCGCACAGGCCCGGATGAATCCGGCCTGATCGACGATTTCTTCGGCTGCGGCAATTCACTGCTCGACATGGCGCAAATGCCGCAAGATGGGCCGCTGTTTGACATCAAGGCGAATGAAACCGGCGGTGAAGATGACTTTCTGTTCTCCAGATTGCAGGATTCAGGGCGCACATTCGGATGGGCCGCAGACGCGGAAGTGTTCGAACATGTCCCGCTCAATCGGGCGACGTTGAGCTATACGCTTCGCCGGACTTTTGCCTATGGACAGGCACCGACCACAATCTGCGCCATGAAATCTCCTCCGGATATTCCGGGCATTGTTTTCTGGACCCTTGTCGGTCTTGGTCAGACACTGGTCTTTGGTCTGATGTCGGCAGCGATGGGCGTGCTGCGCATGGACCGGCGCGCCTTCTGGTACGACAAGACGGCCCAGGGACTTGGCAAGATGCTCTGGTTTGGGCCGTTCGAGCAGCGCTTCTATGGTCGGCACGCCAGTTAGGCTGACCGGCCTTCCTGGTTTCAGGAATGCGTTCGCCCGCGTAGCGGCTGTGTTGGCTCAGGCTTGGGCGGCAGGCGAATATCATTGAAGCGAGCGGGCTGTCTTGTTTCCCTTTCACGGACCGGAGCCGCGTCCAGCGCCAGTTTTCCGGCAATCGCACAATATGTGAGCCAGGTGATGCTGTTCTGATTGAGGATAATGCTTTCGGAAATACTGAACAGAGCAAAGACGGCGAATGAGCCGAAGGCGAAGATGGATGTTGAGCGTCGATGAATGGTGGACATAGCCCGCCAGACATTCAGAAGAAAATCCAGCACGAATACCGCAGCGCCGAGACGCCCCAGCGCCAGCATGACTTCAAGCAAGCCATTGTGCGCCGTCGGCACCTCCCACTCGGTTACCGCCCTTACATACTCGGCAGGCTCGCTATCCAGCGCCCAGAATGTGCCATAGCCAAAGCCCAGCACAGGTCGCTCCTCCATTACTTCCAGCAGAACTGCCCAGATATCTGTACGCCCCGTCAGTGTGAGGTCGCGACCGATGATCGAAGCGGCCGTTTCCGGCATGAGAAAAAGGAACAGACCTACCGACAGTCCGAGTGTGAACAGGCTCCAGAGAGAGACAAGCGTCAGGAATCTGTTACCTCGCATCCACAACCAGGCGCCAAGAATACCGAACCCGAGCAACATGCCCAGCAAGCTGGTTTTTGACGTGGACAACAGCACAAGCCCCACGCTGAGGACCAGAGAAACACACCAGAGACGACGCCAGTCGCGATCGAGGATTGCCAGAAATGCGAACAAAAATGCAGCCCGGGCGAAGAAACCGCCCATGGCATTCTTTTCAAACCATAAGCCTCGCCAGGCTCCGGGATGAATTTCATGCATCACACCAAAGGATGGCGTCAGCGCACCGGCGATCAGATTGCCAATCGCGAGAATGAACCAGGTCAGCCCCATATATCGAAGCAGGTCGCGCCAGCTCAGACGCGCTGCCAGATAGAGCCCGAAACCAAAGGTGAAAAAGACCGCGATACCACGCCGGAAGCTCGTGCCCGGATCAATTGACCAGAGCGCCGAAAGCATAGCCAGCACGGAGAGAAGCGTTAGAAACGGAGCCCGGCTGATGATTGTAAAAACCTTGCGCCAGTTCAGCGCCAGCATGATCATGCAATAGCCATACACCGGCAACCAGAGGAAACGGAGTATAGCGCCGCCTTCAGGATTATCCTCGCTGGCAAAGAGCCGTCCGAGTAGCGCCTGCGAGAACAGCAGCAATCCAAGAACGATCACAAAGCCTTCAGCGCGGGAAACAGGGGCGAAGGTTAGCGCCGGTTTTGGTGCGCTAGAGGGCGATGCGGTCTGCAAAACGTGCATCGGCCTTCACTCCATTGACCACAACGCCGAGACAATGCCCGCCATGTGCTTCAATCTCGGTTCGTAGCGCCGTGATCCGGTCGACCGGTGTGTCATCGGTTCGGACCACGCAGATGACCCCATCCATTTGTCGGGCAATCGCCAGCGCACCACGAGAAAACTCGAGCGCTGGCGCATCCACCACCGTCCAGTCCGCTACCTTACGAAGCGCGCGCCAGTAATCCGGATTAGAGTTAAACTGAACATTCTGCCCGTCGCGCACCAGTTCGGTCCGGAAACGCGAAACATAAAGACGCGTCGATTCAATCTGATGCACGCCGAGATATTTCCGGCGTTGTTGGGTGTTTCCATTCTGGGTGCGCAATTCCGGCACGACCTGAAAGAACGGCTTCACATTCAAAGAGGCATCATACGCGCGGCCGGGCCGTCCGACATGGCTGAAAGCATGGTTCTGAAAAGCGAAATACTGCGGACTGCCAAACAGATCGAGATCTATCAGCCAGGTTGAGCGCGACGAGCGTCCGCCAAGCAAAAGCGCTAGCGATGCCGCAACGCTGGACGCGCCCTCACCATCATCAGCACCAATGACCATGATCTGACGCCCTCCGGAGCGTACCGGGATGCGTTCCAGCGTGGTTGGCAGATGGGAAATGTCTCGTCTCAGATCTTTCATGGGGTCACTTCACTGGGCGGACGCTGGCAAGCACCGGCAGACCGGATGTTCGCGCGACACTGCCTGCCGTTGGCAAGGTTGAACGGGTAAACACCCAGATCAGGGCAAATATGAAACCCGTGCCGAGACCAAAAAGGACCCCGGCAGCGGCGATCAGCTTACGCTTGCTCTCTCCTCTCGCGGGCGGCCGGGCAGGCTCGAGAATCTGGATGTTCTCGAAATCCGCCTGTGCGGCTGAACGCTTGAGGCGCTCTTCTTCCTCGCGGACGGTGAGATTGCGGACCTGATCAATCAGAATGGCCCGATCACGCAGCAATTCCTGATAATCCGGCTCCAGTCGTGTGAGCTGAAGCTGGCGTTGTTCGATTGTGCGTTTCTGGCGCTGCAATTCCTCGAAGCGTAACTGAAGCGCCTGAGACTCCGCTTCCAATTCGGTGCGGCGCGTCTCCAGTGTCTGATAAAGCTCATTCGGGCCTCGCTGGACCCGCGCGCCCGTGGTGCCCTGCTCTGCGATCAATTGCTCGATTTCGGAAATCTGCCGTTCGACCGCCTGCACCTGCGGTGTGCCAGGCTGATAGACTCCAAGCAGTTGAGCCCGCTGCATTTTCAGATCGAACAATTGCTGTTCATGCGTGGTTTCGCGGTTCAGATCGATGGTGGGCTCAGTCATGGACAGCTGCGCACGGGTGGTAGCCAGCCGGCCCGCCACTTCAATCTTGGCGGCCTGCACCTTGAACAATTCATCCGTCACATTGGCATAAAGGGTCGCCACTGATGATTTTTCCGTGTCGAAATCGCCAATTCGATTTGACGTCAGGAAGCGTTCGATCGCGTCATCGGTATCCGACAGCTTGCCTGCAACCGTCTGACGCTGGGCGGTCAGAAAGCCCTTGTCGTCGCGGGAGAAGATTTCGCCTCGATATTCGAGATAGGTCTCAATGAAGGTGTTCAGAACATCAGCCGCGATGATCGGATTTTCGTGCTTGAATGCCGTTCTGATAACCGGGTTCTTCGGCGCTGCACCGGCATAGAAATTCTTCTGGAGGGCCACAACCGCTTCTTCATAGATCACAGGTCGATTGGCGACCGGCGCCTTGTTCATGGCGGCCTGGACTTCCGGATATATCGTTTCAAGGCCCAGCTTCTGAATCACCCGGTCGGCAATCACCGGGCTGCGCATCAGTTCGATTTCGGACTCGGTGATTTCTTCCTGGCTCAGCACCTGCGCCTGCACGCTGCCCACGATGGGATCGAAGACACGCTCAGTACCGGCCGTCACCTGGATACGTGACACCGCCTGATATTCCGGCTTCATGGTGAAGGCAAATGCGATGGCCAGTGCGATGATTGGGATGGCGATCAGGAGAATGATCCATTTCGCGCGCCAGAGCATCAAAATCACGTCCACAACGGACAATTGTGGCCGACCTGCCCGGCTGGCAGTCATCGCTGACGCAGCAGCCGATGTCGTTGTGGTCGTCCAACCATCATCCGCAGGCATAATTCTGGCCTTGTTACACTATTCCCATAAGAACTATGCGGCAGCTGGCTTAATATTTCATTGATGATTAACCACGATCCTAGGCCCCGAATCTCGACAAATGGCAGCTATGATGAAATTACCGGCAACGCTTGTTCTGGGGTCTGTGCTGGCTGGATGTGCAGGCGCATATGACCCGCCCCCCCCAGCCGCAAACAATCGGACTTTCGAGACGTTTTCACCCGCCCGAAGTGCGTATCGCCTGGCCCCTGGTGATCAACTGGATATCACCATGCATGCGGTTCCGGATATGAGCCGTTCCGTCGTGGTGGGCCCGGACGGCCGTATCAATCTGCCCATGGTATCACCCGTCATGGTGGCCGATCTGACCATTCCGGAAGCCCAGCAAACAATTCGCCAGTCCATGGCACATGCTCTGGTCGACCCGAGCCTTGATCTGACGGTCAGCAATTATGCGCCGCAGCAGGTGTTTGTCGGCGGGGAAGTCAATCAGCCAGGCGTGTTTGAACTGCCCGGGCAGATCAGCCCTCTGCAGGCAATCATCATGGCTGGCGGCTTCAATGACCGGTCGGATATGAACCAGGTCATCATCATCCGCCGCGATCCGGGCGGCCTGACCGAAAGCTACAGTTTCGACGTCAAGGCAGGCATCTATAACGCTCAGCTGGCCCGGTTTGGCCCGCTCCAGCGTTATGACGTTATCTACGTGCCGAAGACTCGCATCGCCCGGCATAATGTTTTCATGGAACAGTTCCGTGCGGCTCTGCCGATCGATTTCAATTTCTATTACGATCTTGGAAACCGCAGGAACTATTAAAGCAATCCATGAAGTGGCGCGCGCGCATCAGTTTGCGAGCTTGAGCCACTCCCGCGCCGCTTTCTGGGCCAGAGAAATCTCTTCACGTGACATGTATTCGGAGATTTCCTTGCGCGATTGCTTGGCGTCAGCCAGCCCGCGAAGCGCAGCAAGATTGAAAAATTTGTGTGCCAGGACGTAATCAACGTCGACTCCCACACCTGATGAATAGTTGAGACCTGCACGGTAGAGGTCTTCTGCATTGCTTTCCGGTCCCACATTCTGTTCCGGAACGTCCAGCTTCATATCGGCAAACGCCATTGTCTTACTCCTTTGCCCGGATAAGTCGTCCCTCTTCTGATGGATCTGACCTATCACCCAACACTGTCAGCTCTCGCCAACACCTGAAGTAAGCCAAGCGAAACTTGCACTATGGTTAATAAAACAGACTTTATTCAGCGAAAAAGAACGAAAAACAAAAGGGCTTCAATAATTCGTTTACCTTGATAAATGGCAGGTTATTTTCGCAATTAACTTCAGTATTGTTTGGCGCAGTATTTAACCTTGCCGCAGGGTTACAGAATGCGACACTCTGCATGTAGGCAGGTTCGCACCGATCCCCTATGTTGCGTGAAAATTTCCTGACAGAGTTCGATTCATGACCCTCGAAATATCACCGATTTCACTTCGACTGCGCGCTGATGATGAGGCGCAGTTCACCGCTGCCCTGATGAAGAGCTTTCGTGAGACCGGCTTTGCCATCATAGAAGATCACGGAATTGATCAATCCATCATTGATCAGGCCTATGCCGCGTCAAAGGATTTTTTCGCCCTGCCTGAAGACAAAAAGAGGGCCTATTTCGACCCCAAAGGTGCCGGACAGAGAGGCTACACACCGTTTGGGCAGGAAAATGCCAAAGGCGTTTCCAGCATAGACCTGAAGGAATTCTGGCATACCGGACGACATCTTCCGGAAGGCCATCCGCTGCAATCGGTTATGGCATCGACCCCCTCCGTTTCTGAAGTCTCTGATTTCGACGCCGCTACACAGGATTTGTTCAACGCGTTTGATCAACTGGGTCAGGACCTTTTGCGCAGCATTGCGACGGGGCTGGAGCTTGAACGGGAGTATTTCACCGAACGCGTACAGAATGGAAATTCCATCCTTCGCTTGCTTCACTACCCGGCCCAGGAAACACCGCCACCAGAGGGCTCAGTCCGCGCCGCAGCACATGAAGACATCAATGTCATCACATTGCTGCTTGGCGCTGACGAGGCTGGCCTTCAGGTCAGGCCGAGAGGTGTGAATGAGTGGATACCGGTTCACGCACCCGAAGGATCGCTGGTGATCAATGTCGGCGACATGCTACAAAGACTGACCAATAAGGTGCTCCAGTCGACAACACACCAGGTGGTCAATCCATCACCTGAGCGGTCTCGCTATAGCCGCTATTCCATGCCGTTCTTCCTGCATTTCGAGCCACAGGTGGAGATCACCTCGCTGCCCGCCTGTGTCACCGAGGACAATCCCGACCATTTCCCGGAGCCGATCACCGCGCATGAATATCTGATGGAGCGCCTCTACGAGATCGGTCTGATCAAGGCCTGAGACCCCGGTCCGGTTTTTGTTCAGGAAGCGTTCAGATAAGACTCTATAGCCTCCGCGAGTGTGTGTGAGGGGGCCGAGGCTTGAGGAGGCTCTCAATGAAACTGACAAAACTTGTCGCTATGTTTGCGGCTGCGGGCGGACTGGTCGCGATTGCGTCCATGCCTGCGTCTGCGCAACATCATGGCGGCCATGGCCATAAAGGGTATGCTGGCTCAAACCATTCCGGATATACCGGTCGCCATTCGAACAGCCACCATTCGGGCTATGACAAACGCGGCCATTATTCCAACCCCTACAACCATGGCAACAAGCATCACGGCTCAAAACCGTACAGCCATTACAAATACGGCGACAAAAACCACGGCTATAAGAACTACAGCTATAAAAGCCATGGCTACAAGTCTTACGGCCATAACAGTTATCCGTCCTACAAATATGGCCATCACAACAAGCCATCCTATGGACATAACAATTACCGGCCGCGCTATAGCTGGGACCCGAGACAGCGTGTTGTCTGGAACCCGTATTTCAAGCAACGTCACAGCCATTACAAGCCGCGCTATTATGTTGGTTCACAGCTATCGCTCAGCCGATATCCCCGGATTTACAATTATTCGAACTACGGCCTCTACCACCCGCCCCAGGGCTATCACTGGGTCCGCAGTGACAATGATGCCTATCTGACGGCAGCAGGCACTGGGTTGATTGCTGGCATCATCATTGGCGCTATTGCAAACAATTAGAGCCAACTGGATTGAATTGTCTGCATTGATTTCAAATGATTTCCTGCAGACAATTCAATCTCTATTATCTGGCGGACAATAAAAACGCTGCAGAGCTCCGCCAAATTTGGCGACACGCCCATATTGTGTCACATTTCTCCAATATAGAGGAAGAAATGGTAGTTTAACGCCAGTTTAAATAAAATAAGTCACCTCCTGATGGGAACCAATGACGCGTATTTGTGTTGGAGCAGTAACGAAGGCGTGATATTCTGGAAATGAGATGATCCAAATGCTGAAACCATATTTTATCTGCGCATCGCTTTTTGCGGGATTTCATGGCATCGCCGAATGCCAGATGGATCAGCCTTTTATGCCTCAAAATCAACTCATTCTCGGCAATCCGACTGAACCTTCCACCGAACAGATCGATACATTCGCCCTTAAGGATGCCCGCCCTGGTTTTGCGCGTAACATTAATGGCGACACGACCGGATGGCACCCGATCATTGGCGACAACATCGTCAAAATCGACACCAACCTGGCTGAAGGCTTTGTCCGCGAAGAATCCGGCATCCTGATCGAACCGCGGTTTGCCCGCTACACGACAACCGACGCCGGTCTTGAAAGCTATTCAGCCGAAATCCGCGTAGGCGCTGTCACGTTCGAAAAGAACAATGACCGCCCGTCCGGCTGGTTTGTGTTCGCCGCTGCCGATGGCGAAGCCCTCAGCATGCGCACAGACGCTCTGACGGGCGATAGCAGCCGCACGGTGACATTGGCTGATCAGATCACGGTTGGTGATCTGCAGGCTGGCGTTTCGACCTATATTTATGACGGTACGCAGCTGACTTTCAGCTATATCGAAACAGAAGCAAGCTTCTGGAGCGAAGGCGGCCTTGGCACATCAAAGAAAGAATCATTTGCTGGCTTTTCGCTGGCGCGTGAATTCTAGTCTTACCCCCTGAAAAGACTGATCCTTGCTGCTGAACATTGTTAAATGGTTCGCCATTTCCGCGACGCTGATTGCCATTGCCAGCCTGTGCTGGTTCCTTTTGAATCTGCTTCCGCCGCAACACAATCCGTTCAGGCCTCTGGCGATCGAAGACCCGATCGGGGTTGCCACACACCAGAAACTCAATGCTTTTGATCGGCGCCCAGACGCGTGCTTCGACTTTCTGGACGACAGCGAGATCGACTATGTCCAGCTGCCTGACAGCGAACCGGGCGAAGCCTGTGGTTTTTTCGACGCCCTGACGCTCGAACGGTCGCTTATCCCCTATTCCACCCCGCTTCAGATGACCTGCACGCAGGCGAGCGCCGTTGCAGTGTGGGAACGTCAGTCACTTATGTTGCAGGCAAAGTCATACCTTGAGAGCCCTCCAGCGCAGGTCCTCAGCTATGGGAGCTTCAGTTGCCGCCGCGTTTATGGCCGCCAGACAGGACGATATAGTCAGCACGCCACAGGCAACGCCATTGATATTCGCGGCGTTGAGCTGAAAGACGGAACAATCATCACTGTCAAAGAACACTGGGGCGAAAACACACCGGAAGGCCGCTTCCTCGAAGCTTTGAGAGACGATGCCTGCCGGATCTTCGGAACCGTGCTGGGCCCCGAATACAATGCAGCCCATGCCGACCACTTTCATCTCGATATGAACCAGACGGGGATTTGCCGCTGACAGAAATGGCGCTGGCGATTTTGTGACAACCAGACAGTTCTATTTCCCAATTGTTTTATGTATTCTATGAAGAGGTTCAGCGTTCCAATGATCGCTGAATACCTGACAATTTATGCCACCCGGAGACGAATATGCGAATTGGTGTTCCAACAGAAATCAAGAAACAGGAATCCCGGGTTGGTTTGACACCAGAAAGCGTTGGAGAACTGGTCCGCGCGGGACATGACGTCTTCATTCAAAAGGATGCAGGCCTTGGCTCGGCCTGCACAGATGCAGAGTACGAAGCCGTGGGTGGTCAGATTCTTCCAGACGCTGACGCTGTCTTCAAACAGTCCGAATTGATTGTGAAAGTGAAGGAGCCTCAGCCCGAGGAGTGCGCGCGCCTTACGCCCGATCACACGCTGTTCACCTATCTTCATCTGGCGGCTGATCCCGTTCAGGCCGAAGGGCTGCGCAAATCCGGCGCGCTGGCAATCGCCTATGAAACGGTCACAGACCGCCATGGCCGCCTCCCACTGCTCACACCAATGAGCCAGGTGGCCGGACGCATGTCGATGCAGGTCGCCGCCTGGGCGCTGATGCGCACCATTCGGGGACGCGGGGTTCTGCTGGGCGGTGTGCCTGGGGTTGCCCCAGCGAAAGTCGTGATCATTGGCGGCGGTGTTTCCGGCACCAATGCCGCAGAGATTGCTGTAGGTATGCGGGCCGATGTGACCATCTTCGACCGGAACAATACGCGGCTGGCCGAAATCGACGCGCAATTCAACGGCGCCGTCAAAACCATGTATTCAACGAATGCGAGCCTCGCCGAGGCCGTCAAGTATGCCGATCTCGTTATCGGCGCCGTGCTGATCCCAGGAGCTGCCGCTCCAAAACTCGTATCGCGTGAACAACTGAAAACCATGCGTCCCGGTGCGGTCCTCGTTGACATTGCCATTGATCAGGGCGGGTGTTTCGAGACCTCTAAGGCCACCACCCATGCAGACCCGATCTATGAGGTCGATGGTATTCTGCATTATTGCGTTGCCAATATGCCGGGCGCTGTCCCGCGCACATCCACCTATGCGCTCAACAATGCCACGCTTCCGTTCGTGATGAACATCGCGAACAAGGGCGCAAAAGAAGCGCTGAGACAGGATATGCATCTTGCCGAAGGCCTGACAGTGGCTGATGGCCAAATTGCGCACGAGGCTGTTGCCCGCGATCTCGGTCTGGAATTCGTGATGCCGGAGTGGATGAAGGGCTAACCGGACGGCATCGCAGCGCGGTCCAGCCGGGCCATGATGTCCTGTAAAGCAGAGAGTTCCTCATCCGACAAAGCCGATTTCAGCTCCGCTTCCCGCACCTGTACACGGGGTAGAACCTGCTCGACGGTTCTTTGTCCAGCGATGGACAGAGACAAATGTGTCTTGCGACGATCCTGATGATCGCGCTCGGAGAGAATGCGTTCGTCACGCTTGAGACTGCTAACGGCGCGACTTACCGTGACCTTATCCAGTGCGGTTGCCAGGCAAAGGTCCGTCGCCGTTGCATCCTTCAGATCATAAAGCGCCAGAAGAATATACCATTGCTGTAATGCGAGACCGAACTCATCCAGGATACGCACAGCAACAGTCTGGCTCACCTTTTCACCCAATCGTTCCAACCGGTACGACAAGAGATTGGCCAGGGATGTCGGAACGTCTTTTTGAATGTTGGTCATATCGAAGGCGCCGGGCGGATTGAAAGCTCCCGACTTAGATGTAGTATACCAACATCATGGACTATGGTAAATTTTAACGTCAAGCTAAATTGTCACACCTTTGATATAACCTTTAGATAGATTAAATTAAAAAAGCGACCAGGGATACCCCGGTCGCTTCTGCTGAATGAATTGTGATCGGCGCTTAGAACGCGATCTCGCGTCCCTCAAGACCCGGTAATTTCAACAGGATCAACAGATCCCGCAATTCCTGACGCGCGGCCACATGGCTCATCGTGAAGGTGATATTTGAACCCTCTTCAGTGAGATCCAACAGCGTGAGCCCCATGGGGAACAGCTCCCGATAGATCACACGCTCGGAAAGGCCCGGCGCCAGACGAAAGCCAATCCGTTTGGCCAGATTGTCGAGTGCCTCGCCCACGCGTTGTTTGTTGCGCGCCTCAAGCGGTGACATCCGGTTCCGCATAACGACCCAGTCAATCGGCTTGCGCGTCGTCTGCGCCTTGTGCTTCCGGCAAGCCCAGACCATTTCGGCATAAAAGCTCGGGCGGACAACTTCCAGACTTTGCGGGTTAACGTCGCCCAGAAGGTCGAAATCAACAAAGCTGTCATTCAGAGGCGTAATCAGTGTGTCGGCCGATGAGTGAGCGAGCCGTGAGAGAAAGGTGTCGCCGCCTGGCGCATCCACGATGACATAATCGCAAGCCGATTTGAGACGCTTGAGGCTACCAAGAAAGCGTTCGCTTTCCTCGGCCTCTGCCTCATCCAGATTGCGTGCCTGGCTGGCATCCACGCGCAAGGCTTCCGGCATGGGAAGCTTGGATCCGGTGGAGTTGACCCAGCGGATACGGTTTTCCAGATAACGGGTGAAAGTACGCTGGCGCACATCCAGGTCGATCAGACCAACCTTTTTTCCCATACGCATCAGGGCAACAGACAAATGCATGGCGACAGTCGATTTGCCTGCGCCACCCTTTTCATTACCGATGATGATGACGCGGCATTCATGCGCGCCAGCCGCCTGCTGTGTGGCAGGCGGGTTATTTGTTCGCTCTGAGAGCGCGAATCCTTCCGGTTTCACGAGATCACTCCATGCATGGCGGGATCACCCTCCCGAATGGTGGTTTCTACCGGTCCCGACTGATTGGATATGGCCAATGGTCCAGGCCGGAAGAGAACAGGTTTGGCGGGCTGGCATGTTCAGATCGAACAGATCACTGTCGATTTCCTGCACAGGCCAGATTGTTTCGAACAACATGTCCGTCACGATTGGGTCAGCTGACCGCGACGCAAGCTGAACGGTTTCTGCAGCACCTGTATAGCGACGCAGATCAGCCAGACGGGCACGTACAGCCCGAACGGTTTCCTCAAGCAACTCCAGACGATGCGCTTCGCCTTCGGTCTGAACTTTCAATGCAGGAAAGTCCGGCAAAGTGTTCAGTTGATAGCGGATGCCAATATCTTCGAACAACCACGCATCCCGGGCTGGCGACAGGTCTTGATCGACATGCGCAAGCCCCATACCAAAGCGATGTCGAACGACATCAGCCAGAAGATGAAATGTTCGAAGAGCGTGCTTTAACATGTGATCAAATTGCCTGCTTTCCGTTAATCAAGTGTTGACGAGCCTTTCCAAAAACCAGACAGCGATTTACGTCGGAGGGGCCGGGAAATCGGGATCATTGGAAGGAAGATAAAATGCAGCGCGTCACCATGCTCGAGGACTTGCGAACCATTGTCCGGGACTGGAAGCGCCAGGGGCTGAATGTCGGTTTCGTGCCCACCATGGGTGCGCTGCACGATGGCCATTTGTCGCTGATCGACGCCAGCGTCGCAGTTTGCGACCGCACCATTGCCAGCATTTTCGTCAACCCGACCCAGTTTGCTGCCCATGAGGATCTGGGAAACTATCCTCGGACAGAAGATCGCGATCTGGCCCTTCTGACAGAACATGGATGTGATCTCGCTTTTTGTCCTGAAGCCGACACCATGTACCCGGCTGGCGAAGAATCCCGGGTGGCTGTTCCTGAACTGGGCGCAAAGCTGGAAGGCCAGTTCCGACCCCACTTCTTTGGCGGTGTCGCTACAGTCGTATCAAAGCTTTTCAACATGGTGCAGCCGGACAAGGCCTTTTTCGGTGAAAAGGATTTTCAGCAGGTTCAGGTCATCAAGCGCATGGTCACAGACCTGGCTTTCCCGATCGAGATCATTCCCTGTCCGACAGGCCGCGCGGTCGACGGGCTGGCTCTATCATCGCGAAATGCCTATCTTTCGGATGCGCAACGCCGCATCGCGCCTGCGCTCTACGCCGCAATGCATCGCGCCGCCATTCGCATGCGGAACGGCACACTTCCCGGTGAAGCCATCACTGAAGCTGTAGACGCCTTGCATCGCGCCGGATTTGACGAGGTTCAGTATCTTGAAGCCTGTGATCCCGGCACGCTGGAGCCGGTCGGGCACGAATTGCCGGATTATCCCTGCCGACTGATCGCAGCGTGCTGGCTCGGCAAAACCCGGCTAATCGACAATATTGCGATCTGACCGGTCGACAGACCACTCTTGTCAGGGAAGCCTGCGTGCAGATAGCGCTTCAGGCCACAATTCGTCCATTCGGGTGGACCGCCCGTTCGGCTGCACGATACGTACATGATGCCGGGAGAGTTCGCGCGGATGATGGACCCCGCAACTATGCGCAATCATCGAGACGTCCTTGTGCATTTTTTCGACGAAGTTTCTGACGCCCCCGGCCTTCGTTTTCGGCACAAGACCGTTCTGAAGATGCTCTTTATGAGTGGTGATACCCGTCGGACAGTTATTCGTGTTGCACGACATGGCCTGGATGCAACCAATCGAAAACATGAAGCCCCGCGCCGTGTTCACCGAGTCAGCGCCCGCGCAATAGGCCCAGGCGACTTCCGCAGGTGTGATCAGCTTACCTGACGCAATAATCCGGATACGCTCACGCAGGCCATACTTCTTCAGCGTATCAATCGTGATCGGCAAGGCTTCGCGCAGTCCCAGCCCGACATTGTCCATCAGCGCCATGGGCGCTGCCCCGGTACCGCCATCGCCGCCATCGACCGTTATGAAATCCGGCGCGGAGGACAGCCCTCGCACATGAATGGCCCGGAACAACTCCTCGAGCCAGAAGGCAGAACTCACCACCGCCTTGATCCCGGTCGGCAGCCCGGAAACCGATCTGACTCGATGGATGAAATCCAGCAATTCCTCGACGTTACCCGCTTCCGGATGGCGGTTGGGCGAGATGGAATCCTCGCCGACCGGAATGCCGCGAATATCAGCAATCTCGGCTGTAACCTTGTCGCCTGGCAACATGCCGCCCTTGCCGGGTTTCGCGCCCTGAGCCAGCTTGATTTCGACCATTTTGACCTGCGGCCGGTCAGCAATTTCCTTCAGTTTCTCATCCCACAACCCGCCTTTGTCGTCCCGCACACCGTATTTGGCCGTGCCAATCTGAAAGACGATGTCACATCCACCTTCCAGGTGATAAGGCGACAGCCCGCCCTCACCCGTATTCAGCCAGCATCCGGCCTGCGCCGCACCGTAAGAGAGCGCCTGAATGGCCGGTTTGGACAGAGCCCCAAAACTCATGCCTGAAACATTGATGATGGATGTGATGGTGTAGGGATTGGAGGAGCCCGAACCGAAAGTTACCGATACCGGCGCTTCGGAAGGATCATCCAGCGGCGGAAACGCAGAGTTGACGAAGATGGGCGTTCCGGGCGGCGCGAGAGATCGGGTAGAGCCAAACGGCTGAGTGTTGTCATGCCCCTTGGCTGATTTGTAGATCCAGTCCCGCTCGGCTCTGTTGAACGGGAGCTCCTCACGATCAAGCGCAAAGAAATACTGCCGGAAAAATTCGCCCATGCGGATGAAAATGTCACGAAACCGGCCCACCACCGGAAAGTTGCGACGCACCGCGCTCTGGCTCTGATTGGAATCGATCAGGTAGAAAATGACGAACAGGAAGAAGGCGAAGCCAACCGCCAGAACAAAAAGCGTGGACAGGATATCCAGCCCGCGAACGGTAATTGACGTCAGAAAATCCAGCATTAGTCACTCCCCGCCCGCGTCTACCAGACACCGGCCTCCTTCAATGCAGCGCCCAGTTCAGGCGGTACATCTTTCGCCGTCGAGTCGGCAAGGTCCCGGGGCGCATCTTCCGGCTTAAGATACCGCCAGCCCTGAAAGGCTTTCCTTCGCTGAACTTCCGTGAGGAACAGTTTTGGCTCTAATACCAACTCGCAATAGGATTTACCGTTCCGGTCCTCCAGCGTTTCAACAGCGATCAGCCGCTGACGAACAAGCACATTTCCCTTGATGACCCAGTACAACGACCCGCCATCGACCAGCTCTTCTGCACGTTTGGGCGTTTGCCGTGTCTGATGGACCGGTTTGGGCGAGAGGCCGAGCTTCCGGCGCTCGCCCATCACATATTCCTGCCAGTCCTGAAGGTCGTCGATTGTGTCGGCACCAACACAAAGTTTGATCAGATGAATCATGCGCTCAATCTAGCGCGCCAGGCTTTTCTGTGAAGTCAGTTAGCGCTGACAAATACGGCGCTGTGTTGTTTTTCCAATGCTCGGCGTCGTGACCAGTAGAGCGCCTCTTCGGCCGCCGAGGAAAAGAAGAAATCAACATCCGTCACGCGCACCCGGTAGGCTCGATCCAGGCTGGTGTTCAGAAACTGTCCGCGCACATCAACCTTGTAGGCCGCGACGAATGTGATGTCGTACTCCGGGTCCTGCTGCAGAAGATAGGTGTGGTTATAGGCCTCTATCCGCCCGCCATTCGGCCCGGAAAAAGGCTCCATCGCGCTGTAATCAATACGTAGGAACTGGGCGTTCACAGGCTCAAGCCAGGCAGACCCGGCAAGATGTTCGGCAGCCCAGGCGTCCAATGGCCCATCATTGCCTGACAATTGGTGCTGAAACTGGATCTGCCAGGCGGCACCAGCATCGATTGCGTCAACAATGTTGCCAAGACTGGCGCGCAGATCGTCGGCAAACAACCAGCCATCCGGATCATCTTCTGCACCCCATTCCTCAACCGCGAAATCAAGCTCCCGGCTTTGACCAGTTGCCTCAACAACCTGCCAGGCCTCATCTTCAGGGTCACGGGGATCAAACCGGATTTCGCGGAAAGCCTCGCCGTCGGTCAGCTCAACCGTGAAGGCTGCGCGCAGGCTTGGGGGTGGTTCTGTCCGCACGAGCGCCGAGTCGAGCGGGTCATCTCCCGTCGATACGAGGAACGCAGCCGCGACCAGTCCAAAAACCATTACCCATTCCTTTCGCGTAACGCGAAAAGAACAGTCAGGCGGGCTGAGCCAGCTCGCAAATACCTCTTTCCGCGTCCGGATCTACTTTAAACGTACGAGGACTATTGTATTCAAAGGATTTACGAAGCTTCAAAATTTTAAAGAATCTTGCCGCAACGGCCTTGGCGAACACGGCTGGCGTCCCATTGCCGTAGATCGTTGGATTCATTCCAAAACTTCGACGCATGACGCCATTTGCATAGACAGCGTTGGCCCAGATCAGCGATTTCATGGTCTGAAATTCACAGGAAAGCGAGACATTCAGCACGTCGTGATTAACGATACGATGGGGGCCAAACTGAGGCCAGGTGACCATCATACCCGGCTCAAGATCGACAATCCGCGCCACCTCGTCAAAGTCGATACGGAAGGGCACTTCCTCACCGGTCTCCCGCAGGACAACATTTTCAAGGTCGGGGTCAGCCACATACGGCTCCGTTGGCTCATAAAGCCAGACGCGTTTCACCCCGCGGATTTGCCACAGCAGAACCAGCGGTACATCCAGATGGTAAAATACCTGCGCGTTTGGCGAGGACACCAGCACGCCAACATCCTGCTTGAAGGTTTTCAGCCCGGGTGTTTTTCGTTCGAGCTCTGAAAACATGTCATCGCGCAGTTCGCGATACTCAGGCAGCTCGTCACTGGCCGCACGGAAGTTCAGCCACAGACGACCTTTCTTGACCGCTTCGAGGATCTGCTCACCAGACAGACCCTCAGCGGTCCCGTTCTGGAAGCTGTCAGACCCGAGCGGGTCTTCGCCCATTGTAAAAATGCCGAGCTTCTTGCGCGGATATCGATCAATAAGATCAGCCAGACCTTCATCCGAGAACATGTCCCGCATATGCAGGTTATGCCTCGCAATGATGATCTCACGCTGGATCGCCTGAGCCTTTTGTTCATCCCAGTCTGACAAGATCTGATCGGACATAGATATCCCCGTAATGTCTGATGCGGGGAGACTAGAGCATCAGACTCACGAAACGGATAATTCTGTCCTGAAGATTTCAGATCCAGCGTTTACGCTTCAGAAGCGAAACCAGCGATCAGCCTCGCCTATTCCGCCCAGCGGGGGTTTCGATCTTCCAGAAGCGCGGAAATGCCTTCCTGAGCCTCACCGCGCTCCCACCTGGCCGCCGCGCGCTTCGCGGTAAGATGAGACATATCCCGGTCGATCGGACGGGCATCAATGTCATGCAGAAGGCGCTTGGCATCGGCGACCGCGCTCGGGGAATTGGCGAAGGCCAGCGAGGACAGGTATTCCAGCATTTCTTCCATGCCGGTTTCGTCATCGACCGTGAATTGCGCAAGACCGATCTGTTCAGCAAAACCAGCGTCGAAATCCTCGCCCGTCAGGAACAGTGCCTTCGCCATGCGCTTACCAATCGCGCCGACCACAAAAGGCGCAATCGCTGCGGGGATCATACCCCGGCTGACTTCACCAAACCGGAAGCTTGCGCCTTCCATGGCCACAGCCACATCACAGGCGCAGGCTATGCCGGCACCGCCGCCATATACCCCGCCCTGCAACAGCGCCACAGTCAGCTGAGGCAGATCATGGATGCGCCGGAAAACTTCAGCAGCAGCAAAGCCTTCATCTTCATTTTCGGACTGGGTGTAGTCTTTCGCGAGCTCAAACCAGTGACGGTCGGCCCCGACGCAGAAATCATTACCCGCGCCGCGGAAAATCACCATCCGCAACTGTTCCTCGGCCCGCAGGTTTTCCAGAACGTCGGTCAACTCTTCTATCATTTTGCCGTTAATGGCATTGCCTGCTTCAGGCCGGTTCAGAAGAACAATCGCAACGCCCGCCGGTGTTGCGTCCAGTGTGATGGTTTCATACTCACTCATAGTGTTTCCCTCTCCTGCGCGAAGCATGGCTGACATTTTCCAGACCATAGGTGGGCAATCTGGTGGGCAATGACAATGCGTCGTTTTTCATCACCCCTGATTTCATCTGATGATTTGGTCTGGCCATGAGCCGGACTTCATGTTCATCAATTATCTGGAATTTCCGGGTATGACTGCATCATGGCATCTGTTCTGACACGCATTCCGTTTCTCAAGGATATTCCGGCGCGGGCATTGCGTGCGGCGGAGAAAGAGTCGACCTGGTTTTCCATTCCCGGCGGCGGTAATCTTTTTGAGGAAGGTGCCAGCTCCGATGCGATCTATTTCGTACTTAGCGGCACATTAGGCGCGTTTCGACGCGCGCCGGACGGAAGGGTTGAGTTTCTCGGCCATATCCGACCAGGCGAACCCGTTGGTGAAATGGCAATGCTGGCAGGCGAACCCCACTCCAACGCAGTGTTTGCTGTTCGCGATACCGAGCTTGTAAAACTGCCGCGCGCAACCTTCATGAAGCTCGTGCGAAGTTCACCGGAAGTCCTTGAAAAGCTTTCAAGAACCCTCCTGATCCGACTGCGCCAAAGCAAGCGTCAGAACCAGCGGGCCGAGCCGAAGGTTTATGCGCTGACGGCAGCCTCGCCGACGATTGATCTGCGTTTGCGCGCCCGGATGATCTCAGATGCACTTAAGCGCATGGGCCAGAAATGCGCCGTCGTTGGTGAAGAAGCAGACCGCCAGTCGGCAACCTATTTTGACGAGCTGGAAGCGGAAAACGATGTTGTTATCCTGATCTCGACCATGGGCGACAATGCGTGGTTTCGTCTGTCTCTCCGTCAGGCCGACAGGATCTGGGTACTGGCCAGGCCCGATGCACGACCGTCCTCGCCCCTGCTGCCGGATGAAACCTCACCTGCAAAACGGTTCCGCCTGATCGACATCGTGTTGATCGAACACAATAACGGCCGACAGGTTTCAAAACCTGACGAATGGCTTGAAGCTGCAAACGCGGCACGGTGCTTTCACTGGACCGGGCTCGGAGATGCCGAGAGCGACCGGCTGGCTCGCGTCATGGCCGGTCGATCCATCGGTCTGTGCCTGTCGGGGGGTGGTGCGCGGGCCTACGCCCATATTGGCGTGATAAAGGCCCTGCGTGAAGCCAACTGCCCGATCGATTTTGTCGGCGGGTCGTCCATGGGGGCGGTGGTTGCGGCGTGTGTCGCCATGGGCTGGGATGACGCTGAAATCGATGAACGCATCCGCAAGGCCTTTGTGAACAGCAACCCGCTGGGGGATTATCATCTGCCAGTGGTTTCGCTGGTCAAGGGACGCCGGGTCGACAAGCGCCTAGAAGAGCATTTTGGCGATACCGATCTCAATGATCTGAAACTACCGTTCTTTGCCATATCAACCAATCTGACGGATGGTGCCATTCGAATTCACAACAGTGGACGGCTCCGCACGGCACTTCGGGCTACAATTGCCCTGCCCGGCATTCTACCGCCGGTCGTGGATGACGGTGAAGTGCTGGTCGATGGCGCCGTTCTGAACAATTTTCCGGTTGGGATCATGCGCGAAATGCATCGCGGCTTTACCATTGGCTGTGATGTCGCACGCGCGCCAGAAGGCCTGAACGCCGATGACTTTATCGACCCGCCTGACTTTTCCGGCTGGGTCGTGCGCAATGGCTTCCGCTCCACCCCGCCGCTTGCAAGCCTTCTGATGCGAACCGCAACCATTTCTGTCAATCCAAATGAAGGCCGGGACCTTGCAGACATGCTGATCCTGCCGGACATTCCGGATACCGATCTTCGCGACTGGGAGGATTATGAGCCCAGCGTTCAGGCCGGATATGACGCAACCGTCAAGGCATTGGAAACGGCACGCGGACCCATTGCCCGTCTCCTGAAACGGTAATCAGGCCAGGCGTGACCCGTTCGGCACCTTGGCATCGGGCGAGAACAGACGAATAGCGCCTGCGCTATCGGCAAATCCCAGCGTCAGCACCTCAGACATAAACGGACCGATCTGCCGCGGCGGAAAATTCACGACAGCCGCAACCTGCTTTCCGATCAGAGAGACCGCGGAATAATACTCGGTAATCTGTGCGGAGGAGCGCTTTTTGCCGATGGCCGGGCCGAAATCAATGGTCAGTTTCCATGCGGGTTTTCTGGCCTCAGGAAATGCGTCCACCTTCACCACCGTGCCGACCCGGATATCCACCTTCAGAAAATCATCAAACTCTATGATTTCTTCGGCAGGTGCCTCTGGGCTGAAATCCTTGTGCATTCTTTTTCTGGCTCTCTTTGCTGTCCGACCGGGCTGTAACACTTATCACGAAATTACAGGGCCTCTCACCACGAAGCCGTGAAGCCAGTTGTTTTGAGCGCGCGTCCCGCATCTGGCAAAACGCTGCAAAACACGACACCCGTCAGGACACAACAGCCATGAAACGGTTTCTTCCCATATTGCCGCATTTGATCGCCGTATTCGCAGCGCTCGTTTTCCTCGACAGCCTGCGTTTTAAGTTCACGAATGCCGAGGAAACCCGGGTTATCTTCGGCCTGCTTGATGACTGGGCGGCAAGCCTTGGCGCGCCCGGGCTTTTTGCCCGGACCGGGCTGTTCAGCCAATATGTGATTGGCACGGCTGAGCTCACCGCTTCTGTCCTGCTGCTCCTCGGTATTCTTCCCCGTTTTCGCCGACTTCAGGCCCTGGGTGCAGCAATCGCGCTTGCCGTGATGAGCGGCGCGATCAGTTTTCATCTGTTCACACCGCTCGGCATCGACCCGAATGAGGATGGTGGCGGCCTGTTCGCCGCTGCATTGGTGATCTGGCTGACATCGATCGTAATGCTGATCATTCGGCGCCGGGAAGTTGTCGCACTGGGCCGAGGGCTGGGCGCGGCGGTTTTCAGCCGCTGATTCTGCGCCATGCCTGATAAAGCCCGTCGCCAATTGCGGGCTTTTTAACTAAACTCCCCTGCAACATGTGTTGAGGGGGAATCAATGCGCACACTCACATTCTATACAAACCCCATGTCACGGGGTCAGATTGCCCGCTGGATGCTGGAGGAAACCGGCGCAGCTTACGAGACTGTTCTGCTCGGCTATGGCACCACGATGAAAGCGCCCGAATACCTTGCGATCAACCCAATGGGTAAGGTGCCAGCCATTCGACATGGTGATGCGGTCGTCACTGAAGTCGCGGCCATTCTGGCCTATCTGGCGGATGCGTTTCCTGAGAAGAAACTGGCCCCACCGCCCGAGAACCGCGCCGATTATTATCGCTGGCTGTTCTTCGTGGCCGGTCCGTTTGAAGCAGCCACCACTGCCAGATCACTCGGCTTCGAGCCCGCACCCGATCAACAGGGGTTTGCCGGTTTTGGCACTCACGCCGCCGTTCTGGACAACCTGGAAAAACTGGTCAGCGAGAAAGAATATATCGCCGCGGACCATTTCACGGCAGCCGATCTCTACCTTGCCGCACAGCTTGATTTCGGCCTCAGCTTCAAGACACTTGAACCGCGAAACGCTTTTCTCGCCTATCGCGACCGGATGATCGACCGCGACGCCTATCGCAAGGCCAAATCCATCGACACGAAACTCATCGCCCAGCAACAGCAACAACAATAAGGACCCGGAAGATCATGATGGAACAGATCATGGAATTTTTGCAGAAAATCTTCGGCGATGGCGCCGATCTGGCAGCCGTTGCCTCTGGTGCCGGGCTGTTTGGCGGAGGGGCCAGCGCTGTCGCCGCCTGGATGGTTTCAGGCACAATCATGCGCTACATCATCCGCACCCTGCTGACGGGTATTCTGACCGGTGGCGGCTTTCTTTTCCTGCTGCATTATCTGGGATTTCAGATTGTACCGCCGGAAGACCTGAATGAACGCTTCCCGTTCGGCCAGTCCTACGACTCTCCGGGCGTTCAGGAAGAAGCCCGGAATGAAGACGAGCCGAAACGTCAGGGTGCGAAAATCTACTACGTCAAATCACCCTTCGACAAAAGCTGACACGCAGGACGCTGAAATGGGCTCAGGCAGCCTGACTGCCTGTTGCCGGGATCGTACGTTCACCTTCGGCGCGATAACGTTCATACATCCGCCAGATCGCTTCAGAACGGTATGGATTTCCCTGTGATGTCAGATCACGCAGGATCTTGTCGATGACATAGTCTGGTCCGGTTCGGGCCAGCGACAGGACTATCCGCATGTAAGCCAGCGGTTCTGTACGGTCATCGAAATGTGCAAGCGCCCAACCGGCAAGCTGGCGACAGGCATAAGTCGAGACCTGATAGTCCCGAACCAGCTGGTCTTCTGCCTGGATCGTGTCTGTTACATCGATCATGTTTCATCTCCCAAACGGCCCACTTCTTGTGGTGGGCGTTTGGAAGAGTGTCGCAGAAGCCCTTTAGAAAGCCGTGCAGACCCGCTTAAGAAATCACGACTTTTCGTTTACATCTCCGATACCAGAAATGTCTGATATCAGCTTTCGGCTTTGACTTGCTCAACAGCGATCGCCATGAACGCGTCCAGCTGTTTCACGATGTCTTCACGCGTCTTGTTCACGCCCTTGGCTTCGAAGTCGCCAAGCACCTTGCGGATAACATCCTCATCGCCCGGCTCTTCCAGATCAGAGATCACAACGGATTTGGCGTAGTCTTCAGCTTCCGCGCCAGCGAAACCAAGCAAATCACCGGCCCAGAGACCCAAAAGCTTGTCGCGGCGGGCCGTGGCTTTGAACAGAGATTGCTGGTCGAGAGAGTATTTCGCTTCTTCAGCGCGTTCGCGATCATTAAATGTCGTCATGAGTCCTGTTCCCGACTGATAGTAAAACTGAGTGCCTTTTAGCCTTTAACCTGACCGTTTTTCCAGTCAAACCGTATGGCCAAACGGATTTTTCTCCGCGCCTGGATTTTCTATCCGAAAATACACATGGAATATCGCAAAATAGTGGCTTTCCTCCACGAAACCGTGTAGGCGTCCCCAGCTTAAGGCAAGCTCAGATCACTTCTCGTGCTGGGCGTCGACGAAGCCTGCCCGATCAGGCATACGCATTCGACGAATTGGAGAGACGACCATGTCCCGTCGCCGCAAGATTTATGAAGGTAAGGCGAAAATTCTTTATGAGGGTCCAGAACCCGGCACGCTGATCCAGTATTTCAAGGATGACGCCACCGCGTTCAACGCCGAGAAACATGCCGTACTCGACGGCAAGGGCGTTCTGAACAACCGGATGTCAGAATTCTTCATGACGCGCCTCGCCGGCATCGGTATCCCGACGCACTTCATCAAGCGCCTCAACATGCGTGAGCAACTCGTCAAGCAGGTCGAAATTATCCCGCTGGAAGTTGTGATTCGTAACGTTGCGGCCGGTTCAATCGCAAAGCGCCTCGGACTGAACGAAGGCGATATGCTGCCGCGTACGCTCGTTGAGTTCTATTACAAGAAAGACGAACTCGGTGATCCGCTTGTCACCGAAGAGCACATTGCCGCGTTTGGCTGGGCCAATCCACAGGAGGTTGAGGATATGGTCTCGACGGCGCTGCGGGTGAACGACTTCCTGGCGGGATTGTTTGCAGCTGTCGGTATCCGCCTTGTCGACTTCAAACTCGAATTCGGTCGGCTTTATGAAGGCGAAACCGTCCGAACCGTGCTGGCGGACGAGATCAGCCCGGACAGTTGCCGGCTCTGGGATATGGAAACCAACGAGAAACTCGATAAGGACCGGTTCCGGCGCGATCTTGGTAATGTGACGGAAGCCTATGCCGAAGTGGCGAGCCGTCTCGGCATTATCAAACACTCGACAGAAATCGCAGAAGTGATCGATATTTCAGGCGAACGAAACGGAGACCGATAATCATGAAAGCCATTGTTTACGTCGATCTGAAGACCGGTGTACTGGACCCGCAAGGTAAAGCGATTTCAGAAACGCTCGATCGTCTTGGCTTCAATGAAGTTCGTGACGCCCGTATCGGAAAGCGCATCGAACTCGATCTGGACGATGGGCTTGCCCCGGATGCGGCAGAAGCCCGTGTCCGTGAGATGTGCGAAACCCTTCTCGCGAACACCGTCATTGAGCGGTACAAGATTGAGCTCGTCGAGGCTTAAGCTGGCACGTACCCTTCCCGGCTCTGACACTCTGAAACACCGGCAGGTGTCCGCCTGGCTGACGGTTGCCGCATCACTGGCTCTGGCGACTTGCACAGATGCGCCCATTGATCCGCCAACGGGTCCAGCCGCCGAATATGTGTTTCCGGATGAGGCGCCACCTGGCCCTTTCGAGCGCGCCTATTCCATGACGGAATCGCGCGACGGATCTGTCCGTGTGTTCGTGCGTGAAGCGCCAAAATCAACAGATCTATATGAGATGCGTCGCCAGCCGGACGGAAGCTGGAGCGCACCAGCCTTGCTCGATTTTCCCAGGCGAACGAGCAATACCAGCCCCAGCTTTTCACCATTTGATGGCCGGCTCTATTTTGCGTCTGATCGTACGGTGCCAGATGAACCGCAGCGAACCGACATGAATTTGTGGTCTGTATCATTGACCGATGAAGGCTGGGGGCAAGCCGAGCTTCTGCCCGGCGACATCAACACGATGGATAATGAAACCAGCATCACACAAGCTCCCAGAGGCGAGCTCTATTTCGTCTCCAATCACCCACGAGGGCAAGGTGCGCAGGACATCTATTCAGCCCGGTTTGATGATCGGACGGGCGAGTGGAAAACAAGCTTCATGCCTGAGCATGTGAACTCGCCCCGAACTGAAACACACGTCGCCGTCACACCCGATGGCGATTATCTCCTGTTTTATTCCTATCGATATCCCCGTCTTGGTAAGGTCGACATTACGGCCATTCATCGGCATGGCTTCAGCCCGGATGACTGGTCGGAACCGTTCAATGTCGGCCCGGCTATAAATACCAAAGGGCTCGATATGGGACCGGGTTTTTCGGCGGACGGCGAAACCTTCTTCTTTTCCCGCAACGGCCGCATCATGACGTTGCCCACAAGTGACGTCATGACAGAGCTGGAAGCCCATGCGCCTGCGGCCCCGACCCGCGCCTTGCTGTCTTCTGGTGAGCTGGACGAAGAATAGTTTCGCGCCACCGAATTTTTTTCGACGGAATTCCAGACCTCATCCGTTTTACATTCATAACGCCGAAAGCGGCCTGCCTGATGTGAATTTGGATTGTCCCGTCCGCCCCCCGTCCACATCAGGTCTTGCCGAAGCCTCCACGCGTTATGACCTGACAGAGCAGCCGCTGTTCTGTCAGGTCGCCCCTCTTGCCTCAAATCAACAAACATTTGCGACTCGCCGATATTGCGATATGGAGAGCGCATGAAAACAGCCGTTATCGTATTTCCGGGATCCAATTGTGATCGAGACGCACTGACCGCGCTCGACGCTTTAGGAGAGCACAAGCCAACGCCGATCTGGCACAAGGAAACCAGCCTCCCGAAAGGTCTGGATTTTATCCTCGTTCCGGGCGGTTTTTCCTATGGGGATTATCTGCGCTGCGGTGCCATGGCTGGCAATTCTCCGATCATCGCTGAACTGAAACGCTTTGCCGATGCCGGCGGCTTCATCCTGGGCATTTGTAACGGCTTTCAGATTTTGACGGAAACGGGCCTTCTGCCTGGCGCCTTACTTCGGAATGCAGACCTGAACTTCATCTGCAAAAATCAGGCGCTGACCGTCGCCAACACAAGCTCGGCCTATACCTCGGCCTATGGCGCGAATGAAGAGATTATCATTCCGATCGCACATCATGACGGCAATTATTTTGCCGATGACGACACTCTGGATCGTCTCGAAGGAGAAGACCGGGTGGCGTTCCGTTATGCTGGCAATCCCAACGGATCAGCCCGCGACATTGCTGGGATTCTCAGCCAAAATGGGCGTATTCTCGGCATGATGCCGCATCCGGAAAGAGCGATTGGCGGGCATGAAGGCGGCGATGATGGCCGCAAAATGTTTGAGAGCGTGCTGGGTTCGGCAGTCACAGCCTAGAGCACGCCTGTCCCGCGCAGAATGTAAACCACGCCTATGACGGTGAGAAGATATTTCGTCCATTCTCGAAAATGGACGTCTGTCATCATGTGCAGAACTTTTCCGCCTAGCCATGTGCCGCACATTGAAAACGGGATGGCCAGTGCCAACAGCCATAATGGGGGCAGTAGACCACCCTCCTCTGCTGACATGAATACTGGCAGGCTCCAGAACACGATTTTTGTACCGTGCGCGATAACCTGTGTTGCACCCTTCGTCGCAACAATCTGTTGCCGGGTCATGTCCGTCTGGACAAAGAACACATCCAGAATAGGCCCGACAACACCTGCGAGCGTGTTGAGCGCCTGAGCCACAAACCCCAGGGCTTCGGCCTGTAACGGCTTTTCAACGTCCAGTGAAAACCATGACTTTGGGATCCAGGGCACGAACGCCATGGCCCCCAGCAATATGAAAACAAGCTGTTTGTCAGGCTGCCATGTGATGAAGAATAACAGCGCCATGGCAGGAATACCGCCGATCAGATACCGCCGCAGCACGGACCATGAGATATGCTCCCGGATCAGATAGGCGCGCCAGCCATTTGCTACGAGCTGGACAACGCCATGAAAAACCATGGCTGTGGATAATGGCAGCAATAATGTCAGGACGCCCATCAGGATCAGGCCGCCCGCCATGCCGAATATGCCGGAGATGAAGGATGTAATGGCCGTGGCAAGCAGCAGACCGATGATCAAACCAACATGCATGCCGCGTCTCTGGCCCCTTCCCTGAATGTTGCGCTCACTTAAAGCTCAATCCAGACGCGTGCACAAGCAATCAAGACCTTCGAACAGGCTGCTTGCGAATTTGGGACATCACCTAGGATGACCCGGAAAAAGAAAGCCCCGCGCTATCTATGACAGCGCGGGGCAACAGGTTCAGCTGGACTTTTGTCCCAGCGATTTCGACTATTGCTTCAGACCGTTCGGGCCACAGCGCGTGTCAAGCCAGCTTATCATTTCCGTGTAGAGCTTTGTCTTATGATCGTAGAACAGCGTGTTCGAGAAGTGGTCGGCCTTTTCAAGCGTCACCAGCTTGTAGTCCTTGCCAAGCTTGTCCAGCTTATTGGCCATGCGCTCTGCATGATAATAAGGAACTCGCTGGTCAACATCACCATGGATGATCAGCACTGGCATATCGATCTTCTCGGCCTCACCCAGCGGATTCATGCCGTCATACGTTTCATCGATATACCGCTCACTCGCTTCAATACCCTTGGCAAAGTCAGCCCGTGCCTGCGGCAAGTCTGATACCGGCGCACCTGCAATGACACACTGATAAACGTTCTTGTCGGAGCGTACGGCTGCTGCAAGCGCAGCATAACCACCATAAGACCAACCAAACATGGCCACTTTGTCTGGCTCCGTCATGCCCTGCTCGATCAGGTATTTAACGCCATCATCCTTGTCGTCGGCCATGAGCATGCCCCATTCGCCAAACGCTTTCTGCCAGTGATCAAGGCCCCAGCCCTGCGAACCACGATATTGCGGCTGCATGACCAGATAACCATTATTGGCGAGGAACTGGCTCCATTCGTCAAACTCAACGACCTCGGAAACGTGCGGGCCACCATGTGGCAGCACAACCAGCGGCCACGGTCCTTCACCGTTCGGCACGGTCAGATAGGCTGGAATCTCATCGCCATCCCGGGTCGGGTATTTGATGAATTTCACGTCAGCCAGATCTTCAGCCTTGATCTGCGGCTTGCGGCTGCCAAGATATTTCAGCTGACCATCAACCAACAGATAGTAAGACCCTGGATCGCGCGGCCCGGAGTTTGAGACAACCATCACGCTGTCATCGCGTGAGGCAGAAGACACCTGCACATTGTAGGAATTCGGGATTGCCTGAGCGAGGCCTTCGACAAGTGCAGCCTCTTCAGGGTCGAACCAAGCAATGCGGTATTTGTCTGTACCGTAAACCAATCCGTCGATCTGGTCTGGCTCCGCCCAGAAATTGTGGTCACCTACTGTACCAAGCAGGTCAGCCTCTGGGTGCTGATAGATCTTCTCGACGAATTCCTTAGTGTTGGTGTCGAATGCCCAGAGGGCATTACGATCTTCGCCGTTATAAGCGATCGCGTAGATTATGCTCGGGTCCTGCTGATCCCAGCCAGCGAACTGAATGCTCTCATCGTAAGATGTCGATGGGACACGATAGATCTCGGTCCACGATCCCTCGCCAGGCTTACGATAGTAGTAAACGTAGTCCTTGGTGTTCGCATCATACCCTTGCGAAATCCGTGGATTGCCCTGGGCATCAAAAAGCGCCTGTGCGTTCTTGTCATTCCCGCGCAGTACGGTTTTGCGTCGGCCTGTTTCCAGATTGAACTCGTAGTAATCCGCGCGGAAGAAGCTGGCATTGGCCAGACCTTCAATCGGAGAGTCGAATGTCTGGATCAGAATACGGTCAGGATCATTCGGCAACAGGCTGGCAATACTCACAGCGCCAAAGCTGTTATTGGCCAGTGTGATCCATTCCTTTTCCTTCACATTGTAGGCCACAACGCGATATTCATAAGTTCCCTGGTTCACATCTTCGATCCGACGACGAACCTGCTGGCGTGCCTGGATGAGGAGATAATCATCGCCAACCCAGTCCAGAGATGTGAATTCCATTTTCGTGGCATTCAGCCGAATCGGATCCGTGCCCAGTGAATCCACATCATGGACTTCGATGATCGGGTCGGCGTCTTTCCCTGAAATCGAGAGGAATGCGACCTTCTCACCGTTTGGTGACAACTGCACATTGCTCATCGCTGCCCGCACGGCCCAGTAATCAATTGGAAGCGGGTCTGTCTGGTCAGCCGCATCGGCAACCATTGTCATGCCAAACATTGGCAGAGAGAACGACAAGGCTGCCGCTTTCAAAGTATTGGATAATCTTTTTCGCATCTGTTTCTCCGCAGCAACGGCGATCCAAGTTTTTCTGGATTTAAATAAAATAATGCCCGACGAGCAAGTCCGTCGGGCACTATCCGATTACAATTTTACAGTTCTGTGTTCACCGGAACCTAGAATTGCTTCTCAAGGCTCAGGAAGAATGTCCGGCCAAGAATGTCATATCCATAACCGAGCGGTGCGTTCGTGCCGCTGATTGAAGATACTTCGTTCGGAGACACAAACGGTGGATCTTCGTCGAAGACGTTTCGTACACCGACCACGAGGCCCCAGCTTTCGCCGTTGTAAGCCACAGATGCGTCATGTGTTACGTAATCGTCCGCGAAACCGATCTCACGACAAAGTTCGTCACCAAACGCAGGGCCGAGACAGGTGTAAGACGCACCACCCTGAGTAAAGGAGCTGAATGGATCAACGAAGTCAGGGTCCTGCTCAACGCCTGTCATGACTTCTGTCCGCCATGTGAAGCGGAAGTCATCATACTCAAGACGAACAGCTGACTGAATCGTCCAATCCGGGATACCAAACTCGCCGACATAGTCTTCCGTTGGCTCATCCGCAAACTTGAATGAGACTTCGTCAGGGTTGTTAGCTGTCAGATCCCAGCTCGCATTGAGATCACGGCTTCCGATTGCGAAGTCTTTCTCAACGAGCAGGTTGATGTCCCAACCAGACGAGATCTCAGACGCGACGTTGATCGTCTCGATCTGAACTCGGTCAAGCGTACCGTCTGATGCCCGTGTGATCTTGTCACAGAATGGTGATTCGAAGCCTGCAACCTGAACATAACACTGGTTTACAACATAGCTGGAAGACAGACGAGCGATCGCATCATTCACTTCGATGTTGTAGTAGGTTACGCCAAGCGTCAGATCAAATGCATCTGTAAATGGCTGTTCGAAAACGAAACCGTAAGAGTAGCTGTCTGATGTTTCTGGTTCCAGATCAATCGAAGTACCAGCAACACGGACGATCTCAGTAGAGTAAGTAGCAACGCCACCGCCGCCCAGTGATGTTGGATCAACACCGCCTGCTACGCAGTTGGCAAGCGTCGTTGGATCGCGAGGATCTTGAGAGCTATCGTATTCGTCTGTCAGACCGTTAATAGCTTCTTCCGGTACATAACAAGGGTCAAACACGTTCTGGAAGCCAGACTGACCGCGCAGGAACTGCTCACGCACGTTTGGTGCACGGAAAGACGTACCAACTGTACCACGCAGAAGCAGCGAGTTGAACGGACGCCAGCCGGCTTTCACAGCATACGTCGTCGCATCACCTGCAAATTCCGTATCAGTGTAACGGCCGGAAAGGTTCAAAGTCAGCTCAGTTGCGCCTGGAACGTCTGCCAGCAGAGGCAATTCGAGCTCACCATAGATTTCCTGGGTTTCCAGGCTACCATTTGCGCCTTCGTCGAAGAAGTAACCAAACAAAAGACCATCGCGGGCGACATCGTTTGGATTAGAGGCCAGCTCATCTTTACGGTACTCGAGACCGACCACACCAGCAGCTACACCGCCAGGCATGGTGAACAGATCACCCGTTGCATAGCCTTGCAGAACTGTTTGTTCGTAAGTGGTTTCGAACGTGCGATCACCGAAGATAAAGTCACGTTCTTCAGCCGTTGCGAAGTCACCAACGCGTGGTTCGTAGAGAGTCGGAGAGAAGAAGTTGACCGGTACACACGCCGTGCCGTCGGCCAGAACGCCATCTGGTACGCCATCAGAGTTACCATCGACACCGCAAACAACGTTGCCAGTAGAAGGGTCAATTGCCGATGTGTTTACAGATGCGAGCAGACGGTCATTCCGGATACCTGTACGAAGCGATTCACCCACTGACTTTGAGTAAGTCAAAGACGCATCATAGGTCCAGTTGTTGAAAGTGCCCCAATTGATGAATGGGAGGTTGCCTTCTAGACCAGCCACGAAACGAGTCTGTTCGAGGGTTGATTCAACATAGTCACGGTCGCCGACCACACCCACGATGGGCTGGATTGCGAACGCCCCTGTTGGGCCAGGCACGACACCTGCAAAGTTTTCAGGCGCAATGCCGGGGAAACCATAGATCGGGCCGTAATAGTCAGCAAAAGCCGCACGGTAGTTTTCGTCAGTGAGCAGGAAGTTACTGTAGCTGGCACCACAGTCGATCCCATCGATACCATCAGGGTTACAAGGGTTGAACGGGTTGGAGCCCGGAACAGTTGGGAAAACCTGAGGAGTGGACGAAATCGCCTTATAGTCCTGCGTAACATACATCAGCTCGCCGTAAGCTGTTGCATCACCCAGGATCCCGATATCGTAATCGCCCTTGAGCATGGCAGAGAATTGTTTGGACTCGCCAAGAATGTCTGCTGCGCGATCTTCTTCAGTACCGTTCGTGGTATAGTCGAAGAAAGAGAAGTCTGCCAGACCGTCACCATTGCCATCAATCATGACGCCGTAGAGCGAGCTGTCCGAGTAGTTCGGGATTCCGACGTTCGTCGTTCCAGGGGTGTAGTAAACTGAACCAGGCGCAATACCTGTCAGGAACATACGTCCACCGAGTGGGAAATACTCACAAGGTGAAACACCCATGCCAGGGAAGTCGAATTCATTCGACAAGTCATCCTGACGGACTTCACCGCTTTCCGTGATCTCAGCGAGACGGACACAATCGTCAGACCAATCGCGATCACGCAGTTTCAGGTGCTGTTGCTCCTCGTAATCGATGGCCGCGGCAATGTAGCCTTTGTCCATCTGCTTGCCCCAGGAACCGTAGGCGTTGAAGGACTCACCGCCACCGTGAACAGGTGCACTGCCGTTGAAGCCAAATTCGAAGCCGTCATAGTCATTTTTAAGAATGACGTTGGCAACACCTGCAACGGCGTCAGAACCGTAAATGGACGACGCACCGTCAAGCAGGATTTCGTAGGATTCGACGAAAGAAGACGGGATCAGGTTGATCGAAGGATCTGCAGGCGCGCCTTCAACACCGATAGGCGCCATGCGGCGACCGTTGATCAGAACCAGTGTCCGACCTGAACCAAGTGCACGCAGAGATACCGTGGAAGAACCAGGACCGTTGTCCAGAACGAAGCCTTGGAAGGAATCGTCAATTTGCTGACCGGAGGCGGCCGTGGAGTCTTGCAGAATGTCAGCAGGATCGATCAGGCCGACTTCACGAGAAAAGTCGGTTGTGATGACCTGAACCGGAGAAATAGACGTGAAGGTGCTACGGGAAATACGAGAACCCGTAATAACAACGCGTTCCTGACGCGCTTCGTCTTCTGAGTCGTCAATGATACCACCGACGACTTCAGCTTCCGTGCTTTCAGTCTCTGTCTCGGCTGCAACAGTCGTATCAACTGTCGTGGTATCCTGGGCAAAAACCGGGCTGGCGAAACATGTCGCCAACGCGGCTGAGCCCATGAGCAGGCGAGTATGCCTGCCCAGGAATGAATCAAACTTGATTGTCATGCGTACTACCCCTGTGAGTGTGTACCCCGATGGATGGTCTTAAGTGATGAAACCGAACAGAAAACAAGGATGCCCTTTTCCCCAAAACGTCCGCGTGTGCTCAGCGATCTAAACGGATCAGCCACTTAATTAATTTTAATGTCTTCACATTGTTGACACATATGCAAGAGGTCAAAAAAACGAAAATTCAAAAAATCTGTGATCTGTGGGATAAATGCCTCAATTACTCAGAGGCATCGCATGAAACCGCTACAAAAAAGCGCCTTTGCATTTAATAATCTACTGAAGTTAAACTTTTAGGTGAAGTTTCTTCTTCGAACAAAATATCCTCGTCGGGATTGATGGCAATTCCTCCGACAATTCTAATGTTCGGATTCTTTATGCCGCGCCGAAAACACAATCTGAGGTGAAGTAGACGTCACAAATTACAACAGACCAAAGAAAGAATGCCGTTGGAAATCGACTTTGAATACGACTTTCAGCACCTGATCAGGTGGTGTCATCAACCGACAGGCGATGGGCTATAGGGACAGGATGTCACAACAGGAATGACAAGGCTGGTTCGAAATTGTCCAGATACGGAATCGGCGCCTAGAAACACATATCCGCCAGAGCGATTTCTAAATACATTGAAACAATTCCGCGCGCCAAAACCAACGCCCGAATAGTCAAAGCAGGCCTGGCCATCCTCCGTTATATTCAGCTTTCCTGTCAGCGTTTCGCTCTGATGCTCAAATATCGTGTCCCCATCCGGTTCGATGCATTCGGACCAGGGCTCATCAGAGATTCCGACCACCCCCTCGAGATAAACGCCGAAAAGTTCTGATGAAAGTTCGTCCGAGGTCAGAACGCTCTCGATTGTCTGAGACATGACAGTTGCCGTACCAAGGCAGGCGCACACCATCAGAACCACAAACCGCATCATCCCTTCTCCTGCGACCGCAACTCCGTTCTAGCGTCAGAGCGACGGGAGAAAAGCGAAACTCCTGTGACAGTCAGCGGCTATAGCTGACCACCTCATATTCAATGCCATTTTCATCATGGAAGTAGAAGCGGCGTCCAGGATCGTAAACCTGATGGCTGTGCGGTTGATATCCGGCAGCAATAACCCGCAATTCAATCTCTTCCAGATTGTCGACGAGAACGCCAATATGGTTCAATTGTGGATGCGTCGGCGCGTCGACAGAACCAGACTCCCTCGGGGTGTAGAGTGCAAGATGTCTGTCATCCGTACCGATATGCACGCTGGTTCCACCGGCCTTCGAGGGCCCCTTCCACCTAAGCTTCCATCGAAAGATGTCACATAGTTTGGCGCTCGTCGCCTCTGCGTCTTTCACGGTATAATTCACGTGTTCCAGTGTTGCTGACGTCATCTTGCTGATCTCCTGCCTGCTGGATTTGCCGGGCTTGCAGGTCTCTGATAATTTCTAAACCTTAGTTTAGATCAAGGTTTTTGTGAGGTGACTTTGAAAGCGTCAGACATTCTGCCGATCGGCGATATTGCACGAAGAACGGGCCTTTCGGTCTCGGCCATTCGATTTTACGAAAACAGAGGCCTGATAACGCCATATCGGAATGCGGGCGGGCATCGGCGGTATATGCGGTCAGACATCCGACGGCTGTCCTTCATCAGGATTATGCAGCAACTGGGATTCTCGATTGAGGAAATCAGCAAACATATGAAGCGGCTCCCTCAGGGACGCACACCGACAAAAAAAGACTGGGAAAAGATTAGTCGGGAGTGTACTAAAATATTAGATGATCGTATAATTGTTTTGCAGCGTATGCGTCAGAACCTGGATGGCTGTATTGGATGTGGGTGCTTATCTCTTGAAAAATGTCAGCTTTACAATCCGAACGACCGTCAGGCGACCAGTGGTCCCGGGCCGCATTTCTCGCCTGTGCCAGAGGATAAATCGACTTGATTATCCCGGCGAGACATCCCTTAACTACGCGCAAAACACATAGAGGGAGAGAATGACATGACCTACGCACCTTTTGATCTAAGCGGAAAAGTGAGCCTGGTTACCGGCGGCAATCGCGGCATTGGCTATGGCATGGCCGAAGCTCTGGCGGCTTCCAACGCGAACGTCGCCATTTGGGGCCGGAAAGCGGATGCGAACGAGAAAGCTGTCGCGGAGCTGGAAAAGCTCGGCACTGGCGATGTGAAAGCCTGGACCGTTGATGTTGCGGACGAAGCTGCCGTTGTGAACGCCATGCAGGAAACCAATGCCTGGAAAGGCCGCCTCGACAGCGTCATTGCGAACGCCGGGGTTGGCTTTGGCGCATCCTCATTCCACGAGATGGACACGGAAACCTACCGCAAGAACATGTCGGTCAATATGGATGGTGCGTTCTGGACCCTACGCGAAGCGGCCAAACACATGGTTGAACGCGCCAGGAACGGTGACCCTGGCGGCTCTCTGGTGGGTGTAGCCTCACTGGCGGCCATTGAGGGTGCGGCCAAGAACCAGGCCTATGGGGCCACCAAGGGCGGTCTGATCTCAATGTTGAAAGGGATTGCCACCGAGTATGGCCGTCATGGCATCCGCGCCAATGCCATTCTGCCAGGCTGGATCGCGACTGACATGACCGCCTACGCGCAAGGTGCCGAAGTCTTTGAAACCAAGGTGATCTCGCGGGTACCGGCACGGCGTTGGGGCGAGCCGAAGGATTTTGGTGGCGTGGCGGTCTATCTGTCTTCAGACGCCTCCAGCTATCACTCCGGCGATACTTTCGTCATTGATGGCGCGTATGCGATTTTCTGATCCAGCCAAAACACAAGCGCCAGCTCTGAAAGCTGGCGCTTGATGGCTTTCAGGCAATCCTGTGAGGATAACCTATTGTTCCTGGTCTGCTTCTTCCAATTCTTCATCAACAGATTCAGCGGCTTCTTCAGCTTCGTCCATGACGTCGTTCGCGGCGTCTTCCATATCTTCGCCAACGCTTTCCATGGCCTCACCGGCTTCATCAGCCATTTCGCCCATGGAATCGGCAGCGTCGTCAGCCGCTTCGCCAGCTTCATCGACCACAGAGCCGATTTCGTCGCCAATCGTTGTGTCTTCCTCTTCTGCAGGCGCACAGGCCGCAGCAAATCCGGCAACTGCCAGAGCAAGAATAATACGTTTCATAGCTACCCCTATCAGTTTGCAACCGTTTCCGGTGGCTTGAAGCCTGCTCACAGCTTCGTGAAGACGTCACCTGAAATCCGAACCCTCGCATCTATTTGCCTGTAAATTCAGCAGCAAAACACATAAGGAGAAACAAAATTGGGATTGAAAACACCTCTGAATGATCTGCTCGGCACCGAGCATCCAATCATGCTGGCTGGCATGGGCGGCGTCTCTTATGCCGAACTCGTCGCCGCCATGTGCAATGCCGGCGGTTATGGCGTGCTTGGCATGGCCGGCACCAGTCCGGAATTCATTGACGGGCAAATGAAGAAGGTCAAGGAACTGACAGACAAGCCGTTTGGCGTGGATCTGCTGGCCGCTGACCCTGAAAGCCTCGAACGCTCCGTCGATGTTATTATCGCGAATGGCGCCGACAGCTTCGTCGCCGGTCTTGGCGTTCCAATGCCAATCATGAAAAAGCTCAAGGACGCTGGCATCAAGGTCATGGTCGTGGGCGGTGCGGTGAAACACGCCATCAAGGCCGAACAGGCCGGCTGCGACGCCGTCATCCTGCAGGGCGGTGAAGGTGGCGGACACACCGGACTGGTGGGCACGCTCCCACTCGTCGCTCAGGCTGTTGAAGCGGTCGATATTCCGGTCATCGCAGCAGGCGGCATTTATGATGGCCGAGGGATTGCTGCAGCTCTTTCACTGGGCGCCGTAGGCGTCTGGATGGGCACACGTTTCATCGCCTCCAAGGAAAGCCACGCGGCCAACATGTACCGCGAAGCTGTTGTGGGCGCATCGGATACCGACACGACTCGCACTCGCTGCTATTCCGGTAAGCCAATGCGTTGCCGCACCAATGACTATATCAATGACTGGGAAAGCCGTCCGGACGACATCATGCCATTCCCACATCAGGCGCACCACTCAAACAAGGTGGACGTTATTGGTGGCATTGGCGGCGTGACGGACGAAGCACGCCTCTCCATGGACAAATCCTGCTTTGCCATGGGTCAGTCCGCTGGCGGCATTAAAGAGGTCAAATCCGTTGCTGAGATCGTTGCAGACCTGATCAATGAAGCAGAAACATCCATCAAGAAAAGCCAGACCTATCTGAGCTAGACCCACCTCGAAACGTCAAACATGCAAAACCCCGGATGCGGCTTCCGCTCCGGGGTTTCTGTTTCACACAATGATACCGCCACGCGGGTCTTTTTTGGGCGGTTGCTGCTGAAGATCTTCTTCATCTTCAGCTTCCTTGCGCATCACATATTCCATCTTGGAACGCGCCAGTTGTTTTATGTCGTGTTCGGAGGTCCAGGCCGGAACGACAAAACGGACCTCCCGGCCCGTTTCGCTGTGAATCGCTGCAACTTCTACCGCATTGCCGACTGGCATCATCTCAATGTAGATGGCGGCGTCGTCGCTCATTGGCCCTATTAAGCGGCCTTGGGCAGACCGAGCTGCTTCCAGATTGCAAGAAGTGCCGCAACCAGATCATCCATCATCTCTTCGCTGTGCACAGGCGATGGTGTGAACCGCAGGCGCTCTGTCCCCTTCGGCACAGTCGGATAGTTGATCGGCTGAACATATACGCCGAAATCATGCAGCAGTGTATCTGACAGCGCTTTGCAACGCTCCGGGTCGCCAACCATCAGCGGCACGATATGTGTCTCAGATTCCATGAGCGGAAGCCCCGCATCACGGAATTTCTGCTTCAGTAATTCTGCTTTCGACTGATGCTCGACACGAAGCTGACGGCCTTCTTCAGATCGCAGCTTGGCAACCGAACGCAGCGCACCTGCAGCCATGACCGGACAGGTCGATGTGGTGAAGATGAAGCCCGGTGCCATGGAGCGAATGGCATCAACGACTGTTGCGTCTGTCGCGATATAGCCGCCCATGACGCCATAGGCCTTGGCCAGCGTGCCTTCGATTATGTCGATGCGATGCATGACGCCATCGCGCTGAGCGATACCTGCACCTTCGTGGCCATACATGCCAACGGCGTGAACTTCGTCGAGATAGGTGATGGCGTTGAATTCATCTGCCAGATCGCAAAGCGCTTCCATCGGCGCGACATCGCCATCCATCGAATAGACGGATTCAAACGCGATGACTTTCGGACGATCTGCCGGATCGTTTTCCATCAGCGCCCGCAAATGACCGAGATCATTGTGTTTGAAGATGCGGCGATCACATCCGGACCGGCGAATGCCTTCAATCATGGATGCATGATTCAGCGCATCGGAATAAATGATGACGTCTGGAAGAATCTTGGCCAGCGTAGAGAGCGTGGCTTCGTTGGACACATAGCCAGAGGTGAACAGCAGCGAAGATTCCTTGCCGTGAAGGTCAGCAAGCTGGCGCTCGAGATCCACGTGGAAACGCGTCGTCCCGGAGATGTTCCGCGTACCGCCAGAGCCCGCACCAAACGTGTCGACGGCTTCATGCATGGCATTGATGACATCATCATCCTGTCCCATGCCGAGATAATCGTTCGAGCACCAGACAACGACGCCTTTTTCTTCGCCGTTCTCAAAACGTGCGGTGGCGCGGGGGAACTCGCCACGGTGACGCTGCAGATCGATAAAAACGCGATAACGACCCTCGTCGCGGATCGTATTGATCGCATCTTCGAACGCTTTGAGATGTTTCATCTTATTCTTGCCTCATCAGGGAGGTTCTCTGCACTATCCCGGAACCTGATTTCAGTCGCAGACATTAAGCAGAACACGCAGTCATTAAAAGAGCCGTATCGCCGCAGGTCGATTTTGACGCACTCTAATAGTCGATGCCGCAGCTTTCCTGCAACAAAAATTGCTCACCGGGCTGTGTTTCATGGCGTGACATGGAATTTTTCGCCTAAAACAAAGCGGAATGTTCAGGTAAGTTTTTACGGCATTGAAAGTGTTTGGCGCGACCTTTGCTAGTGAACCAATACGTTCAGAGAACCCGGAGTTTGTGTGCCATGTTCAGGCAAGTATTCGTCATCGCATCCGTTCTGGCGGCCCTTCCCGTCGCCCAGGCGCAGAACGTCGAGCAGATTTCGAAAGTGCAAAGCGGACTATCCTGCTCTGGCTGCAATCTGTTTCAGGCTGATCTCGCCTATCGTGACCTGCCGGGGCTTGATCTTTCCGGATCCCGGCTTCGTCAGGCGGACCTGAGCCTTTCTACGATGAATGGCGTGGATTTCCGGGCCACAAATCTTTCCGTCACCAACATGTTTGCAGGCCGGTTCACCGGCGCTGACTTCACAAACGCCGATCTGACCAATGCGGTGCTGGTCGGCAGCTATCTTGGCGGAGCAAATCTGACCGGGGCAAACTTGGCCGGCGCGAATCTTTCGGGTGCCGAACTGACAACCGCCAAGGGCCTGACCCAGGCCCAGCTGGACACGGCGTGCGGCGATTCTGCGACACTTCTGCCACAAGGTCTGACGATTCCTTCCTGCCTGAACCAAAATCTCCGGGTTTCATACTGAGCTTACAGGGAATTAAGTCGATTTGCGCTTCTGCCATGGTATCAGTACCGGCATGAAGACGCTGTGTTACTTCTCAGTTCTCGGATTGCTGTTCACCAGCCTGCCCGCCCACGCCTTTCCCGGAAAGGACAAGGGGCGCATGGTCGTCATGCAGCGAAGCATTGGTGGACCGATCACTGATTCGAATATGGACAGGGCAAATTTCAGCGGCCGCATGCTGTTTAACCTGCGTGTGACAGACAGCTCGATTACCATCAGCACATTCGCAGGGTCGTCCGGGAAGAACGTCGTGTTCGAGGACACCGAAATCGTCGAATCGAATTTTTCTCATTCCCGGCTCGAAGATGCCAGATTCGATGACGTGTCCTTCGTCAATTCTCATTTCAGAAGTGTCGATGCACCAAACCTGCAACTGACCAACGTTGATATCGTGAATTCCAATTTCCGAAATCTGAAAAGTGCAGGCGGACGTTTCGACGATGTAACTGTCACCAATTCGAACTTCTTTGAACTCCAGTTCACCGCTGGTCGGATGAGCGATGTGTCCTTTACCAACGCGAATCTCAATTCGGCCGATTTCTCGCAGGCGAGCCTGAGAAACCTGATCGTCAATGTATCTAATCTGGCGGGGGCAACATTTATCGGTGCCACGCTGAATGATGTAATCTTCCGGGAAGCCAATCTGACGGACGCGGATTTCACCGAATCGCATCTGTTTGATGTCAGCTTCAGTGACGTCGAAGGACTGACGGTCGATGCGTTCCGTCGAGCGTGCGGAAAGGATGTGTCCGGCCTGCCAACCGGAATGACGCTACATCCCTGCTAGTTGGCCTACCCTTTCATCTGCTCGGCCCGTTACGCTGAACCACTCACGCAACGGGCCTCACAGTTTTCTTCATTTTACATTTTACGAATTTGACGATGGCAGTTCATCCCGCATCAGGATGAATGTCTCCTGCAGCCGATCATTTTCGAGCAGAAACGAGGCCAGTGATTCATAGGTCGCCGTTCGGATCGCCCCGGCATGATCTTCTGTCCGAATTCTCGGATCAGCCATGGGCGCAAACATGCGCGCCAGCAGGCCAGCCTCAATTTCCGTACCGTCAAAATGAGCCGCCAGGTTTGCTTTCAGCTGGGCATAATTGTCGGTCTCCCAGATCCCGGCTGCCATCACGTCGAGCATGAACTCATTGCAGTTCTGGAATTCCGGGTCGCCGACGTTCGAGACCAGAGAATAGGCCGGCACGTGCAATGCCTCATAGGACTCACTGGCCATGACGTTGAGGATACGGGCTTGCAGTTCCGCTGTGGGAATGATCACCGCGACATCATCAACGGATGAGCCCGAGGCAAAATCGAATGGAAAATCCTGTTCCAGATACGAACTGGTCTTTTCGAGACTCTCTCCATCGCCGTGATAAAGATTGTAGACCGCATAGCCTTTCATCACGGACCCGTCCTGGCGCTTAATGTCCTGATAAACCCAGAACGCGCCATGTGTGTAACGGACATTTTCCGGCAAACGGTCACGGGAACGACCTGACCGGAAAACCATCGCGACCCTCGCGCCTTTCGACGCGAGTTCACGTTCAATCTGCTTGGAAAAAGCGGCAGCTTCTTCAACAGTCAGGTGTTGTGCATCTCCGGGGCCAGAAGCCGCTTTGGAGTCGAATGCATGGGCTGCAGGGGTCGTCGCAATTGCCAACGCCACAAAACAGGCCGGAATTTTTGCCCAGCCGCCCATTATTGCGCATCCTTCTGTTCAGACGACACGTTCGGCAAAGGCTGCGCGACAACCACATCGTCATCAACTGTCAGAGGCGCGTTGGCCGTTTCCCACATATCGTCCGCGATATCGTTGGCCGCATTGCCTGCGCCTTCGGCAAGTGCCCCTGCTGCTGCGAGTGGAACAGCGACGGCGCCAAGCGCGACCTGACCACCTGCGGCAACCACTCTGGCACCCGCCTCCGCGGAATCTCCGGTGGCTTCTGAAAAATTCTTGAAGCTGTCAGCGTGTGCAGCGCCGCTGATAACCACGGCTCCGACGGCCAGTCCGGCCAGCATACGTTTCAACATCTGTTTCTCCTTGCGTCGGAAGTAGTCCGAACGTTCGCAACCCTTTTGTAAGCGAACGCTCACGTTTTGATGTTGAAATGCGGCCGAAATGTGTCTTTGTGAGCGTTCGTTTATTAAAAATGAGACAGGTGTCATTTTTGTTTTGTTCTTTTGGGGTTTCCCCTGCGCACATGGAGAGAGTAACAAGACAGGACTGTTTCAGTGACTCAAACCGGGGGATATCATGGCCGAACTGTTTACCGCATCGGGGTTTTTCACGCTCTTGATGCTCATCCTTTTACAGGCCGTACTCGGCTTCGATAATCTGCTCTACATCTCGATTGAATCGAAACGAGTCGGCGAAGAGGGCGGCAAGGCAAGCAAGGTACGCAAATGGGGTATCGGACTAGCCGTTCTGTTCCGTATCGTTCTTCTGATCATCATCGTGAACGTATTTTCTCTACTGGCGGCCCCGTTCGTCACAATTCCCCTGACCGGCTTTTTCGAAGCAGAATTCAACGTACAAAGTCTTGTTACCCTGCTGGGCGGCGGCTTCATCATCTACACAGCCGTCAAGGAGATTGCCCACCTCATGGCGGTTGATCACATTGATCAGACGGAAGGAAACAAGAAGAAGACGGTCGTCGAAGCCATTACGATGATCGTGGCCATGAATGTGGTCTTCTCCTTTGACTCCATCCTTTCGGCCATGGCTATCGCGAACATCAAGGACCCGGTGACCGGGGAGATCGAGTATCAGGTCTGGATCATGGCCGTCGCAATAATCCTCTCCGGTATCGGTATGATGGTGCTGGCAGATCGCGTGGCAGACTTCCTGAAGCGTAACCGCATGTATGAGGTACTTGGCCTCTTTATCCTGTTCATCGTCGGTGCGCTGCTCGTCTCAGAAGGCGGTCATCTCGCGCACATGAAACTTTTCGGATACGAGATCCACGCCATCGAGAAATCCACATTCTACCTCGTGATCTTCGTTCTGGTCGTCACCGACATCATCTCCACACGGTATCAGAAGCGCCTCTGGGCACAGCGTGAAGCTGAACTGAAGAGCCAGGGCGATAAGGACGCGGCCGCCGAAGCGGCAGAGGCTGCGCTGCTCGGGCACCGCATAAAGCGCTAAGTATCGACAAATACCCAAAACAAAGGCCCGGCAGCTCAGATGAGCGCCGGGCTTTCTGTTTGAGTGATGAAGCAAGATTGCGCCTGTCAGCCAGCCAGGCTGTAGGCTCGTTCCTGAGTGTAGGGCAGAAGATCCGGGCAATAGGCCAGACAGAATTCGACCGTCAGGCAGACAAACTGACAACCACCAAACGTCTGAACAGCGGGCTGCCAGGACATAAGTGTCGCGGGATATAGCATTGTTTCTTTCCTCTGAGATCAGATCGGCATTCTGAGAATGTCCTGATAGGCCTTGATCACCTGGTCTCGGACCGAGACCACTGTTTCCAGGGTCGCTTCAGCGGCTGCAACAGCCGTGACGACGTCTACGAGGTCAGCCCGGCCTGTCGCCGCCTGAACCATCGCCGTTTCAACCGTGGTCCCTGCAGCTTCAGTCTGCGAGACGGCCTGGTTGAGCAGGTTTCCAAATCCGGAGCCGGACACACTTTGCGGGCCATTATCCGGCTGGTTCTGAAGTGCTCGAGCGGTATCAAGGTAGGCCTTGGCGGCCGTCATGGAATCAATGGCCATGTGTCAGTCCTCCAGAGTGGGCCTAGCGCTTGATCAGGTCGAGCGCGCGGTTGATCATGGCGCGTGACCCTTCGACAATGCTGAGATTGGCTTCATAGGTCCGCTGCGCCTCGCGAATGTCCGCCATTTCGATCAGCGTCTGAACATTCGGCATTTTCACATAGCCTTCGGCGTTCGCCCCGGGATGGGTGGGATCATATTTGATCGGGAAGTCACTCTTGTCATCGACAGTCCGCGTGACCTCTACGCCGAGCGCACCTGTTTCACGATCCACCATGGCCTTGAACACCGGCATACGTCGCTGATACGGGTCGCCGCCTGGCACATCCGCCGTCGAGTTGGCGTTGGCGACGTTTTCCGCCGCAAGACGGATTCGGGTGGTCTGGGCGCGCAAGCCTGTGGAGGCTGCCGAGAGCGCCGAGTAAAGATCAGCAGACATGGCTTCCCAATATCATGAGGCCGGGCGTTCCTTCGGAACAAAACCGGAAGGTTTCAGTTTGGCGCACGGGACGCCATACGGATCAGTGACAAACCCTTCTGGTAGAGACTGATGGCCGTATCGAAATCGGTTCGGATCTGATTGATCCGCAGCATTTGTTCTTCCACCACAACGGCATTGCCATCCATGGTGACTTCACTATCGGGCATTTTCATCGTTCGCAGTCCGCTGTCCGAAACGGGCTTGCCCTGTATGTGTTGATCGTCAGTCGTTGCGAGGCCGACACCCCGGACTGCAGAATCGTTCACATGCTTCAGCTTCCGCTGAAAATCCGTCATATCGACATCGCTGGGCACGTATCCCGGCGTGTTCGCATTAGCGACGTTCTGCGCAACAGACTTTTGCCGCGTCCCAAGCATATCAAGACGCGCATCGAGGAGTTTGAAGACAGAAAGGTCGCCCGGCAATTTCATACCAGTCAAAATATGCCGACCTGGTTAACATGGTTTTAAGGCTAAAGCGCCGGTTTGCTTAACTCGCCATTAACCAAATCTGCCGAAACGTTAACACTGGTTAACGGGGCAGAAGCCCCAGCGTTGAGGGTGACATGGACGAAATATCTGTCCTGCGAGCCATTGCCGCGCTTCTGGTGGTGCTGGGATTGCTTGGCGGGCTCTATTGGGGATTGCGTCGCTTCTCCCATCTCATTCCTAATGCTGACACCGGGGCAGATCTGCGAATCGTTTCATGGAAAGCCATGGATGGTCGCCGGAAACTGAGCGTTGTCCGCTGGGGCGACTCTGAACACCTTATCCTCTCAGGACCGCAGGGCGACATCAAAGTAGCCGAACGCCCTGCTCAGATGGAAACCGATCCCCCGGAGGCACAATCGTGATGTCACGACTGTTTGGACTGTTGCTGATTGTGCTGACCCTGTCCGGCCTACCTGCCATGGCGCAGGAAGTGACGGTTGACCTGGGCACCGGCGCAGGTCTCAACCGGAACATTGTACAGCTGATTGCCATCATCACCGTGCTGAGCCTGGCACCAAGCATTCTTGTGATGACCACCAGCTTTGTAAGAATTGTCGTGGTGTTGTCGCTGCTACGGACCGCGATCGGCCTCCAGCAGAGCCCGCCCAATGCGGTCATTATTTCTCTGTCGCTATTCCTGACAGCCTTCGTTATGGCGCCGACTTTTTCAGCGGCGTATGACTCCGGAATCGAGCCCTATATGGCCGAAGCCATCGGGTTGGAAGAAGCCATTCCGCGTACACTGGCCCCCGTGAAAGGCTTCATGGCGGAACATGCGAATGAAGAGGATGTCGAGCTCTTTGTCGGTCTCGCCAAGGTTGAAACGCTTCCTGAAACGGCAGCCGGACTGCCATTTGAGGTGCTTGCGCCTGCCTTCATGATTTCTGAGCTCAAACGTGCCTTCGAAATCGGCTTCATGATCTTTCTGCCGTTTCTGATCATTGATCTGGTCGTGGCCTCAATCCTCATGAGCATGGGTATGATGATGCTGCCACCGGTTACCATCTCCCTGCCCTTCAAGCTGATCTTCTTCGTTCTTGTTGATGGCTGGAGATTGCTGACAGGATCCCTTGTCGAAAGCTTCATTGCCGGCCCGCCCGGTGGTTGACGTCTGACTTTCCGACACAATTTACGTAAACCTGATGAAAGCTTGCCGTGCGAGGTCCCCGGCAAGCTTCATATCTGCGCCATATTTCTGGCCGAGTGAAAGAGCTGGCATTCACCGAAAGACGTCCTGATGGCTGAAACATCCGATCTTCCTGCCGAAATCCGCGCAAAGGCCGAAACAACTGTTTCATGGGAGCTGGCCCACCAGTGGAACCGCGCCTGGATCGCGATCAAATGGGGGTTTTCCGCCTTTGTGGCGCTTAGCTTCCTGCTCGTGATCGGACAGATGTACCTGTTCTACAATCTGTTTGCCGATATTCACCCCGCGCTGGGCATCATGTTTGTCCTGGTTGTGACCCTACTGCTTGCGCTTCTCGTGGGACGTCCCTTGCTTAGCTTTTTCGACACGCCGGTGGCAGCTCTTCCTCCGCCCCCGCCACAAAATCCGGCAGAGCCGTCGAAAGCAGAAATACTGGCGCGGCTGAAGTATGATTTGAAATACCTCAAATCTTTATCGAAGAACCCGGCGCTTCACGCCGATATCGATACGATCAAGCCGGATCTTGCGCGCGGCAATGCCCTACTCGCCGATTTGAAATCCCGCAGCGATTTTGAACCCGTTGCGGCACGGCAATCTGTCGAAAAATTTGAGCGAGATCATATTGAAAGCCGCCTGAAGAGCATCGATGCCGATGTTGAACGTCTGATCCACAACGAAGCTGTTGGCGTCGGAGTCGCGACGGCGGTTTCGATGAACGGAACGGTCGACGCCTTTATCGTGCTGTGGCGGAATGCCAACCTCGTCAGTCGCATTGCACGCATGTATTTTGGTCGCCCCCACCTCAAAGGCAGCCTCCTGATCCTGCGCGATGTAGCCGCAATTGTCGTGCTGAGCCGGGCGCTTGAAGATGTCACGGACCTCACTGGCGAGGTGATGGGCGGGCTCCTGGGCCGCATGGGCGGTGTTCTGGCTGGCCCCGTCATGGATGGCGGCATCAACGCCATGATGACGCTCAAGCTAGGCTATCTCGCCAAACGGCGTTGCCGCAGTTTTGAAAGCTGGTCGCTGAAACAGGCCGGGTCCATATCAAGGCAGGCCATGGAAGGCGTCAAACGCGAGTCCGCGTCAGTGATCGCCGAACTGGTCAAGGCAAGTGGCGGCATTACGCGTATGGCCAGTCGAGCCGGCGAAAAAGCGTGGAAAGGATCTAAATCGGCCTGGTCTTACATGCAGGGATGGTTCGGCCCAAAAGCGGAAAAACCCGAACAGGCCTGAACGACGGGCCATCTCAACGCCATAGGTCTTTCAGGAGCCCGGCGACCTCATCAGGTTTTTGAATTAATCCCCAGTGCGAGGTGTCTCTGAGCACATGTAATGGATAGCTCCATTTATCCGAGAACCGTTGCGCGACCGATAAATCCACGAACGGATCATTCTCTCCCCAGACAATCAGCCCACGTTCGGGAAGATTCTTCAGATCATCCACCCATTCGCCCCTGAAGCGCAGCCCGAGCGCTGACCGGTATAATTTTAGAATGGCCTGCCGCATGGGCTTTTTCCAGTAAGCAACGTCTTTGACCGCGATCTCCGGCGGCATACCAGCCTCAACCAGGGCTTCAGAAAAATCCTGATACTGCGACAGGAACATCACGGCCTCACCGACCAATGGCGTCGCCCAGAGCTTTGCCATTCTGTGCCCCGAATACTGCGGATCAATCAGAGCATTTGCGACCATGAAGCTGTTGATCAGGTCGGGTCGAAGACTACAAACCCGGAGCGTAAGCAAGGCACCCCAGTCATGGCCGATGATGTTGACAGGTTGTCCGGTCGCCTTGACCTCCGCTTCGATCTGACCGATCAGCCAGTCGGCATATGCATCCTTGGTACAGGGGAAACCAACGGGCGCCGGGGTCTCAAAACCCGGCAAACCTGGAGCGATATACTCGCCATCAGACAGCCCGAGCGCCTCAATCAGCGGGGCCCACATGGCGGGCGTATCGGGCACACCGTGAACGAAAACAATGCTCATTGTCTGCTCCTGATTTCACCTGCCAGCCAGTCTGCCGCAGCTTCCGGGCTTTCGCCAGACAAATCGACTCGTCCGTTTGCAGCCCGCATCAGACTTGCGGGTATGGCCATTCCGAAATCAGCCAGCGCCAGCTGGAGCGCCGTGTTGTCTCGATTTTCAGGACTCAGCAGAATAAACGCGTCATAGGGCGGCAGCGCCTGTTTCGGATCATCCAGCAAGACAAGGTCGAACGCATCAATTCGGCCATCGGTGGTATAGGCGGTTAGCAGATCCACTTCGCCGGACTGAACTGCCTGATACATGAAGGTGGAATCCATCCCCCGCGTATTCAGCCCGCCAAGATCATAAGCGTCCCGAACACCCGCCCATTCTGGCCGCGCAAAGAACTCGGTATCCCCTGCCATGATAAGGCCGTTGCGGCCGGACAGGTCCGCAATGGAGGTAAGGTTCATGGCATCGGCCTGGTCGCGACGAAGGCCCACCGCATAGGCGTTTTCAAAGCCGAGCCGGGAAAGCGCCAGAACGTCATGTGTCTGGGCCAGCCAGGAAACCGTCTCGGCATACATGCGCTGGCGGGGCACCTTGTCGTCACGTTTCATAACCGTGGCCCAGACTGTGCCAGTATAGTCGATGAAGACGTCAATTTCGTCATCGACCAACGCATTGAAGCCAACCGTAGAGCCCAGACTGTCACGAATTCTGACACTTGCGCCTTCTTCTTCCAGCTTCTGTTTCAATAATTGCGTGAGGATGTATTGTTCGGTGAAAGGCTTTGAGCCGAGTGTGATCACCTGTCCGTCGAGTGTCGCGATATCTGCTGTTTCGCTGGATGTTTGACCTTGTTGGCGCTGGCTGCTGATGAGGGGGCCGGAAAAAGCTGGCAGGATGATCAGAGCCAGAGCAGCAATCCCTGCCAGCTGGCGACCTCTGCGCCGGTCTGATGTCCCGCTCTCGAGTAGTCGGATTGCTTGATCGATAGACAGAGCCAGCAGAGCTGAAGCGAGACAACCAAACAGCACCATGGCCCAGTCTCGCGTCTGGAGTCCTGCGAAAATGTAGTTTCCGAGGCTTTCCGCTCCGACCGGGGTTGAGAGTGTGGCCGCACCAACCACCCAGACGGCAGCGGTACGAACGCCAGCGACGATCACCGGCGTGGAAAGCGGAAGATCAACGAGCCAAAGACGCTGGACCGTTGTCATGCCCACACCCAGCGCCGCATCACGAACAGAGGGGCTGACACCCTGAAGGCCAACAATTGTGTTTCGAAGGATAGGGAGGACGGAGTATAACGCCAGCGCAATATAAGCTGGCCAGAAGCCAATCTGGCCGCCCAGTACCGGCACCATCAGAGCCAGAAGCGCCAACCCTGGAATGGTCTGAATAATGCTTGCCACGCCAAGAAAGGCCGCAGAAAACCGATCTGAGCGCGCCACCAGAATACCTGTCGGCACGCTGACCAGTATGCCGGTCAGAATGGCCGCCAGAGATAGCCAGAGATGACCGGCGAAGCGTTGCGGGAAGTAGACCCATTCGTCAGCGAACAGCTCAAACATCACACCTGCCCAGCCGTTTCAAACGCATCGCCCAGTTCGTTGGCATGGTTGCGGGCCGCCTCCAGCATCTCCGCGATGGAACGTGTAGCAGGCTCGGCGATCAATTTTGTCGGTGTATCAATCTGTACGATCTGCCCCGCTTCCATCACAGCGATACGGCTCGCCAGACGCAAAGCTTCGGACAGATCATGCGTCACCAGAACGGCAGCGAAGCCAACCGATTTCTGCAGGGCTGCCAGATCGTGCAGAAGATCATTCTTCGTGACGGCATCTAGCGCGCTGAACGGCTCATCGAGCAACACCAGATCAGGTTCAGCCGCCAGCGCGCGGGCAAAATTCACCCGCTGCCGCTGACCACCCGACAATTGGTTGGGATAACGCCCAAGATGTTGGGCCGGGTCGAGACCAACAAGCCGGATCAGCTCAGTCGCGCGGTCGTTGATCCTGCGCTCTGGCCAGCCGAGCAGTTTCGGCGTGATGCCCACATTCTCCCGAACGGTCATATGCGGGAACAACCCACCGCCCTGCACGGCATACCCGATCTTACGACGCCATTCCGGTTTCGAGATAGCGGCTGAAGATTGCCCTTTCAGAAGCAACTCACCCTGATCAGGCTCCAGCAATCGATTAAGCAGCCGCAGCAGGCTGGTTTTTCCACTGCCTGACGCACCAATCAGCGCCACAACTTCATCGGTCGCAACATTGATTGATACATTGTGGACTGCGCGGGTGCGTCCAAAGTCTTTCGTCAGGTTTCGCGCTTCCAGCAGCATGAGAAGCGCCTCCCCGCGCGGCACAGTCGGATCTAGAGTTCCAGATCTTCCTTCAGAATGGTCATCTGGAACTGATAGGAGGTTTCACCTTCCTCTTCGATCTTGAAGAGCAGAGCGATAAATTCCTGCTCAAGGTAAACCTCAAGCGAATCATTGGTCCTGTCCCGCTTTTCAAGGCGGATGTTCGGGTTGAGGGTCTTTTTCAGATAAGCCTCAACGTCCTTTACTTCGTCCGGACTCATGTTCGGATCCTTCCATATTGCAGCGCACAGGTTAGAGAGAGAATCAGCGGATGAAAACCGCTGCCTCTCTGTCACCGGATTTATTTTTCTGATGGTTTTAGGTTCAGTCCTGCTCGTTCGGCAGCGTCTGGTCCATTTGCGAGGCCTTGTCACAGCAAGGTCCGCCAACCGGCTTGGCCGGAATGCCGACCACTGTGCAGTTCGCGGGCACATCCTGCAGCACAACGCTGCCTGCGCCAACTACGGCCCCATCGCCGACCTTGATATTGCCGAGCACTTTCGCACCGACACTGATCAGCACGCCCTTCCCGATTTTCGGATGACGATCTTCAACTTCCTTGCCCGTACCGCCAAGCGTCACACCCTGAAGGATTGAGCAATCATCGCCTACAACAGCGGTTTCCCCAATGGTCAGATCAGTTGCGTGGTCGAGCATGACGCCCGAGCCGATTTGAACGGCCGGGTGAATGTCGACATTATAAAGCTCGGAAATGCGGGACTGAAAATAGAAAGCCAGCGTTTCCCGGCCTTCCTGCCAGAGCCAGTGAGCGACCCGGTAGGATTGCAGAGCGTGAAAGCCTTTGAAAAACAGGAAAGGCTGAAGAAATGACCGGCAAGCCGGGTCACGTTCCAGAACGGCCTGCATGTCACGTTCAGCATATTGATAGAGGCGCTCGTCAGACTTGTAAGCCTGGTCAAAAATCTCCCGCACCTGCAGAGCGTTCATTTCTGAACCCGCCAGCTTCTGAGCCAGATAGTAAGACAAGGCATCGGGAAAACGGTCATGGCTGAGAATCGCCGCGTTCAGCATGCTTGCCAGCGTCGGCTCCTCTGCGGCGCTCGCGGCAGCCTCAAAGCGGAGACGGGTCCAGACAGGTGGTGTGGCTCCGTGCCGTTCTGCGACGGTGACCTGTTCCAATGATTGTTCGGCCATTACGACCTCCTTTTCACGCAGGTATGCAACCTATCGAAACACCTTCGCGACAGCGTCCGGCAGGCGACCAGTATTGGCTAAATGATATGCCCGAGACAACATCGCAAGAGTAAACATATCGGTGATTTCGCCACGATCGATCATTTCGAAAACGTCTTTTACGGGAAGATGGCGAAGCTCAAGATCCTCGGTTTCGTCCGGACGGCCTGCGCAAGGTGAAAGATCACAGGCCAGAAAAGCAAAGCCGATTTCATCGGTAACCGAGTTCGAAAACTCAATGTTTTCAAACAATGGAAGGAAAGTTGCGGCCTGCAAACTGGTTTCTTCCGCCAGCTCCCGTCGCGCTGCATCGACGGGCATTTCATCCCGCGCCCCGCCCCCTTCGGGCAGCTCCCATGACCAAGCGTCAAAAACAAAACGTGATTGCCCAACCAGCCAGGTAAAGCCATTTTCATCGATGGGCAGGACCCCAACCGCATAATTCTTCATATGCACCGTCCCATAGACACCGGGCTTGCCGGTAGGGGCGACAACGTCATGATCATGCACGCTGATCCAGGGCGTCTCATACACCAGAGACTTGCGAAGCGTCGTCCAGCCTTTGCGCGCAGACGTCATGCGGGCACCGTTTCCGAAGGTCCCAGATCAGGTTTTGCAGGCGCTTCGCGGCGTTTGCGATGCGCCAGCGCAAATACAGCCGGGGTGAAATAGAGCGCCAGCAGAGCTGAACCGCCAACGCCAATCGCGATACCGGACGCCAACGGCATCCAGAACTGATCACCTTCGAGAAGAAGCGGCAGGAAACCACCCATGGTCGTCAGCGTGGTGGCCACAATATGGCGCGTCGCATCCACGACCGTATCGATTTGCGCCTGTCGGTCACCGGCCATGGCTTCATGATCGGCCCTGAGTGCCGAAAGCACAACGATTGTCCCATTGATAGAGATACCGAGCAGTCCCATCGCCCCGACAATGCCCACAAATCCAAACGGAAGTCCAAACGCCCAGATACCGATAAAGGCAAATCCGATTGAGAGGAATCCGGCGGTCAGAACCAGCGCTGACATGCGGAAGGAATTGAATACCAGTGCCACACAGCCCGCCATTGCGATCACAAGCGGTAGCGCCGTACCGAGCAAACCGCCAACAGCATCGCCGCGCTCAGCCGCCTCACCGCCCAGCAGAATGTGATAGCCCGGCGGGACGCTGAAACCAGCTTCATCCAGACGCGTTTGGAAGGCTTCGAAAATCGGCGCAGGCAGCGCGTAAGGTTCGACCCAGGCCCGGATGATGTTTGAGCGCTCGCCATCGCGTCGTGTAATGATCGAGACCTCGGGTGAAAACTCAAGATCACCCAAAGCGTTGAGCGGCGCACCCAATCCACTTTGCGTGCCCGCCCCGACACGCTTGTCCCGCAGACTTTCCAGCGACCCTCGCCGTTCATCTGAAGCGATGACGCGCACGGGAATTTCCTCAACGCCTTCCAGAATGCTTCCAGCTTCCACCCCTTCCAGTTCTGCGGCAATGTCTCCGGCCAGATCCTGAAGACGAACGCCAGCAAGCTCAGCCGATGTCTCATCCGCCATCAGCCGGATGATCGGCGTACCCGTCTCCATGCTCGCACTGGTGAAGGTCACGCCGGGCACGTCCGACAAAATGGCTCGCATCTCATTGCCAAGATCATTAAGCGTCGAGATGTCTGGCCCATTGATGAAAAACTCAATCGGCGCATCAACAGGGGGGCCCTGTTCATAGGGAATCGCCAGAAAACGAGCCTCGGGAAACGCTTCCCGGAGCTCCATCTGAAGGGCGGGTACGACCATGCGCGTACGCTCATTGCTGTCGAGCGTCACCCAGCCTGAAGCAAATCCCGCCACACCATTCTGATTGTTGAAGGCATTATAATAGACGCGGGGGCCGCCCTCGCCGACCACCCAGTGAACATCCTCAACGCCCGGATAGGCGCGAATGATTTCTGTCGCGCGCGCCGTCAGCGCCTCGGCATCATAAATCGTGGCCTCCGAAGGAAGCTGGACGTCGAGCTGGAACTGGTTTCGCTCTGTGGCCGGGAAAAACTGGGCGGGCAACACAACGACCGCCATGAAGAAGCCAAATCCTGCCAGAAGAAAGCTGGACAATATGGGAACGACTGGCAGGCGGAGCGACCAGTAGAGCGACCAGCGATAGCCTTCGGTCATATTGGGAACAACGATGCCGTCCCGCCACCAGCGATGGCGCTCCCCCTCCTGACGCTGACGATCAAACCAGCCCGCAAACGCAATCACGATGGTGATGGCGATCAGGAAGGAAGACCCCACCGCAAACATCACCGACACACCTATCATGCCTACAAATTCTCCCGCTCCGCCCGGCAGCATGGCAATGGGCGCAAAAGCGAGTGCCGTGGTGAGTGTGGAGGCAAAAAGCGGCCCGAACAAATGGTGCAAGGTCTGAGAAATCGCACTCAGCCGAGACGCACCTCTGGCCCGCTTCTGTTCAAATTCGTCCACAACAACGATGGCGTTATCAATGAGCAGGCCGAGCGCAATCACCAGCCCGGTGACCGACATCTGGTGAAGCGGCATGCCAAAAATGCGGAACAGGATCAGCACCAGACAGACGGTCAGAGGCAGCGCTGATCCGACGATCAAAGCAGCTCGCCAGCCCATAAACAGAAACAATACGACGAAAACGATAAGCGCCGAGTAACAGAGATTGCGGGCCAGACCATTCAGTCGGGCTTCCGTGTATTCACTTTGATCAAAGAGGATTTCGACCGAAATGCCCCTCGGCACAGACGAAGCAAATTCTTCTACTAGGTGACGCGCTCCATCCGCCCAAAGATCCACCCGGTTATTGGGCTCGATATAGGCACCGACCATGATTGTGGGATCATCGTTCACATTGGCCATCACCGATGGCGGCTCGGTTTCGCCCTTGCTGACGCTGGATACATCACCAACGCGAATAGCCGTGCCGTCCGCTCTCTGTAAAAGCGGAACGGATCGTATGCGGGCAATGGATGAGAATTCACCCTCGATTTCCAGACCAAGATTTGTGCCCTGGCTCCGCACCTGACCGGCTGGCGCCTTTGCATCCGCTCGCGCGATCAGGCCTGCAGCCTGGCGTGTGGTCAAACCAGCGGCTGCCAGCTTGTCAGTATCCATAACGACCCGGATTTCTTCTGACACCTCACCGAAGACATCAGTTTCCTCAGTGCCCGGGTAATTCTGAAACCGGTCTTCCAAATCGCGGGCCAGGCGGTTCATGATGCTGCGCGGGGGTTCCCCCTCACCTTCCCAACGCAAGCCTACCGCCATAGTTGTCGCGCCGACAAACATTCGCCGGACATAGGGGGCCACGGTCCCTTCCGGCATGTTGGCCTCAGCGAGGCTCACCTGCTGGCGAATCAAGGTCCAGGCTTCATCAACGCGCGACTGGCTCAGATCTTCGCGAATGGTAATGCTGACCTGCGAGACATTGGCGCGAGATGTCGAGATCAGCTCTTCGACTTCTGTCAGCTCCTGCAATGCCGTCTCGATCGGGTCAGTCACCAGCGCTTCCACCCGGGAAGCGTCTGCCCCAGGGTAAAAGGTCAGAACATAGCCATAGCGCTCGACGAGTGTGGGGTCTTCCTGACGTCCGAGATTCATCAAAGCGCCCAGACCAGCCGCAACAATAATCAGCACGGCCAGAATGGTCAGGCGGGGCTGGCGAAAGAAAAGCGTCGACAAATGCATCTCAACGCTCCGCGAAGGCCGCTGAATTCGTCATTACCGGGGATATGATCTGCCGGGGTGCCAGCCGATGAAGGCCATCGGTAATGAAGAGGTCGCCATCATCAAGCGCGCCGCGCACAAATGCTCTGTCGGCCTCAGCATGCAGAAGATCAACAAGACTTTTCTCGGCACGAGGTGTTCCGGCGTCATCATCCCGAACGACATAGATTGACCATAAGCCGCGTTCTGCTTCACTCAGGGCCGACACCGGCACCCAGAAGCCACTTTGTGACAGAGATTGTTCGAGTTGTAGGCGGGCGACGTCACCCGCACTCGCAGCAATCGATTCCGGCAGGTCAAACACTGCGGTTACGGTTCGCATGTTTGTGTCAATTACGCCGGTCATAGACCGGAGCGTTGCCTCTACCTCAGTGCCCGCAATATCGACCGGATAGGTTTTTCCAACGTCCAACCGGTCAGCCAGATGACCGGGCAGACCGATGGCGGTTTCCAGAACACTGCTTTCGACGAGCTGGACCACCGGGGTGCCCGGTGATGCGATCGCGCCCTCGTCTCTGAAACGTTGCGTAACAACACCATCAAAGGGCGCGCGTAGCGAGGCGAGTTCCAGCCTTACTTTGAGGGCCTCAGCCTGTGCGCTGGCGGCATCCAGGCGTGCCAATGCGGCCTCTTCCTGAGCAGACGCCTCGTCATAAGACTGAGCCGAAAGCAGGCCCTTGGCTTCCAGCTGGGCTTGTCGCTCGACGGTTGAGCGCGCCAGTTTAAGGGAAGCCTGTGCCTCTCCGATCTGTGCGTTTGCTGCGTTGAGGTTGGCCTGAATGGTTCGCGTATCGAGCAGCGCCAGTTTCTGTCCTGATGCCACCTGATCGCCTACATCAACGAGAACCCGTTCAATCCTCCCACCAGTCTCGAAACCCAGCTCGCTGGTCCGCCTGGCTGAGACCAGTCCAGTATATTGCTCACGAATGTTCAGCGTATCGGAAAACCGGACTGTCGAAACGGACACCGGCAATGGCTTTGGTGGTCCCTCGGCGATGTTCACCGCGCCACCTTCACTGCGCTGGGACAGGATAAAGCCTGCAATGCCAATCATCACCATGGCAATGATCGCGAGATAAAAAAGCCCTCGACTCAATCGGGGACCAGAACGAACGTCAGATGCCATTGGCAGACTCCCAGCCTCAGGCATTCTGATACTACAGAAAACACTCTTTGAAAAGTGAACGGTGTTCACTTTTGTGATCTTGAGATGACATCACGGAAGTTTATAAGGTTCAGGCCAGCAATCCACGAACAACCAGATCCGCATGAAAATCGATGAAAGCGTCCTGCGCCATATCATCCCGGTCCTCGAAGCTTGTACCATAGCCCGGCAAATGGATCATCAGCATGGCAAGTCCATGCATGCTGGCCCAGAGGGACTTTGCCGCGGGCCCCAGTTCGAGATCAGCTCGGAAAATTCCACTCGCCCGGCATTCGGAAACCAGTTCGTAGAGCATGGAAAATGCCTGAAGGCGGAAAGTGCCCTCCACGGTATCAGAGCCCTCCAGGGCAACGCCATCAGGTCCGAATGTCACGCCCTCACCAGCGCCAGAAAACGCAGCGGCATAATGATAGGGCCGGGCCAGCGCGGTGTGAATATAGGTCGAAACGCTGTCTCGCGCACAAACGTCCAAAGGGATGTCAGGGCGTGCCTTGACCTCCTCGATCTTCTTCACAAGCCCCTCAAAGAAATCTTCCTTGAGCACTGAAACAAGTTCGGTTTTTGACGTAAAATATTTGTAGATCGCAGATGGTGAGTAATCGATTTCATCCGCCAACCGGCGTATAGAAAGTCCGTCCGGTCCTTCCTGGGCAAAGACCCGTTCTGCCGCTTCAATAATGGCATCGCGCACGCGCAAACGGCGACGTTCCGCTGGTGTCTGAGTAGATGCTTTCTGAATTTGTGTTGTTTCTGCGGACATTTGCACTTTCATACCCTGGTTACATCCCTAACTAGGACATGAAACGATAGAAAAGTGAACAGCGTTCTCAAAACGCGCAGGATCTGTATGACAAAATTGCCTTTCGAATTACCGGACTTGAACGCACCCACGCCATCGCCGCAATGTGCGAGCGACGACGTTAAAAGCTTTATCGCGACGCGACGATCAACACCGATAAAGACATTCGACGCCGAGGCTCCCGGCCCGTCAGGCGAAGAACTCGAGAATATGCTGGCCGCTGCTATGCGGGTGCCTGACCACCGGCGGCTAGGGCCATGGCGAGCGATTATTGTTCGTCAGGAAAGCCGCGAGACGCTCGGCGCCCATCTCGCAAGACGTTTTAAGGACCTTAATCCCGAGGCATCTGAGCAGGAGGTGGAGATAGAACGCCAGCGTCTTCTGCGAGCACCAGTCTCCGTGATCATAGTCTCATCACCAAAAGACGACGGCAAGACACCCGTCTGGGAGCAGGAACTGTCCGCCGGCGCGCTCTGCATGAATTTGCTCTACGTCACGCATGCCTGCGGCTATGCTGGCAGCTGGCTGACGGAATGGTGGGCATTCGACGCGGAGATCAACACGGTACTTGGCCTTTCGGAAACCGAACGCATCGCCGGAAACGTCTTCATTGGGCAGAGCAAAGTGTCTTTGTTTGAGCGCCCGCGACCTAGCACATCCGAACGCATCTCGGTGTGGTCTGATCGCTGATCAGCCGCGCCCACGATAGGGTTGAACACCTGTGTCCGGCACCCATAAACCTTTCGGCGGCTCGTCTGATTGCCAGAACACATCGATCGGAATGCCGCCACGCGGATACCAATAGCCGGCAATTCGGAACCATGTCGGGTCCAGCAGTTCGACCAACCGCCTGGCGATATAGATCGTGCAATCTTCATGAAATGCGCCATGGTTCCGGAATGATTGCAGGAACAGTTTCAGGCTCTTGGATTCGACCAGATGCTGGTTCGGTGCGTAGTCAATTACCAGATGGGCAAAATCCGGCTGGCCCGTCACCGGGCAAATTGAAGTGAATTCTGGCGCAACGAATCTGGCGCAATACAGCATATCCGGGTGCGGGTTTGGCACGCGCTCGAGTTTTGCCGCTTCAGGCGTATCAGCCGCGCGGGCGTCGCTGCCAAGCTGATCAAGTCCCTGATAATTTTGTGTTTCGCTCATTTCGCTCACGTTGTGATCAACAAATACATATAAACAATATAGCCCAGAAGCAGCAATCCGCCCTCCCAGCGCGCGACCCTTCTGCCTGTATACGCGAACAGAAGAAGGAAGAGCACGGAGAGCCCCAGAGCCCCAAGGTCGCGTGACATGTTCAGCTCATCCATCGGAATGTTAAAGGGCAGCGACGCTGATGTAATGCCAAGAATCCCAAGCACGTTGAAAGTGTTGGACCCAAGAACGTTGCCGAGCGCAACATCCGGTTTCTTCTTCAGGGCCGCAACAACACAAGTCACGAGCTCTGGCAGGCTTGTCCCGACGGCCACGATTGTGATGCCTATAACGGTTTCCGAAAGAGCAATCGACCGCGCCAGCTGGATACAGCCATCGATCAGCCAGTTCGCACCGAAAATGATCCCGGCAAGGCCAGCAAGCGTCATGGGAATCGCAACAATCATGGACAGGTGTCCGTCCATCAATTCTGCCTCATCCCTGTGCATATCAGCAGGCGTTTCCAGACCGCTGGACGCCTTGTCGCTGAAGAAGCTGATAATGATCACCAGAACAAGCGCTGCACACAGCGCGATACCGACGAATCGACTGGAAAAACCGTTGGTGTAGACCAGATAGCAAAGAGCGAGTGTAGAAAGCAGCATGAAGAGGCCGTCTCTCATGAGCGCTTTGGGATGCGTTGCAATCGGATAGATGAGAGCTGCCACACCGAGAACCAGCAACAGGTTTGCCACATTCGACCCGAGCACGTTACCAACCGCCAGCCCTGCCGAATCTGAAGAGACAGCACTCAAGGAGGCGACGAGCTCAGGCGCTGACGTCCCGAAACCGACCAGAACCGCACCAATAAACAGGTCAGAAACGCCAATTTTCCTGGCAATTCCCACAGAGCCTCGGACAAGAATTTCGCCACCTACGATCAGGGCCACGAGGCCGATGGCGATCAGAAACCACATCATTCTTACAAACTCTCATGTCTACAGGCGGCCCTTATGAACGACACCATGGAAATCGCCAAGCTTGGTTTACGTCTCATTTGAAATCGGCGAAATTTCGAGTCGTTACAGCAACCATCTAAACGCATGTTTTTTATCCGAAAGCGGACAGGTTTCCTTATCGTAAAGCAACAAACTTCAACCTTCCTGACACGCACGAAAATCAATCAATGACGACCAACAAGTGCTCATGAATTAGGCGCAAAAGATTCGATTGAGATAGTGAATTCCAACGCAGTTGCGAAAAAGCGGCCTGCTCAGCAGTGTCTCGGCAGCAATCGCAAGCTTTCATGTTGCACTCTTAAAACGGTCAGCAGAGCGAAGCGGGCGCTGGCATGCATTGGGCATGCACTATCAATTGGGGAAACGACTATGATCCGTAACTTTATTCTCGCAGGCGCCGCTTCGGCTGCTCTCGCGGTTCCGGCAATGGCCCAGGAAGTTGAAATTTCTGGTAACGTTGCACTGACAACAGATTACGTTTGGCGTGGTGCCACGCAGTCAATGGGTGACTTCGCTGTCCAGGGCGGTTTTGACCTTGCCGCTGGCAATTTCTACGCAGGTACTTGGGCGTCCAGCGTTGAATATGGCGACGATGCAAGCACCGAGCTTGACCTCTACGCCGGTTATGCTGGTGCGTTTGAGAGTGGCCTGTCCTATGACGTTGGTGTTATCGGCTACTACTTCCCGGATGCGAGCGGCTATGACGACGTATACGAAATCTATGGCGGCCTTGGCTACGCTTTCCCGGCTGGCGTCGAAATCGGTGGTTACCTCTGGTATGATCCAGATGGCGAAAATCTCTGGGCCGAGGCAACAGCTGCTTACGCTTTCACAGACATGTTCGGTGTTGACGCCAGCGTAGGTAACTACAGCTTTGACGAAGGCGAAGATTACACAGCGTTCTCAGTTGGTCTTGGCGTTGCGACACCTGTCGGTCTCGACCTCGACCTCCGTCTCTGGGACACAGATGTTGATGGCGACGAAGAAAGATTCGTTCTCACGGTCAGCAAGTCTCTCTAAGACCTGATCGGACGTTCGTCTGATACATTTCTGAATTGGGCCGCATTTTTCGAAATGCGGCCTTTTTCTTGACAGCTTAGCCGTGTTTTCCGATTGATAACGCTCTCAGGGAAAACAAAACCGCCATGTCACCAGTAGAAGCGCTTCAGCCAGCAATCGTTCTGCTTGGCGCCGGCACAGTCGCCGCGCTTGCCTCACGCGCATTTCGACTGAGTCCCATGGTGGGCTATATCATTGCAGGCGTAGCAATCGGCCCATTTGGCCTCAACGCACTTTCTGAGGGCGATACGACACACTTCCTGGCGGAAATGGGGGTGGTGTTCCTGCTCTTTGATATCGGCCTCCATTTTTCTCTAAAGGAAATGCGCGAAAGCCGACGCGATATTCTCGGTCTGGCCCCATTGCAAATGCTCTTGTGCGGCGGTGCGTTTACGCTGATTGCATTTATGGCGGGTCTATCATGGCCCATCGCCATTGCGGTCGGCATGTCGCTCGGCTTGTCATCGACCGCCGTCGTCACCAGAATTCTGGCCGAAAGAGGATTGAACACCTGCCCGTTGGGCCGCTCGTCCGTCGCGGTACTGATTTTCCAGGACGTCGTTGCAATTTTCCTACTGATCTTCGCCAACTCGCTGGACAATGATCCTGCCACTTTAGCCTTTGCCATGGGGGTCGCTGCGGGCCAGGCCGTTCTGGCCTTCGCCGCCGCTGCGCTGGTGGGGCAGTTTATTGTCCGACCGCTTTTCCAGGTTCTGGCTTCCGCCGACGTGGAGGAAGTGTTCACGATGATGGCTATTCTCGTGGTCGTCGCCGCGGCCGCGGCCAGCGAAGCGATAGGCTTGTCGCTCACGCTAGGAGCCTTCCTCGCTGGCATGGCGATTGCGGACACCCCGTATCGCCACGCTATTCAGACCGAAGTCATGCCCATCCGGGGCTTATTGCTCAGTTTCTTCTTCGTGAATGTCGGGCTGATGCTAGACCTTGGCGCGCTTGGACGTCATCTGCCGCTTATCATTGCCCTGACGCTTGGCATCATGTTGACGAAGAGCCTGCTGATCTTCATTTCGGCGCGCATCAACAAGTGGACGCTCCCCGGCGCCACTCAGCTTGCCTTCATGTTGTCTCAGGCATCGGAATTCACGCTGATCGTGCTCTCCATCACAGCCATTCGAGCCGGAACACCGGGCGAAGGCGTTTCCATCATGGTCGCGGCAACCGCGTTGTCACTTGGTCTCGCCCCCTTCTGGACCGGCGCAGGATTGAAGCTTGCCCGGATCATTGCGGTACAACTGACCAGTAAGCCGGGCTCGGCCGAAGCGAATCTTGAAACACTCAGTGATCGCACACTGCCGAAAGTGATCGTGTTCGGTATGACAGAGACCAGCCGGATCGTTGTCGACGCTCTGATATCGGAGAAGATCCCACATGTTGCCCTTGATAGCGACACCAAGCGGTTCGCGCGCGCCGTGTCTGATGGGTATGACGTAATTTATGGGGATGCTTCTGACTTCAGATTGATCGATGCAGTCCAGGCAGCAGATGCGCGTGTTCTGGTTCTCGGTGAAGCTCGTTACTCTGTGTCGCTGTCACTCACTACTGCGGTAAGACAGACCTTCCCGAATCTGACCCGCTTCGTCGCCGTCAATGACGCAGAGGAGCAAACCCGTCACAGAGAGCTTGGAATGCGACCGCGCGTGGTTAAGACACCGATGGACGCCATTGCCCTGGCTGGTGATGTTCTTGGCGAACTTGGCGTGCCCGAAGAGCGCGTCATGAAGTGGATCGACACGGAAATCGAACGCTATGAACGCGACCGCGATCCGGAAGAAACCGAACAGGAACTGGTCGAAGAAGAAGATGAAGCGGCCTGATCCTGCCTGCCATGTCCTGCGTAAAGACAGGACAGACCGGACGGAGCTTCATGTTTTTCTCACTTCAGGAACAATATTGCGCTGCCATCATCGGCGCGACCGGTGGCATCGGCCACGCCCTAGGCGAACTGATCAGCCGGGATCCGCGCTGTGGCTTGCTGGCCAGACTGTCGCGACAGAGCGAGCCTGCCATTGACTTCAATGATGAGGATAGCCTTGTCCGCGCGGCCCGGCACTTCAATGATCAGAACATCCAGTTTGACGCGCTGATCATTGCAACGGGCGTTCTGACCGCGCCTGACGGCACACCTCCTGAAAAAGCTTTCCGAGACCTGAAGGCAGAAACGTTACAGCAAATTCTGGCCGTGAATACGGTCGGCCCTGCGCTGGCGCTAAAACACTTTCTTCCGCTGCTGCCCCGCAAAAACCGATGTCTGGTGGCGACATTGTCTGCCAGAGTTGGTTCTATCGGTGACAATGATCTTGGCGGATGGATCAGCTATCGAACCTCGAAGGCTGCGCTCAACCAGATCACCCGTACGGCCGCCATTGAACAGAAAAGACGAAACCCGGAAAGCGTTTGTGTCGCGCTGCACCCGGGCACAATTGAAACTGATCTCTCCCGTCCGCTTGCACGAGGAAAATTTACACATTCGCCAGAAGCCTGCGCCCGCAATCTGATTTCCGTGCTCGACACCCTGCCCGCCGATCAGACGGGACGCTTCTTCGACTATGCGGGCAGCGAGGTTGAGTGGTAGGCCATGCGAAATCTAATTTTCATACTAGGTGACCAACTGAGCGCGAATCTTTCAAGCCTGAAGGACGCCGATCCCGAACAGGACGCGATCCTGATGTGTGAAGTGAAAGACGAGACCGAGTACGTCCCCCATCACAAACGCAAAATCGCTTTCATCCTCTCAGCCATGCGCCATTTCGCCAAGGAGATGGAAGAGCTTGGTTGGACGGTAGACTATGTGAAGCTTGATGACGGAGAAAACACCGGAAGCTTCACAGGTGAACTATCCAGGGCGGTGGATCGTCACAATCCTGACGGCGTGACGCTTACCGAACCTTCAGAACGACGTGTGCTACAGGCCTTCAAGGCATGGAAGAAAGACAATGAGACGCCTTTGAACATTTGCGAGGATGATCGTTTCCTCGCGTCGCACGACACCTTCAACTCATGGGCTGAAGGGCGCAAATCACTGCGCATGGAGTATTTTTATCGGGAGATGCGCAAGCGCTACAACATACTGTTGGATGGCGATGACCCGGAAGGCGGGGAATGGAATTACGATCAGGAGAACCGCAAACCGGCAAGTGATGATCTGTTCATGCCGAAGCGGCTTAAATTTGAACCTAATAAGATCACAGACGAAGTTCTGAGTCTTGTTGCGGATCGCTTCGAGGAGAATTTCGGAAACCTCGAAGGCTTCTGGTGGGGTGTGACACGTTCAGACGCGGAACAAGCACTCGACCACTTTCTCACTGACGCACTGCCCTGTTTTGGCGACTATCAGGACGCCATGCTTGAAGGCCATAAATTCCTCTATCACAGCCTCATCTCACCATATCTGAATGTCGGTCTGCTTGATCCGCTGGACATATGTGAACGCGCCGAGAAAGCTTACCGGGACAAGAAGGCGCCACTGAACGCCGTAGAGGGCTTCATTCGCCAGATTATTGGCTGGCGGGAATATGTTCGCGGCATCTACTGGCGTGCCAACGAAGACTACACGCAGCAAAACGCGCTGAGCGCGGAGAGGCCTCTACCTCATTATTACTGGTCTGCCGACACAAAGATGAATTGTGTGAAGCAGGTGGTGCGCCAAACGCGGGATGAGGCCTATGCCCACCATATTCAGCGCCTGATGGTGACAGGCGTTTTCGCACTTATCGCCGGGATTGATCCGTTCGACGTCCATGAATGGTATCTTGCCGTCTACGCCGACGCCTTCGAATGGGTAGAAGCTCCAAATGTTATCGGCATGGCTCTGTATGCCGATGGCGGTCAGCTAGGATCCAAACCCTATGCGGCAAGTGGCGCCTACATCAATCGCATGTCCGATTATTGCGGCAACTGCGCTTATGCGGTCTCGCGTAAAACCGGGGAGAACGCCTGTCCGTTCAACTCCCTCTACTGGGACTTTCTGATCCGAAACCGGGACGCTCTGGAAAAGAATGGCCGGATTTCCCGCGTTTATTCAACCTGGGAGCGGATGGATAAAAGCCGGCGCAGCGAATATCTGGAGACGGCGAAAGGCTATCTGGAAAATCTGGAAACGCTCTAGGGATTATCCAGCACCCGCAAACGCAATCGCATCAAGCTTCCAGACGCCGGAATGCCGGACGAAGATGAGGTCGAAACGTACACTCTGGGGGTTTACAGGAAATCTGCCTCGCAGTCTGAGGCGACCGTCCTCAAGAAGATAAGGCTCAAGGTCGAACTCGGGCGTGCTGCCCAGCGCCTGGTCGAGCGCGATGCCGCGCATAGACAGGTCAGAAAAACGAGCGGCAATCGTTTCCGGATCGAGTTCGGCCTGAAGCCTGGGCGAAAGTAAATACCACAATAAGCGATAATCCTGACGTCCGGCTGACTGATTGATGACAGAAACAGTCGACCGAACAAGCCGGCTGGCTGCTGCAGTGCTCGGCGCGCCGCTTTCGGCTGGATGATAGGTAATGGTCTGCGAGGTGCCGCCCTGAGTTACGTTTCTCGCCGAAGGATGAGACGACACATAGGTCCGGGTGATTGTGGTTTTGGTGTTTGCGGTCCGAGCAGGTTCGGGGGCGGCCCGGTCTGGAGCGGAAGCCGCCTCAGCATGTGCCACCGTCGATAGTGGAGCCGCAGCTGACATGTTGCCGGTGGCCTGAGCTACCGCAGGCAGAGGCAACACGCACATCCATCCAACCAGTGCCGCGAGTCCACCCAGCGAGCAAAATCGACTGCGTTGTCCCACCTCAAACATTAACGCCACCCTCCCTGGCTCAATTCAGGCCAACGCTTCTGCGAAGGACCAGCATGGCTTGAAGATCGCAAGAAGTGTGCCGGTTCACACCTTTGCGAATTGACTTTCCACGGCCCGGCAAATTTAGTCCGCTCAAAACAGAATTGTATTTCAAGGAGATTCCATGCCGAACTTCGATGCACTCTTCCAACCCTTCAAACTGTCGGGCATGGAGCTTTCCAACCGGATCGTCATGGCACCGATGACTCGATCATTCTCGCCAGACGGCGTGCCGGGAGATGACGTCGCCGATTATTACGCCCGCCGGGCCGAGGCTGATGTTGGATTGCTGATCACGGAAGGCACCACGGTTCGACGGGGCGGCGCCAGCTTTGACAGCAAGGTGCCGAACTTTCACGCCGATAATGCCCTGGTCGGCTGGAAGAATGTTGTGTCGAAGGTTCACAATGCTGGCGGCAAGATTGCCCCACAAATCTGGCATGTCGGCTATATGCGCAAGCCGGGTACCGGACCAAATCCGGATGCCCCCTCCGACAGCCCGTCCGGCGTGCTTCACAATGGCAAACAGATTGCTGAAGCGCCCAGTCGTGACGAAGTCATTGATATGCGCGACGCCTTTGTGGAAGGCATCGTAAATGCCAAAGCGCTCGGTTTCGACTGCGCCGAAATCCATGGTGCACATGGCTATCTGGTCGATCAGTTCTTCTGGGATGTCATGAACCGCCGCGGCGACGATTTCGGCGGTACACTAGTCGAAAGGGCCCGCTTTGCCGGAGAGATCATTTCAGAAGCCCGCAAGCAGGTCGGCCCCGACTACCCAATCATTCTGCGGTTCTCACAATGGAAACAACAGGATTATACGGTCCGACTGGCCCCGACCCCGCAGGAACTCGAAGCCTTTCTAAGAGTCTTCGTTGATGCTGGCGTCAGCAGTATTCACTGCTCACAGCGCCGCTATTGGGAAGCTGAATTTCCCGACGTCGATGGCGAAGGCGGGCTGAACCTTGCTGGCTGGGCCAAGAAACTCACCGGCCTTCCCACCATTACAGTCGGGTCTGTTGGCCTTTCCGCCGAATTCACCGGGTCTTTCCGGGGAGAAGGCTCGAAAACCCGTCCGCTGATCGATCTGATCGAAAGACTGGAGAAAGATGAATTCGATCTGGTAGCGGTCGGCCGCGCCTTGCTGCAGGACCCTGAGTGGGCCCGCAAGGTCAGGGAAGGTCGTCAGGACGAGCTGCGCGATTATGACGGCGCAGCCCTTCAGACGCTCTACTAGGCACCGACGATTTCAATGCCAGGAAGCGGGAAGATGAGCTTGCCACCGCGAGCCAGAAATTCCGCTTCCCGCTCAACAATTCCGGCCCGGAAATGCCAGGGCAGAACCAGGAAGTAATCCGGTTCCATTTTGCGGGCTACCTCCTCTGAACAAATCGGGATATGTGTGCCCGGCGTCATTGCGCCCCATTTATCCGGATTTACGTCAGAAATAGCGTCGATCAGATCCGGCCCCAAACCAGCATATTGCAACACGACATTGCCCTTGGTTGATGCACCAAGACCAAGAATGCGTTTGCCGCTTGCCTTCAGCGACGTCAGCAAGTCACGCAGCCGTTCCGCATGGCGCCGGGTCTTTTCGGCGAATGCCAGATAGGGCTCTGCCGTGCGCAGGCCCATGGCGGCCTCTTCCTTCAGCATCCAGTCGACAACCATGCCATTATCGCGAACCGGGCGAGCGCCCTTATGCATGGCCGTTACGGCGAACGAGCCGCCATTCACCGTGTTGGTCGTCACATCCACGATCTGGAGGTCTGCCGCGTCCAGAATACGCTTCACCACAGAGAGCGAGTAATATTCCAGATGCTCCTGACAAACCGTGTCGTACGCCAGTTGGGATAACATCAAGGGAAGATAGCTCTGCTCGAAATGCCAGATCCCATCGTCTGCCAGCACGCCAGCTATATCGCGGGCAAAGGCAATCGGGTCTGGCAAATCGTAGAACATGGCGATCGACGTAACGATCCGCGCCTTCTGATCAGACACGCGCCGGAAGGCTGCTTCAGAAAAGAAATCCACTTCCAGCGCGATGTCATCGGGATAGAAGCCACGAAACTTTTCGGCACTGGGATCAATCCCGATCCGTTTCAGCCCGGACGTTTCATAAGACTTCAGTGTGGTGGCATCATTCGCGCCAATATCCAGCACGGTATCGCCAGCTGTCAGCGGACGTACAAACCGTTCGAGGATGGAAATCTTTTGCTGCAGATGACGGACCATACCGGCATTAAGGCCCGACCTGTATCCATAGGTTTCGCCATACATAAGCTCACCCGGATAATCATGGGCAAGCTGCACCAAGCCTGTCTCACGACACCATGCAAGCTCTAACGGGCTTACAGCAACCGGTTCGTCGATGGTCTTTGGAAACACGCCAGTCAGCGTCTGATGACCAAGGTCGAGAATGCTCTCTAGCGGGGCGTCGGCAAGCCGGCATTTCGTCCGTCTTGGAAATTGCGATGGCGAATTGGTGGTGTCCGTCATACTATCTGCCTCAGAGTGCATTTGCGGGATCGCTTCAAACTGACGGCATTCCACCTAAATTATGGTAAAGTCCGACCGATGCGAGGAAAGAAATGACCACGACCCCAGACAAAATCAAACGTAGCGACGCTGAATGGAAGCAGATGCTGACCCCGGAACAATACAGGGTGGGCGTGAAGGAAGGTACCGAGCGGGCCTTTACGCCCGGAAACTTCAACGAAGAAAAGCGTGAAGGTATCTACCACTGCGTCGGATGCGAAACGCCGCTCTGGTCATCGGAACACAAGTTCGACTCCGGGACCGGCTGGCCAAGCTTCTGGGCACCGATTGACGAAGCTGTAGTCGATACGAAAAAAGATTTCAAAATGATCCTGCCCCGTACCGAATGCCATTGCGCCGTTTGCGGGCTTCACATGGGACATGTGTTTGGTGACGGTCCGGCGCCAACCGGACAACGTTGGTGCATTAACGGTGCCGTGCTGACCTTCGAGCCCTCCGAAACATAAAAAAAGCCGGTCATCAGCAAAGTGATGACCGGCTTCAATTTACCGGGTGTACTGGCTATGGGGGTTAATCACATCAGCTGCCCGGTATGCTCGGACGCTTATCTTGCGTCTTCCATAGACCAGACCACTGTCAGTTCGTGTGTCTCGCCTGCGCGCGCGGACTCGAAAGCCAGCGTATCGGCGAAAGCATCAGCGGCCGCGACGAACGCACTGTCGCTGCATGACTGGACGTTATAGCTGTCAGCGGAACCTGCTTCTGAAACCTGCAGAACGATGTCACATGAGCCCGGCGTGCCACGGCTTGCCGCACGGTATGGGTACGACAGATCGCCGAGCGAAACGGGCAGAATTTCACCCTTCACGTCAATTACATAGCTACGTGCTTCATCAGCGGTTGTTGTTTGAGCCATCGCAATCGGCGTCACGCCGATGGCGAGAGCGAATGCGCTCACTGCGCCTACCATTTTCTTCATGACACTAATGTGACACTTATGTTTATTTTTGTCCAGATACGGAATATAAACTGGATCAATATTTTTTTATATATCTGTTTATATTGTCTTTTTTCTAGAGATAAATCTAGAATGGAATGTTACAGTCGCTGTCACACAACAAAACGTGTCACCGAAATTGGAAATGATTCTACATTTCGTCCCACATTCCTCTTCCGTCCCCGGGTAAACACCATATTGTTGAAATCATATCGAACAGCACTGGCAGGACACCATGACAACGCCACGTAATTTTCTTCTGAGCGTTAGCGCGCTCGCTCTCGTGTCAGCCTGCTCCTGGCCAGGTCCAAACACACAATCAACAGAAGTGGAAATGACTCACTCCGGAATGCAAACGCCACCCCTCGCCGAACGTCGCCCCGAAACGATTGAACAGGTCGGGCGCACCCGAACGGACGCCTATGCCTGGCTAAAAGACGAAAACTGGCAACAGGTCATGCAGGACCCTACCCTGCTCGATCCGGATATCCGCGCTTACCTTGAGGCGGAGAACGCCTATACCAAAGCAACGCTGGAACTGCCGACCGAAGACCTGCGCGAAACGCTATTCAACGAGATGCGTGCCCGCATCAAGGAAGATGACAGCTCCGTCCCGGTGATTGACGGCCCGTATGCCTACTATACCTTCCATCGCACCGGCGGTGAGTATGGTGTTCTGGCCCGTAAGCCAGCTGGTCAGGCTTTTGACAGCGCCGTCGAGCCGGAAATCCTGTTCGACGGTGATGCCGAAGGCAAAGACCTCGCCTATTTCGACACAGGTGAAATTGAGCACTCTCCGAACCACAAGCTTCTGGCTGCCGCCGTCGATGACAAAGGCTCGGAATTCTACACCATCACCATTCGCAATCTTGAAACCGGCGAAACACTGGACGACGTGATTGAGCTGACGACCGGCGATTTTGTCTGGGGCAAGAATTCAGACGTCATCTTCTGGGTGAAGCGCGACGAGAATGGTCGACCATCCGCCGTTTATCAACGTGAACTTGGATCGGGCGAGGATATCCTGATCTATGAAGAGCCAGATCCCGGTTTCTTCGTCAGCGTTGGAGAAATCGCATCAGGCGATTATATCCTGATCCAGACAGGCGGACATACCTCCAGCGAGGTCCATTATTTCCCTTCTGACGAGATCAATCCCAAACTTAAGACGATTGCAGCACGCGAGCCAAACGTCGAATACTCCGTCGTAGACTGGGACGGCGAATTTTATCTCGTGACCAATCGCGACGGCGCGACCGATTTCAAAATCGTCAAGGCACCGGTAGATAATCCGACACCAGCCAATTGGACAGATGTCGTTCCTCATCGCCCGGGCACACTGATCCTCGGTATTGAGGCTTTCAAGGATTACCTGGTCCGTATGGAACGAAACAATGGCCTGCCGCGCATTGTGATACGTGAACGTTCGACAGGCGTAGAGCACGACATCACCTTTGATGAGCAGGCTTATGATCTCGGCATGTCGGCAGGATATGAGTACGACACATCAGCCATGCGCTTCGACTACGCCTCGCCGACCACGCCGGACCAGGTGTTCGACTATGACATGGCAACCAGAACCCGCCAGCTTCGCAAAACCAGAGAAGTGCCATCGGGCCACAATCCGGAAGACTATGTCACCGAACGGGTCATGGCACCGGGCGAAGACGGCACGCTCGTACCGGTCACCATTCTGCGACACAAATCTACGCCGGTAGACGGCTCGGCTCCACTCCTGCTGTATGGTTATGGATCTTACGGCATCACCATCCCTGCCGACTTCCGGACATCCCGCCTGAGCCTGGTGGATCGCGGCTTCATTTATGCGATCGCGCATATTCGTGGGTCAAAGGCCAAAGGGTATCAATGGTATCTCGACGGCAAGCTCGAGAAGAAAGAAAACACGTTCCGGGACTATGTGGCGGCCGGTCGTTACCTGGTTGAAAACGGATATGGCGCGCCGGGCCGCGTTGTCGGGCATGGTGGTTCGGCTGGCGGTCTCCTGATGGGTGCTGCTGCAAATATGGACCCAGAGCTGTTTGGCGGCATTATCGCAGCTGTACCGTTCGTCGATGTGCTGACCACCATGTCTGACGACACGCTGCCGCTCACACCGCCAGAATGGCCCGAATGGGGCAACCCGATCACAAGCGCTGAGGACTATGACACCATTCTGGCCTACTCGCCGATTGATCAGGTGTCAGACAATCCATATCCAGCCATGCTGATCACCGGCGGCCTCACAGACCCGCGGGTGACTTATTGGGAGCCGGCGAAATGGGTCGCAACGCTGCGTCACGAGGCACCCAATGGCGGGCCATATTTCCTGAAGATCAATATGGATGCAGGCCATGGCGGCGCGTCCGGGCGCTTTGAGGGGCTCAAGGAAACCGCGACAGAGTATGCATTTGCACTGGCAGCCGTTGGCAAGACAGAAACGGTCGATCTCAGCCGGGACGATTAAGTCTCAACGGCGCGGGAAATCGCCCCATTGTCCTTCAGAAAAACCCCCGCTCTTTCACAGAGCGGGGGTTTTGATTTCCAATTCCAATCTCAGCGTCTGATGCAAACGACGCTGAGTGCTGGATAAGGTCGCGTCAAAATCAGCCTTTGAGCTCGGCAAGCGCCGCCTCAGCTGTTTCGATACGTTCATCGATCGTCAGACATGTGTCTGGCAGGTTATCCCCGATAACTTTCAGGCGGTCACAGCCCTTCTTCTCGTTACGGAGTCCCTCAAGCTTGACGGTCTGCTCGAAGATCGCGAACTGCTTCTTGGTTTCGACTTCCGCATTCATGAAGTCGATCCAGCCACGACCTGCACGACGACCATCGCTGAATTTCTGAGCAGCCTGGAAGGCCTCACGCGCTTGTTCGCGTTCACCCAGCTCATAGTAGGACTGACCAATCAGAACGTTGGCATATCCAGGCTCTTTCAGATTGCCACGTCGCAGAGCCGTTTGAAGCGCCTCAATGGCCTTCTCGTGCTGTTCGAGCTCGAAGTAAGAACGGCCAAGGCGTTCATCCATACGGCCATCACTGGCTTTCGATGCAGCGCGCTGAACGATTGGAATCGCTTTGTCATATTCCCGGGCAACTTGATAGAGGTTGGCGAGAAGCTCGAGACGCTCAAGCGAGTCAGAAATGCGTCCGGCGTTGATCTCTTTCTCGAGGATCTTGGCCGCTTCGTAAGGTGCGTTGAAACGGTTGTAGAAGTTGACGATTGTCATCAGCTCTTCTTCCGTTTTCAGAAGACCGGCAAGATACATCGCCTTTTGAACTTCAAACGCTTTGCGTTCTTCGCCCGCCTGGAAATACTCGCCTGCGATGGCTTTCCATACCGTGACATCGCCTGGGTTCATCTGAAGCTTGCGCTCAAGGAGCTCAGCCTTTTTCGCGCGGTTGCCCGTGCGGTCATACAGATAGATCAGGAAGTCGATGATCTGATTGTCGGCATTCGAACCGTCTGCTCGCAGAACGGCTTCAGCGTAAGGCAGAGCGCCACGGAAATCGTCAAGCTTCTGGTGAATGACAGCGAGCTGGAAATTCTGATCGCGCGTTGGCTTGGCACCGGCGCGGATCCAGCGCTCCATGTACTCTTTCGCTTTGCCAACCTGATCGGCTGAAAGGTAGAGCTGGGCAATATTGTAATAAGTGTCCAGCGTGTCTTTGCCAGCGGCAATCGCGCCAATACGGAGGGCTTCTTCCATATCCTGTACAGCGCCGACCGGATTATCCATCTGGATCTTGGCCGCCGCGCTCAGGCGCAGAACAGCGCCTCGCTCGTAACAGTTCAGTTCCATTGACTTCATGGCCGACAGCATCTGAACAGCTTTGGCTGGATCCTGAGGCTCCTGAAACAACGCATTCTCTGCTTCGAGATATTTCTGGCCAGGCTTCGATGTGAATTCGGTGGCTTCACAAGTCTGCTGGGCTTGCGCTGTGCCGGCCGTCATTCCGGCGAGGCAGGCTGCGCCAAGAATAGCTGTCATCCAAGTTGCTTTACGCATGGTGCTCACTCCCTTGCCTTTCGGCTTCGCTACTCATTCAATCTGAAACTGACAGGATAGACAAGATTGTCGTCTCCCATCGGTATTCCATTTTCGACTCTTGCCGCAAACAATGCCTTCTGGACGGCTCGTTTGCTGCTGCTTTCAAACACTGGGTGGCTGCAGTCAGTGTTCACATTGTAGGGCCTTCCAGCCGCATCAATTGAAAACACTACTTCGCAATCACCTTCCAAACCTTGTCTCAGCGCCTTTGGCGGATAATCAGGTTTAGGTTGCCTGACCGGAATCGCCTGCTTACGCTCAACCGAAACAGACGGTGCACCGACGCTCTTGATCAATTCCACTGGTACAGAAAAACTAGGTTCCGAGAATTGAGGTACGTCAAATGTTATGACCGTTTCCGATGTCACCAATCGTGATTCCCGACGCGGTGGATGAGCGGCTTCAAGTTTTTCAACCTTGAAGGTATCCTTGTTGTCATACGTCGGGTCTTCTTCCTTCGGTGTGACAACTGTCAGCATCGGGCGATACGGATTTTCCGAAAGCGTCACTTCCTTCACCTCGACCAGAAACCGCATCATCAGAAAAAGACTGACGGTTAGTCCTGAGGCCAGAAAGACGCTGAGAAAAAGTCTGCTGATCCTGCTCCTTGCATATGCGTGTCTGAACATTGTTTCCTCCACAAACCGCAGTCATTTACGCTACGTGAAGGTGGTTATATCATAACTAAACGTCAAAAGCGAGTTTTTGTTATGATATAACCATATAGTTCTATTGCTCGAGCGTAAACGAGATCGGATAGACCACGTTCCGGCGCTCGACCGGCTTGCCGCGAACAATTTTCGGCGCAAACTCCACCCGGCTAACCGCTCTCTCAGCTTCACTTTCGAACACATTATCCGTGCACGAGGCTGTGATGTTGTACGGTTGTCCACGCGTGTCCACGTCAAAACGAACATCGCAATCGCCTTCAATACCCCGCTCAGCCGCTCGACGCGGATAAGATGGGATTGGCGGACGAATTGGTTGCGCATCACGGTCTGAAACCGCAACAGCATCCATTGCGAAGCTTGAGACCCGACCGATGGACAGTTCCGCGGGCGCAGAGCCCTGGATCTGCGGGGTCGGCAGGTTCACGTTAGACTTCGCAGCCGAGAGTTTTGGCGGCGGAGGTGGTTTGTCCGCAGACTGAATACGCTTCACAGACTGACGTTGAGTGCGTCGAATTTCCTGAGTTTCCTCTTGCGGCGTAATCCGCTCGAGTGTCCGGAATTCCGACTCACCAAGCACAACCGGCTTTGGTTCAATCAGTTTTGCCATCAGCAGAAAAAGACCGACCACAATAACGGCCGCCACAATCGCGGCCGGAATGAGGATCAGGGAATTCAGCCCCCCCTTAACACTAGCTGTCGCCATGTTTACTCTCCTCTAGTCTAGCTCGGTTGAAATCTCGACAGACCCTTCAGGATCCGCCGCGACAATCGCCTGCATGGCAAGATCGAGCGTTTCTGCTTCAGATTCATTGTCGACCTGGAGCACCAGCTTACCCTTCGGGTTCGACTGGCGGAGTTCGCGAATGGTGTATTCCAGTTCACGAATATCGATCTCCTGCTTGTCGACATAAATCTCGCTCTCACTGTTGATCGCGATGAGAATGCCAAGCGGATTAACCAACGCATCATTGTCGACATCTGTCCGGGCGATATCAACGCCCGGTGTCTTGATGAATTGCGCCGTCACGATGAAGAAGATCAGGAGAATGAACGTCACGTCCAGCATGGGCGTGAGGTCAAGGGCCTGCTCTTCGGCCTTACGGGCACGACGTTTTGCAGCCATTCCGTTCTCCTAACCTGTTGAGTCGACTGTGAAGCCGACGCTTCCGTCGCCGCCCAATGCACTACGTGCCTGGTCAACGACTGTGATGACGATCCGGTTCTTTGCACGCGGGTGAGCCTGCACAAGAACAGCACTTTCCGGCGTTTCCGCGATCAGTCGCTCGATATTGGCGCGAACTGATCCCAGATCCGCCAACCGACGGTTCACGCTGACCAGATTGTCTTCCGAAATACGGATCAAGATGGTCGGCTTAGGTTCAATCGGCTGGTCCGGTGGAGCCGGTGGTGGCGGAGTGAGGTTGATTGCTCGCTCCTTGATGAAGGTCGCCGTTACAATAAAGAAGATAAGGAGGATGAAAACGATGTCCAGCATCGGTGTCAGGTCCACCTCGGACTCTTCTACTGCTCTACCGTGTCTGCGCATCAATCAAACTCCAGCTGGTCAGCCACCTTCTGGACGCGGGACGAAACCTGACGATCCATGGTGGACGTGAAAATAATACCGGAAAGCGATGCAACCATACCCGCCATAGTCGGGATTGTTGCGCGCGAAACACCGCCGGACATAGCCTGTGCGTCTGAACCCGATGACAACGCCATCACGTCAAACACGGTTACCATGCCGGTCACTGTACCCAGCAGACCAAGGAGCGGCGCCAATGCCACCATCGCCTTGGTCAGCGACACATTCTTTTCGGCTTGCTGGCGGACTTCCGAAACCAGCTTTTCGCGAACCCAATGTGCCCACAGTGAGGTCTTGTCTGAACGGGAGTTCCAATTCTCCTTGGCGCGCCGTGCTACTTCTTCGTGACCGAAGTAAAAGTAGAACTGGCGTTCCAGGATCAGAGCCCACATCACAAATGTGGCGCCCATGATCACCAGAAGAACGGGTCCGCCCCGATCGAGAAAGGCCTGAAGGTCAGCTAGCATATGCTTGCTTCCTCTTCCAATGTGACGGCTTACGCCGTCACACCTTCTTTCTCTGCACGTTCAGCGATCAGACCAGCTGCCTGCTCGTCCAGAATCTGAGACGCAGAGCGAGACGCAGCGGCACAGATAGCGTGGATAAGAAGCAGAGGAATGGCTGCACAAAGACCCATAACGGTCGTCATCAGAGCTTGTGAAATACCATCAGCCATCAGCTGTGGATCACCAGCACCGTAGATCGTGATCGCTGTAAAGGTCACGATCATACCGATAACCGTACCGAGCAGACCGAGCAGAGGTGCAACAGACGCAAGAACTTTCAGAATGTCGTTGAAACGATCAATCTTCGGAGATTCCTTGAGGATCTGTTCGTCGAGCTTCATTTCGAGAGTCTCAACATTGTCCTTGCGGTGAGCTTCATAGACCTTGAAGACACGAGCCAGCGGGTTGCCGTCGCCAGCTTCCTTGGATTTCGCTGTCGAACGCATCGCGCCGGACATCAGGAAGATGGAAACAAGCTTGAACAGACCAAGCAGGACACCAACCACGCCAAGCGCGATGATGACCATACCGACTTCACCACCCGCATCAATACGGTCTTTGAAGGTCGGCAGTTTGCCGTAGGTATCGAACAGGTCGCCTTTTGTTGGATCGACTGGTGCCATAACGACTTCGCCCTCAGGCGCGTTCATCAGAGCCGTCATACCTTGTGCGAAGCTGCCAGGAGGCTGCTTGGCATAGGCACGGAGTTCACCGTCCTGCATTTCCACGAAGCGCTTGTCGTCAGTTGTCATTGCGTTGAAGACACCAACACGGAAGACTTCTTTTTCAAGTGTCTCACCGTCTGGACCGATCTGATCAACTTCAGCCATGAAAGCCTTCACTTCCGACTGAGCAATCATCTCCTGAAGGATAGCCTTCGGCAGCATGTCGAGGTCGGCACGTGTTGGAAGCGTTCGGGCCTGAGCAATTTCAGACAGACGATCCGCGCGACCTGCATACTCAGCCGACGCCAGTGAGTTGCGGATAACAGGCATGGATTCCTGAGCAGCCTGACGGAACTGACCGAGCAGCTGACCGAAGTCACCCGCCTGAGTTTCAAGTTCAGTGGCTTTTTCGTTGATCAGACGCTGGTTCTGATCGAACTGGTTTTGCAGGCGCTGACCCTGAGCTTCAGCGGCGTTCAGCTCGGAACGCAGTGACCCCATGCTGGCTTCCTGCTCAGCCGTACGCTGGCGGAATTCGCGAAGGCGTTGCTGGTTTTCAGCGTTCAGCGCGTCGGAGTCGCGGCGAACAGCTTCGAGAACCTGGCTGAGAGACGTCTGCGCAAGTGCTGGCGTCGATGTGATGAGCGTACCGGCACCGATAACTGCGGCGACGGCAAGCGCTTTCAGATTTAGTTTCTTGTCGAACATGTTTTCAAAACCTCTGGAAAGAGCGTTGCGGCTTAGTTAGCCACCACAGCGAATTTCGAGATCGGGCCCTGCAGAATATCGGTCTGCTTGGTGCCTTCCGCGATACGGATAGCGTCCTGAATTGGGCGACGATACTTCGCTTCAAGGATTTCCCAGCTGCGAGAGTCACGGTTCCAGCGAGCCACTTCACCATTGGCTGCGTTGTAATAAACCAGAGCAACGCGACCATACTGGAACATGTCTACGGAAACAGCTTCACCAGCTGCATTCGTGATATCTTCCTTGAAGGTCTCGATCGTGCGGCCGTATTCCATCTCAGCCTGATAGGCTTCAACGATCAGACGGTAACGCTCTGCCGGCGCAACGTCCGGAGAATCCATCGCAGTGTCCAGATTGTCGAGACGGTCCTGACGGATCGTCTTCTTGAAGGGAAGGTCTGCTTCAATGAACTGCTTCAGGTCTGCGATCATGTCGACCATCATCGGCGTCATCTGAGCAGAAATCTCGTCAACGCGACCGAGCTGATCGTCAAGTGAGGCAAGTTCCTCTTCCTGCGAGTCAACAACACGCTGTTGCTGAGCGGCAAACAGCTTGGCAGCGTCAAGACGCTGAAGCATTGACCGGTACTCACCTTCGAGATCGTTGCGCTCATCGTCGAGCTGGTTGATCTGATCCTGAACTTGCTCAGCGCGACGGGTCGCTTCTTCGCCTGTACTGATTGCTGAATCGAGTTGTGCCACTGCAGGCAAACCGACCAGGCAAAGACCAGCAACAAATGCGCTGCAGGCCGGATAAAGAACATTCTTCATGTTCGCCTCTCACTCCCATTATCCGCGTGACGTCCACGCCAAAACCTTTTGCAGCAGCATGTCTCCAGACAGCCACTGCAGAAACTCGCTTTCGCCTGCACACACACGCAGGCCAGTTGTTGTGAAGTCTTCAGCGCAAGCGCCAACCTGACCCCTAACTTCGCGGACGTTCAAGCGCCCTTTATAATTTTACAGCTTGAGTGGCCTGAATGACATTCAAACCGCCCCGTTCTGCTTTAACGCCTATCCCCTAGCGACGTTGTGACGCTAGCAAGCTTGACGAAAAGATCAATACGTCACCTCGGTCTGTAATGTTATACAGATACCAGTCCAAAGCGTCGAGTACTGAACTGCTTTTCGTTTTGCCTGTCGAAATGGATACATTACACGACAGAAATTACAAGCGTTCTCAATTCGCCCGTATTTCCTATAATTTTCAGGGATTTATGGTCACTCCCAGGCATCCGCCGGGCGGGTTACTCATTAGGCGCCAAAGCAACTGCGTGCGGGAGACTGTAACAGAAGCGTCATGAATCTCGCCCCCGAAACATTAAAAAAAAACTGGCATTTGCCTAAAAAAGTTCCAGTGAAGGGCAGTTGGGTGTCGCAGCGTTCAACCTGACAGCTCAAGTATTATGAACTTCTGCACATTGTCGCAAAAAATTAGTCTTGCGATCATCGTACAACGCATCGCCTGAGCGTGTATTTTACAGAATTAATGAGAGTAGAACCAATATACAGTCTCACACAATCCGTAAGGATTGGATCCGGTTGGTGGCTGGGGCGCCAGGATTCGAACCTGGGAATGTCGATACCAAAAACCGATGCCTTACCACTTGGCGACGCCCCAACGAGCCGCCGTATCTACAAAAAGCCTTTGAAGGATGCAACTAGGAAAATTCACTTTATTAAAAATCCAATGAAATCTGTTCTTAAGACCGACATCATAGCCTTGATTGCAGTTTACCTTTGCAATCTGCCACGTTTAATCTTATTATTTATCGATAAATCGTTTCGACGGTTCGTTTTTGAAGGAGACCATTTTGAAAACTTTCCTGATGTCCCTGCTGGGTACACTGGTTGCATTGCTACTGTTTCTGATTGTCCTGCCAATGGTATTGATTGGCATATTCTCTGGAATGGCAGCCTCCAACGCCAGCAAGATGGCGCCCAAAACCATTGTACTGGAGATCGATCTTCGGGAAGATTTTGCAGACCAACCAGCGTCGGAAGGCCTGGCTGTCGTCTTTCAGCAAAACTCCTTTCTCGACATCCTTACAAAACTCGACGCAGCGGCGACAGATGACCGGGTCAAGGGCATTTATGTGCGTGCCAGCGAGTTTGGCGTGGGCAGTGCGCGGGCCGAAGAGCTCCGTTCAGCCTTCCTGAAACTGAAAGCGAATGACAAATTTATTATTGCGCACTCTCAGGGCATGATGGGCTCGGGGCCCAGCAGCCTTCGGTCTATCTCTGCGGCGGATGAAATCTGGCTGCAGCCTGGCGCTGATGTCATGGTAAATGGTGTCGTTTTTGAGACGCTCTTCATGAAGGACTTGTTCGACAACCTCTCTGTCAAAGCAGAGATTGAGCAATTCCACGAATACAAGAATGCGCCAAATGTCTACAAGGAAACAGACTATACCGAGCCACATCGTGAAGCCATGACGACGCTGGCAGAGGACATCTGGAGCGTTTCCCTTGAGGATATTGCGGCTGACCGCGGCTTTGCCTCCACAGGCGCGCTGCGTACGCTTCTCGAGTCGGGCCCGCTAAGCCCGGCAGACGCTGTTGAGGCAGGGCTGGTCGATGGTCTCAAATGGCCTGAAGGTGCGTCTGAACTCGCTGTCGAGCGCGCAGGCAGCAAAGCGGGCCTTGTTCCTATCGTTCAATATACCCCGCCACTCAAAGGCCTTGGAGCCCCTCTGATCGCAGTTATCGGCGGCGAAGGGCCGATTGTGACCGGACCGGGTGAGCAGGGCCTGTTTGAGAACAGCGCTGTCTTTGCCTCAGATCGAATCGCTCGCGCAATTCTGGATGCGGGCAAGAATGAAAATGTCCGCGCCATCGTCTTCCGTGTTGATTCGCCAGGAGGATCTGCAATTGCATCTGATCAGATCTGGCGTGCCGTTCAGCGCGTGCGCGAAGACATGGGTAAACCGGTCGTCGTGAGTATGGGCGGTGTGGCAGCCTCGGGCGGTTATTACGTCTCAGCCGGTGCTGACGCAATCTACGCGAACCGGACAACCATTACCGGCTCAATCGGTGTCTATGGCGGTAAATTCGCGATTGCCGACGGACTTCGCCGTCTTGGCATCAACCCAAGTTCCATCGTGGTTGGAGGCGAGTTTGCTGACGCCTTTACGACCGAATCGTTCTCGGAAGCAGAACGTGCCCAGCTCCACGCTTCACTTGAGCGGACATATGACCGTTTCATGGAGATTGTCGCCACGGGCCGTGACATGCCCGAGGATCGCGTCCGTGAAATTGCCAAGGGTCGCGTATGGAGTGGCGATGATGCTGCCGAACTGAATCTTGTTTCTGAAATCGGTGGTTATATGGCCGCGATAGACAAGGCCCGCGAACTGGCTGGCATTGATGCTGAGACGGATGTCCGGACACAAATCTTTCCGATCCCGGAAAATCCGTTTGAGGCCTTTGGCGATATTTTCGGCGCCTCAGCCGAGACCGCCGAAGCTGCTGCCCGCCTCAACGCCATTATGAGCGATGAGAAGTTCGAAGCGGTATTGCAGCAAACTTTCGCCGTACAAAATGGCGAGACACAGCTCCGCTCTCCGATCATGATCGAACGCTAACGCGAACGACATATCAAACTAACGAAAACGGCGAGCCAGTGGCCCGCCGTTTTTCTTTGTGCTGACGTTCATCTTTCACTTTCCATACGTTGTCGCCCTTCTCAGCGGCGTCGCGCGGTTGAGGTAAGAGCCAGGGATCATCGCGACCACAGCGCGGGACTAAAGCGCCTCACCATTGCGGAAGACCATCAGGGATTTGCGATAAGGTTATCCTGAGAACAGCCCATCTCGTTCGACAAACTTCAGTCTACTTCAATCTGCAGCTTCTCTGACTTCTTTCAGCGTATTCACGCCACGCGCTCTTCTTTTTTCCTACAGACCTTTCTTTTCTCCACTGCGCCGGGGTGAACTCAAAAAAAATGGCGACCCGAAGGCCGCCATTTCCAATTGTTATCATTTCAGGCCCTGGGCCTAGAAGCGAGCAGTTGCTCGCATGAAGAATGTACGACCGAAGACGTCATACGTCGCAGGATAGGTGTTAGCCTGCTCTTGGTTGTCACCAAGGATCGGTGGCTCTTCGTCGAACAGGTTGTCGATACCGCCTGTCAGAGTGAAGTTCTCATTGATTTCCCAAGAACCAGAGAGATCGAAGTAGTTGAACGCATCGATTTCTGTAACAGCAACCTGGTAGCCCAAGCCTTCGTCATCTTTAGACGAGCCAATGTGTCTCCACAACAGTTGAGCTGTGTAAGGACCTTTAGCCCATTTTGCTGACATACGGTGCTTGTACTCTGGTTGTGGGTCATCACAGTCCACACCGAATTCGCCAGCACACGTCAGTGGCGTACCACCTTCGAATGGCAGGAGTGTGTTTTCGTCTGTGATTGTACCAACATAGTCGATACCGAACAGGCCATACTCACCGAAGTCATACATATAGTCCGCTGTGATGTCGAAACCGTTCAGTTTCAGAGACGCAACGTTCTGGGAAGTCACTGAAACTTCTGTGATCAGACCGTCTGAGCCACGAGAGATGACATTACAGAATGGCGAGCCGAGGCTACCCAGTTCTGCATCGCCATAACAAGTGGAAATCACGTTGTTTGCGCCGCCACCGAAGTCGCTGATCACGTCGGTGATTTCGATGTCGAAATAGTCGACAGTCACTGTCAGGTTATCAATGAAGCTAGGTGAGTAAACGAAACCAACAGTCAAAGTTTCAGCAGATTCTTCGAACAAATCTGGGTTACCACCAGAAATCTCGCGAACCTGACCAGATGGCAGGTCGATATTCGACGAGCCGACGTTGGCTGAAGGAACACCAGTTGCTTCACAAAGTGCGCGGAGAGCCGCATCGCCGCTGAAGCTGCTTGCACAAGGGTCACCAGCCGGTGGGAAGTTTTCGCCTTGTGGAGCGAACAGTTCAGAGATGGATGGCGCACGAACAGCCGTGTTGAAAGATGCGCGGAAACGCAGATCTTCAACCGGAGCCCACTCACCAGCAACCTTATAAGCTTCAGTCGAGCCAGCTGTGCTGTAGTCTTCGACGCGGTAAGCAAGTTCAAGAGCCAAGATCTCAGCAAAATCGACTTCGCTAAGGAATGGCAGGTAAGCCTCGCCGTAGAAACCGGAAACATCAAAGCCGCCAGCTACCGGTGGAGAGCCGTTGAAACCGGAAATCGTGTTTGCAGCAACGTCCTGTGAAGGATTGAACGCGAACTGCTCTTCACGATATTCACCACCAACTGCCAGACCAATTGGACCACCTGGAAGCTCGAACCAACCAGACGTGTCGCCTGAAAGGTTAGCAACAAAGTTGGTCATCTCATAGTCGAGGTCGATGACAACCAGGGTCTTGATGAAGTCAGCTGCTTCCTGAGAAATGTTGCCAGCACCGTAAAGGTTGATAGGCACACACGCAGTCAAGCCACCGTTTGAATCAGGATTTGCACAAGAAGGGTTGCCATCAGCGTCAACGTCAACATTGCCGTCACCATCAGCGTCTGCGAGCGTCAGAGCTTGCAGAAGACGATCAGTGTTTACGTTACCTGACTGATTTTCTGTACCTTTCGTGCGACCTTCGCTGAAGCTCAAGTCAAGGAACCAGTTGTCTGTCAGCTCAACAGTCGTACCAAGCTCTACCTGGAAAGCCGTGAACTCGTTGTTGGCGATACGTGGACCGACTTCTTCAAGTCGACGACGCAGACCGGACGCACCCAGTACGAATTCATCGTCAATGCCGTCGCCATCTGTATCAACGCCAGAACCGATTGAATCAGAAATCAGCTGCTGAGCAGACGGAGCAATGAATGGGTTGTTGTCCAGAGAGATAGAAACTTCACCCGTACGCGGATAGAAGGCCGGCGTTGGCGCAAGCTGTTGAGGAACAGTGTTGTTCGCCATGAATGCAGAAGCATACACTTCTACGCGATCACTGATCTCGTAGTCGGCTTTACCGTTGATCTGAATACGTTCCTGCGGAAGCTGAATGTAGTTTACAGGCGCGTAGTTGTAGAAGTCGTTGTCATCGCCAGAAGTGACGAAGTCGCGAAGCGTGCCGTCCGTGTTAAAGATGCCTCGCGCACCGCTTGGCATTGTAAAACCACTGTAAAGCGCTGTTTGTGGAACGCCCGACGAACCGCCATTGTAAAGGTTACCAGCGCCATCATCGAACTGAGCAAACGTAGCAAAATCACGAGCGCCCTGAAGCAGAGACTCACGCTTTGTATAACCGAGGCTGACGACAGCGTTACCGCGACCTTCAGCGAAGTTTCCGCCTACTGTAGCGTTTGCGGACCACACGTCAGCGTCGCCTTCACCGGTAACTTCGTAACCAGCGCTGAATTCCGCGCCTTCAAAGTCGTCTTTCAGGATGAAGTTTACAACACCAGCAACAGCGTCAGAACCGTATACAGCAGACGCACCACCGGTAACAACTTCAACACGCTCGATCAGCGCAGCAGGAATGTTGTTGATGTCGACAACGCCACCGCCTGTGGATGGAACAACGCGACGTCCGTCTACGAGCACAAGTGTACGGCTCTCACCCAGACCACGAAGGTCAACAGTCGCAATACCACCACCTGGGTTGTTTGACGTACGGTCAAGGCCTGGAACCGTTTGCGGCAGTGTATTCAGAAGGCCTTCAGTGTTGACCGTGCCGGTGAGTTCGAATTGCTCGGCGCCAACAGTCGCAATCGGGCTGTTCGAAACGAAGTCCTGCTTGATGATGCGCGAACCTGTAACCTGGACAGTTTCCTGTCTCGCTTCGTCGCTTTCCTGAGCGACCGCTGGCAGGCTGTAGATACCACCCAGCACGCCTGCAAGTACAGACGACGCCAACAGGTGTCTCTTGATGTTATTTCCGTTCACTGTTGAACCTCCACTTGTTCAATAACACGGCAGCCAGATGTCTGGCCGTCGCGGTGTGCCGTTACCCCAAAATAAAACGGCTTGAATGGAAGCTACGAACCGGATGACGCAGGCGTCAATTCGAAGTTACAATACTGTCATGAATATCTGTACAGTGTGGCAGAAAGGTCTCAGTTTTATGTCAGTATTAGATTGTTTGGCGGAGAGGCCGCGTACCGACGAGCACAAAATTTCACCGATTGGCCAGGGATTGAACAATCTGCCTCATGAATTCCTGCTGTTTTGGACGGTTTCGACCTGAGTGAAAAGCACGGATTTCGTCTGCTTCCAGCCATCAGATAACGCCGCCTTCTTCGGAGCTTACTGGTTACCAGCGAGCGCGTGGGACAGCGTTGATGTCTCCTGAACGCTTACTGCGAATACCGAAATCGCCCAGATCGAAAACCCGATCGTGAGAATCAAAAGCACAATATTGGTTCTCAGGAAGGCCAGAAAACGCCCTGCCCCATAGACCTGCCTCATCATCCGGTAAAGATAGATCAATGGTGCAATGAAAACGACGAACCAGACCCAGTATTGCGCCAACCAGATCATGATCACGGTGAACGTCATGAGGAAGTAGAACCAGGTCTGATAGTGCAGAGCCACAATCAAATGATCGTAAACGTAAATCCCTTTCCGAAAGGGGAATACGATGATGAGACAGATAACCAGCAGAGGCAGAAACGCCAGTGCCAGCCTGGGAGCCCATTTGTTCAGGGCAACTAATAGCAAAGCCCGGTTTTCAAAGACGTCCGCACCTGAATCGACAATCGAGTCGATCAATTGTCGTTCCTGTAACTCGCGATTCTCCAGACCGATGTCATGCTTCAGCAACTCTCGATCAATCCGGCCATCGGGACCAAAATACTTCCCAATATTTGAATCGAGGGTCGCAACCTCGTCTTCTGAAAGCTGCAAATCATCGATGATCCGCTCGACCTCTTCCTGTGGATCAGGCGCGGACGCTCCAGGTGAATTTTCAGGAACACTTTCTGCTGCGTCTGTAGCAGGCGTATCCGATCCTTCCGAAGGATTTTTACTCGGTTCAATCGATGGATCTGCTTTGTTTTCCGGAGAAGCACCTTCCTGACGGCCTGACACGTCTTCAATAGGTGCTCCCCCATTCAGACGAAACCAGTCAGACGTTTCACTGACCGTAAAAAGCGCAAAGAAGAAAACGAAACTGGCAAGTAGATACAGTCTGAACGGCGGCACGAACCGTTGCCGCTCACCACTCAGATATCGCTTTGTTACCTGCCCCGGATTGAAAATCAGAGCCGGGATCGTCCGCGCAACCCGACCGTCAAAGGAAAGCAGGTCGGTCAGCGCTTCCAGCAGCAAATCGCCCACCGGCTTATGAAAATTCTCTGCCAGTTGGCCACAGGCACCGCAATATTTGCGATTAACGACCTCCCCGCAGTTGCGGCAGGCGGCGGCTTCTCCGCCTGCTGACCCGTTATCTGTTTTCCGGCTCAGTGCACCGGCAGAGGCCAAGGCGACCGCTTCAAGCTCGTTTTCCACACCTTGCCCCCGCAACGATCAGTTTATTCGGCTTCGCAAATATAGCGAGACCGGTGAACATCTTCAGGATTATCGACGAAACCTGTCAGACGTGGATCAACAAGGTTTTTCGTCACCTGATACCACATCGGAATGATTGGCATATCGTCCAGCATGTGCTGCTCAGCCTGCTTCAACAATTCCTTACGAAGCTCGAGATCAGTCTCATTATTGGCGGCATTCACCAGCTGGTCATATTCCTCGCTAGAATAGTTGCCGTAATTCATCATACCCGTCTTGCTTTCCAACAGGAAGAGGAAGTTCTGAGCATCATTGTAATCGGCGACCCAGGCCGCATCACCAATCTGAAAGTCCGCCTGGCGCAAACGTTCATACTGAATTGCGGTGTCCTGCATCTGGATAGACGGCTTCACCCAGTCTGCGATGCTTGACCAGTTCTGCTGAACGGCAGGGGCAACTTTCGGATTGTCGTCAGTCGACCGGTAAATATACGTGAATTCAAGTGGATTGTCCGGACCGAAGCCTGCTTCTTCAAGCAGGCTTTTCGCTTCCGCCTGACGCTCTTCCTGGGTCAGATCGGCCCAATAAACCTCAGCGCCACCATCATAATTGGCGATGCCTGGCGGCACAAAAGCATACGCGGGTACGTAACCCGCAGTGAGAACCTCATTGACCATGAAGTCACGGTCGAGCGCCATTGCAAGGGCATTGCGAACGCGGACATCACCGAACAGAGGAAGTTCTGTATTGAACGCATAATACGTTGTTGTGAGCGACGGATTTGTGCGCACCCAGCCTGGGAAATTCTCTTTCAACTCAGCCGTTTTCTGACCTTCAAAGGCGTTGTTAATATCAATTCGTCCGGTTGCGACCATGCGCTCGACCGCATCCAGGTCCTCATAGGGGAAATAGATGATTTCCTTGAAACAGAGATTCTCAGATCCTTCCCATTCTGGATTGGCCACGGAACGAAGAAAATCCCGCGTGCGCCATTCGACGAGCCTGTAAGGGCCATTTACGACGAGATTCTCCGGCTTGACCCAGTCATCGCCCAGCTCCTCGACCTTGTGCATCGGTACCGGGAAGGATGTGTAGTGTTTGAGAATACCCGGCAAGTAAGGCGCAGGATATTCCAGTTCAATTGTCAGTGTCTTATCATCAACAGCGCGAACGCCGAGCTGCTCAGCAGGCACTTCCAGTTCGTAGTATGGCTGGGCATTCTTGATGAGGAACAAAAGCGACGCGTATTGCGAAGCTGTTTCCGGGTTCAGGATACGACGGAAAGCATATTCAAAATCATTCGCTGTCACCGGCACCCCGTCGGACCATGACGCGTCGCGCAGCGTAAATGTCCAGGTCAATCCATCGTCGCTGATCTCATAGCTTTCTGCCATGCCAAGGATCGGTGCGGCATCGGCGCCATCGGTGAACAACCCTGTGAACATATCACCGACAACAATGTTTTCCCACTGAGATGACATCTTGTGAGGGTCCACCGTGTCCGGATTGGCACTTATGCCACGGCGCAAGGCGTCGGTCTGAGAGCCGCCACCACCACCGCAGGCAGCAACGAACAGACTTGCTGCAAAGAGCGGAACACTCAAAGACTTCATCCAACCACGCATAGGACCTCCAGGGGACATAAATTTCAATGTACAGGTTGGCTCAAGGTCGAATTCGGTTCAAGTTCCAGTTATGTGATTAAGCCGTGTATCAGGTGATCTAAATGAGAAAAATTATTTCGTCGGGGGTTTGCCTGGCAGCCTTGTCAGGATTTTCAGCAACTGCTGACACAGAGTCGCCTCTGGCACCCATGTATGCGTGTGCCGAGATAACCGAGGATACGGCCCGACTCGCTTGTTATGATGAAGCAGTCGGGAAAACCAGAGAAGAAGAATCGACTGGCAAATTCGCCGTCATTAGTCGCGATGATGCAGAGAAGATCGAACGGGATACGTTTGGTTTTGCAATGCCGAGCCTGCCCAGCTTTGGGTTTCTGACCTCTACAGATCAGGAGAGCGATAAAACAGACACCAAACGTGATGAAGATGGTAAAATCGAAGAGATCATCGTCGATGTTGCCCGAGTGGAAGAGGACCCATACGGCAAACTGATCGTCTACCTGGAGAATGGACAGGAATGGCGTCAAATCGATTCAAAATCGATATTTATCGGGCGTTCCTACAAACCATCAAAGGCGACCATCAAACGCGCCGCCTTCGGGAGCTTTTTCCTGACGCTCGAAAACCGGAAATCTGTCCGCGCCAAGCGCGTGAACTAATTCCTCGCCTCAACGCTCCTTCGGATCGACGGCGTCGCGTACACCATCACCGACAAAGTTAAGACAAAGGAGCGTGATCATCATGACGAGCGCCGGGTAAATCAGCAGCCATGGCTTGGATGACATCTGCTTCTTGCCCTCCGACAGCAACACACCCAGTGAAGTCAAAGGCTCGTTAATGCCCAGGCCGATAAAGCTGAGGAAACTTTCAAGCAAAATCACCTGAGGAATGATCAGCGTGATATAGATGACAACCGGACCCACAATATTCGGCACAATGTGCTTGATAATGATTGAGGGCTGAGACACACCGGCGGCCCGTGCCGCTTCAATGAACTCCTTGGTTTTCGTCGTCAGCGTCTGGCCGCGCACAATGCGCGACATTGTCAGCCATTCGACCGCACCAATCGCGATAAAAATCAGATAGATATTCCGCTCAAACACAGTTGTGAGCAGGATCACGAAAAAGATGAATGGGATAGCATAGAGCGCATCGACAATCCGCATCATGGCCTGATCTACACGCCCGCCGAAATAGCCGGCAATCGCCCCCCAACTCACCCCGATAACCAGGCTGACAAATGTCGCCAGCAGTCCGACGAGCAGGGAAATCCGGAACCCGAGCATCAATCGGGCGAACTGGTCGCGTCCGAGCGTATCGGTGCCAAGAATGTGCAGATGTTCCAGCGTTGGCGACCAACTGACGCGGTCCGTGTAGATTGTCTGGTAATCATGCGGCCATACGAGCGGCAACAGGACTGCTGTTGCGGTGAAAAAGCCGAGCACGATCATCGACAGGACCGCTGCCTTGTTTCGAAAGAGACGTGCACGCGCATCATCCCATAACGAGCGGCCTTCAATGGCCGCATGTTCCATGGCTGCGGCGTTATCTGGATTTGGAAGGCCGATCATTAATATTTCACCCGTGGATCGAGAATGGCGTAAAGCACGTCAGCAACAAGGTTCATGATGATGATCAGCGTGGCAAACAGGATCACCACCCCCATGACCAGCGTATAGTCGCGGTTCAATGCGCCATCGATGAAGAAAGAACCAATGCCTGGAAGGCTGAAAACGCGTTCAATGACAAGTGATCCAGTTATAACACCAACAGAGGCTGGCCCGAGATAGGAAATCAAAGGCAGAACGGCGATTGGAAGCGCATGCCGGAAGACGACGGCTCGTTCGGATGCGCCTTTCGCCCGCGCGGTGCGAATGTGGTTGGAGCGCATCGCTTCAATCATACTGCCCCGCATGATCCGGGAAATGCCCGCTATGTAATAGAGTGCCAGCGTCACCACCGGAAGCGTGAGAACATAGGGCGTCATACGTCCCAGATCGAGCCCGCCTGGAGAAAACCAGGGCAGCCAGACGGCAAACACAAGCCCGGCCACCGGACCAATCACATAGGACGGTACCGATATCCCCAGCGTGGCAAAGCCCATCAATCCATAATCTATCGCAGTATTCTGCCGGAGCCCGGCAATCACGCCAAATGTGCCGCCCACAAAGAAGGCCAGAAACATGGCTAGCCCGCCAATGGTCGCCGAGACCGGAAAGCCTTCTCCGATCAGTTCCGCCACTGTCTTGTCCTTGTTTCGGAGCGATGGTCCGAAATCACCCGTGACCACGTCGCTCAGATAGTCGGTGTATTGAGTGAAAAGCGGTTTATCGAGCCCGTATTTTTCCAGGATCTTGGCTTCGACGGCAGGCGGCAGTTTACGGTCGGTATCGAAAGGTCCGCCCGGTGCCGCGCGCATCATGAAGAAGGCGACTGTGATCACCAGAAGGAGCGTTGGGATCGCCACAGCAATCCGCCGCAGGATGAAACTCAGGGATATCCGTGATAGAAAGCTAGGCACTTTTGAGACTTAACTCCGACGTCGCCGATGCCTTATAACGGCGTAACAGCGAAATGTGATACTGGATATGAGTCGCCTGTTTGGCATGGCCTTCCCCATGACGACAATATGACGACATGACATTTACCTGCCAAAACGGCCAGATGAGGAAGAGTGATGCTCAGAATCCACAAGATAACAGATAGTTTTTACGTCGCGCCTCAAATTTCAGCAGAAGACGTCGATGCGTTGGTGGACGAAGGATTCGGTGCCGTCATCATGAACCGGCCTGACCAGGAAACACCAGACCAGCCGCCGACCGAAGAAATCTCTGACCGTGCTGACACCCACAACGTTCCGTTTTTCCATATTCCCATCCAGGCCCCCCCGCAGCTCTCAGACATTGACGCGACTTTTGCCGCTCTTGAAGCCACCAAAGGGAAGAAGGTGCTCGCGTTTTGTCGTTCTGGCACACGCTCGGCAACGCTCTGGGCTTACACCGTAGTGCGATCCGGAGAATACACAGTTGATGGTGCGATCAATGCCGCACGCGAAGCGGGCTACGATCTTGCGCCACACCGCCCTGTGCTGGAAGACCTTGCATCGCTGAAGGACGGTGGTAACTAGGCCGCCGGAATCCGGATGACTTTCTGCACCGGTTCAGAAACCGGCGTCACCGTGTTGGAAATGCGTACGATTTGCATTGCCGTTAGGACAACCAGCCCGGCAAGCAGTGGGCGCATCACGCGAAAGGCAAGAGTATTGAGTTTACTTGTCACGAGATCGTCCCATTCTGGTTCTATTCGTTCGATAAAGAACGATATCGCAAGCATTGAGCCAGTGGACCCGACCAGAAAATTGGGACATAGACACACGCGGAGAAGGTACGGGGAAAACCCATGAGAAAATTCTGGTTCTCAGATTTCGAATTTGAAAATGGTGCATTTCTTGTCAAAAAGACAGGGCACTATGTTCCGCTGAACCTGAACCTGGTGTCGGATATCGCCGTCTGGATGAGCTTTTTCACGCTCGCTCAGGGCTGGCGGGTCTGGCACAGCCTTCGCGGTCACCGACGTCCACGCGTGCATTTCGTACCGGATGTTCCGCGTCCCTGGTATTTCATCTGGCCGGTGCTTCAGGCATCAGGCGCGATCATTGAGAAAGACCCCAGTAAGGCTGATGTCGTCTTTCACTTCGACGACGCCACGCATTCTGAAGGCCGGTTGCCCGAGGGCATCAACCCGAATGCCAAACTGATCAATTTCGACTGTCGCGATGTCTCCAAAACGCTTGTGGCAGAAGCCTGGGAACACGTCGCAGGCTATTCGCTGGCTGTTGATCCGCGTAGCTTTGATGGCCCGATGGTTGAGAAGTCCGAAGTAAACGCCGCGCATGATGGCCGGATTATTGAAGGCCCGATTGAGCCGATTGAAGGCAAGACTTACCAACGCCTCATTGATAACCGGGTGAAGGGTGGAATGGTGGAGGATTTGCGCACCACTTTCGTCAATGGCGAGCCGACCCTGGTGTTCATCAAACGCCGCCCGCAGGCCCGCCGCTTTCTGAACGAGAACAGCAAGGTGTCTCACCTTCTGGCCCGGAATTGCTTCACAGCCGATGAACTTGACGTGATACGCCGGTTCGCCCGGGAGATCGGCCTTGACTGGGGAGGCGTTGACGTGCTGCGAGATGCAACGTCCGGTAAAATATACATTGTCGATGCCAACAAGACCGACATGGGTCCACCCATCGCAATGCCTTTAGGACAAAAATTAAGATCAACCCGCCTGACGGCCAGGGCATTCTCGGCAGCTTACGCACCGAAGATCCGGGGCTGACCAACGACTGAACGGCATGACAGAGGTATCAGCAAATGGCCGCAACCATCCCGTTTGTGAGAGAAATGTCGTTCGAGTATGGAGACGTCACGCGGCTTAGCCCTCTGGTCCGGCGCGTGATGGCAAACAATCCTGGCGCCTTCACTTATATGGGCACCGGCGTTTACATCATCGGGAATGGTACAGTCTGTGTCATTGATCCCGGTCCCATCATTGATGAGCATTTTGAAGCTCTGAAACGCGCTCTGGATGGTGAGACCATCTCACACATTCTGGTAACCCATAGCCATCTCGACCATTCTCCCCTCGCCCACCCGCTGGCCGAATGGGCAGGATGCAAGGTGTATGCAAAGGGCCCGGCCATCCCAACCGAATCCGAAGTTCGTATGGAAGCCGGCGACGATCTGTCCTTTAAGCCACATGTCACCATCGGGGATGGCTTTGTGGCGGAAGGTCCGGGCTGGACCATGGATACAATTGAAACGCCCGGACATACGTCCAACCATCTTTGTTTTGGTCTGCGCGAGGAAAACACCCTGTTCTCCGGCGACCACATCATGGGTTGGTCAACCACTGTGATCTCACCGCCTGATGGCGACATGTCCGATTATTTTGCCAGTCTGGAAAAGGTAAAGGCGCGAGGATATTCGAAGATCATCCCAACGCATGGCCCCCCCGTAACCGAAGATGTGGACGGCTTCATCCAGAGCTATATTGACCACCGTAGAGCGCGCGAAGCGTCAATTCTGGCGCGCCTGGAGGCGGGCGACAGAACCATTCCGGATATGGTTCGGGTCATTTATGCGGACGTCGACAAGGCGCTGCATCCGGCGGCCTGCCATTCCGTGCTTGGACACATGATCCAGCTGGTCAAGGACGGACGGGTGATGGCTGGTGACGACAAGCTGAATGTCGCCACCGTTTATCAACCTGCCTGACCTTGAACAGAGCTCAGGACCGTATGGTTATTCGGTCTTGAGCTGATCGAGACGTGCATCAACCTTTTCAAGCAGAGTGTGAACGCGTTCGACATTGGCACCCAGGTCAGACAAGCCAACCCGCGATATCGACCGGACATCCATTTCTGCGCCCTGTCCGCGCGCGCGAATGCGGACTGCCACATCATCCTTGAAGCCAAACCATTGGGACGTGAATGTGCCTTCCAGACGATAATTCTCTTCGTCTTCGGTCACCAATTCAATGCCCATCTCATTCATGCTGAGATAGGCTGCAGTGTACATGACCTCCGGGCTGACTTCCCGGATCATGGTTTGCAGAGGTTCATACTTTTCCGCCTGAACCTCAGAGACCTTCCGGCCCGCCAGATCCGGCCAGCGCGCTTTTGCCAGTTCAGGAACCACAGGATCATCGACCACCGGATTGGATTCGGGCCCACGCATTTCCATAACCGTCTCGCTGAACCGGACAGGATCTGACCAGTCAGTCTGAATATCGTGAATCGGCGGCAATTCCCCGGCAACGCTCCCCATATGCGCCAAACGTCCGAACACCAGAAAGGTGACGAGCAGAGCACCAACCGACAGCAGGACCGGCCTGATCCGCGGAGACTTGATCAAACCAAGTATCAGCGCAATCAACGAGATGAGCCCGACAGCGCCGATCAGCATCGGCCCCCAGGTGATTGTCATCTGAATGAGGCCCGTCTGCCAGCCCCACAACCCGAAGCTTGTGCCCAGAGCTGCAACGATAAACCAGACAGGCAAGAGCAAAGCGCCAATCAGCGCAATCCAGGCCAGAGTGAGGCGAATTCCACCTTTTTTAGATGCCGACATTTTTTCTCCCCCGTGTGTGCTAATTCACGTACACGTTACAACGAGCTAATACTTCAGCTTTGACGCCAAGGACAATGTCGGTGCCGAAAACGTGAAGTCACGCAACGGCACACTCGCCTCTCTCTCTATAAGGCTCAAGGATATCAGGCTGTTGGCAGCTTATAGTCCTTGAACTGGTCCCGAAGCGCCAGCTTGTTGATCTTTCCGGTCGCACCCAGCGGGATCTCGTCCACAAAGGTCACATCATCCGGCATCCACCATTTGGCGATTTTGCCATCCATGAAGCTCAAAATCTCTTCTTTGGTGACCGTTTCACCTTTGTTGGGCTGAATGATGAGAAGCGGGCGTTCATCCCATTTCGGGTGGTAAAGTCCGATGGCTGCCGCATTCGCGACCTGCGGATGGCCAACCGCCAGGTTTTCAAGATCAATCGAGGAAATCCACTCACCACCTGACTTGATCACATCCTTCGCCCGGTCTGTGATCTGCATAAAGCCCTTCTCGTCAATATGAGCCACATCGCCCGTGTCGAAAAAGCCTTCATCATCCAGCACATCGCCGCCATCGCCCTTGAAATAGGATTCGACGATCGCGCAGCCCCGGATCATCAAATGGCCCGTGGTCTCACCATCGCGCGGCAATTCCTTGCCATTGTCGTCCTTGATTTTCAGTTCGACGCCGAACGGTGCCCGGCCCTGTTTGAGCTTGTATTTGACCTGCGTATCCCAGTCTTCATTGTCCAGTTCCGGCGGTAGAGTGCCCAGCGTACCAAGCGGCGATGTCTCGGTCATGCCCCATGCATGGATTACATCGACATCATAGTCTTCCTTGAACGAACGCAGAATCCGCTCCGGAACCGCTGAACCACCGATCACCACCTTGTTCAGATGCGGCAGCTTGAGGTTGTTCGCATCGAGATGCTGGAGCAGCATCAGCCACACAGTTGGCACGGCGGCAGAAACCGTCACTTCGAACTCGTTGAGCAATTCATAAATGCTGGCACCATCCATCTGGGCACCCGGCATGACGAGTTCTGCCCCGGTTGCGGGGGCCGAGAAGGTCAGCCCCCAGGCGTTGGCATGGAACATCGGCACGACAGGCAAAATGCTGTCCTTGTTACCGATACCCATCACATCGGCCTGAAGCGTCATGAAAGTGTGCAGCACATTGGTCCGGTGAGAATAGAGCACGCCCTTTGGGTTGCCGGTGGTACCGGATGTGTAGCAAAGCCCGCACGGGGTGTTTTCATCAAAATCGCCCCAGACACATTCCTGCGACTGTCCATCGATATAGAGTTCATAGGCGATGGCGTTGCGAAGGGTCGTTTCCGGCATGTCCTTCGCGTCACAGAAAATGACGAACCGCTCAACGCTTGTCAGCTGGTCCTGTACTTTTTCGAGGATCGGCACGAAGGTGAGATCAACAAAGATGATCCGGTCTTCCGCGTGATTGGCGATCCAGGCAATCTGCTCAGGAAACAGTCGCGGATTGATCGTGTGAAGCACGGCGCCGATGCCCATTGTGCCGTACCAGGCTTCCATATGGCGCCAGGTATTCCAGCCAATGGTGGCAACCCGGTCCGCGAGACCGATTCCGTCGCCTTTCAAGGCATTGGAAACCTGCTTGGCCCGTCCATGGATTTCTGCATAAGTCGTGGTGACAATCGGCCCCTCGACGGACCGTGTGATGACCTTGCGATGCCCATGATTGATCTTGGCGTGGTCAAGAATCTTGTCCACCGTCAAAGGCCAATCCTGCATTTTCCCTGTAATCGTCATGTTACTCCCCTGACCTGTCGTCTATTGTTGACGGGTGTGTCATTATTCTTGACGTAACGCAAACCCTTGCACACAAGAAATGCTTTCCGGGAGCACTTCGTCAATGTTTCCTCAATTGAATCTTTGGGCTAAACCTGAACGACAAGACGAAGACTGGACATATTCCATGCGAAAACTTTGCCTGCCTGCCGTTCTGGCCACCGGAATCATCCTGTCTTCCTGCTCTGGCGACAGCGATACATCATCGACAAGCATGAATGCCGGAAAGACGACGCCCTCCAGCACGCTCGACCTGACGACAGTCAACGACTATCGCCTGTCCACACATTTTGACTGTTTGCGGGAAAATGGCGGTGTTGCCATCGCCGCACACCGGGGCGGTCCTTATCCGGGCTATCCGGAAAACGCGATCAACACCTTCGAATACGGCCGTGATCACGATATCCGTGTGTTCGAGATTGATGTGGCCGAGAGCCAGGATGGCGTCCTCTTCCTTATGCATGACACGACCCTGACCCGAACGACGACCGGACATGGTTTCGTCGCCGAAAAGGACTGGGCCTATATTCGCGACCTCAAACTGATCGACAATGAAGGCACAACGACAGACCTTCATCCGCCTACGCTTCGGGACGCTCTCGAATGGGCAATCGAGACCAACTCCATTCTGGAACTCGACAAGAAGCCGACCACCAGTTTCCGAAACATTATTGGCGCGGTTCGGGAAGTCGGCGCTGAGAACAACGTTATTCTGATCAGCTATGACAACAAACAGGCCGAGGAAATCGCAGGGCTGGCACCCGACCTGATGATGACAGCATCAGCCTTCAGCGCCAGAGATGTAGACGAGCTGAAAAAGCTGGGTGTCAGACAGGAAAACCTGATCGCCTGGACAGGCATATCTGGGCCAGACTTCAAAGCCTGGCATGCGGTAAGAGATATCGGCATTGAGCCGGCATTCGGAACGCTTGGCCGCCCGGGTGAGCGGTTGGACGATCAGTATCTGGCAGACAATGACGGCTCTGAATTTCAGGATCTTCAGGATCAGGGCCTGGTTCTGATTGCGACGGATGCTCCGCTTGAGGTCGCCCGCTTCATCACCGGCGACGATATCGCAAAGGAAAAATGCGCACTTTAAGCCCGCTTATTCCGGTATTCCCCGGAAACTCCTGAACATTTCAATGCCCTGGAAAATCACTTCCGGGCATTGGATGTTTTCATCATCCGCCGCGCTGTTGCGACATGAAAACTCATTTACCGAGAGGTCAACTTCCGAGCATGGCTTTTCATAGGGCCTGAAGCTGGTCAGTGGCTCGGTGAAGATCTCAATGACGCCTTCCGTGTCGCGAGCAATCATCGCCTGACCCGTACCAACGATCTTGCTGCCGTCCATTACCAGATTTACGTTCAGACGGAGCAATTCTCGTTCATCCGTACGCATCCGGACATCCAGCATCGGGTTGCATACATCGAGCGATAGGTCGGGATCATCATTGGGAAGAAAACTCACCACAATAATGTTTTCAGGTAGCTCTGATGGTTTTACTTCTTCATTCTCTGAACACGCCATCAGCAAGCCCGCAAATGTCAGCGCCGCAATGTATCTGAAATGGTTCATGATCGGTCTCCCTTAGGTCGTCAGTCTTTTGAACGACCGGGACGCGGAATTCCGGACATTGGGATGAACAGCGCATCTGTTGAAAAATGAGGCCAACCAGACGCTTGGGTGATAGTCGGCTCAGGCGTTACGTTTTCCTGCGCCCAAGAGAATGCGCCAACCAAGTACCCCCATGACAAGGTAACCAAGCAACGCACCCGGCCCCATAAACATCATGGTGTCGTTTCCTGTCGCCAGCCCAAACGCTCCAAATACCGCTGCACTGGCGCTTGCGACCAATCCGATTGCTGACAACCAAAGAGGGAGTAAGCGCTCCTCTTGGGAAAGGAAGCTGAGAAACACGATTGCGGCTCCAAGAAACGCGATAACATTTGCAATGTAGAAAATTGCAAACGCAGACGCCTCGGCAATCTCATACAGGACAGGCGTTTCAGCAGCGACCCGGGCAACAACGAAATACGCGCCCAGGACAAAAGCATACATGCCGATATTGGCGAGTGACCCTACGCCGAAGAGTGTCCAGCCGAATGGAGAGCAAAGACGGCAGGCGCACGGAAGGCAAGAACAAAAGCGCTGGCGGCCAGTATGCCCATCGTAATGGCTTCGGCCGTCCAGAAAATCAGATAGCTCGCCTTGTTTTCCAAAAGACTGGCAGAACGTGTCACCGTTCCGGAGGAGGTTTCCGGTGCCGATTCCGGCCCCAGTACGATTTGAAACACAAGAATTGTAATGACAAAGACGACTGCACAAAGCACAAGCCCACCGCCGGATGCACGAATACTATTCAAAATTCCCTCCCTTGCTTTAGCTCAGCCCTCGCAGTCTCGATCCTCGCCCTTGCGTTGGGCTTCAAGGATGCACTGATATCGGCGGGTGAAGTCTTCAATTGATATTTCAGTCGTGACCTTGGTTGCTTCTGCCAGCTCATACTCTTCGGCCATGATTTCTGCCCATTCATCCCGGCTCGGTTTTGGTCGAGCGTTCTGACGTTCCAGCCGCAGAGCATCGCCAATGCGATCCAGATACAAGCCCGAACCGTAAATGAAAACGCCATCCTGATCGCGATACACCCATCCGTGTCGATCGTCGGTCATATCGGGAGAATAGACGTCAGCTGGAATTTTGCCTGTCTCAATTTGCATGAGCACATTCTCTCGCAGAATTTCAGGCGGCAGGCACTGCCCAATCAGCTCGTATCTCATTGTGACGCCGGTGGATTTATGACGAAAAACAGGTTGATCATTGTGGGTTTCATTCAGTTCTTCCCAGAACGGGATTTCTACGGACCGAAAATCAGAACGATCCGAAGGGAAATAGCCTGCTTGCCCAAAAGGGAATTGCCAGCTCGTCATGCTGACCCATCGACCGAGTGGCTCTTCAGGATGCCAAAACGCCCACATCTGCGCCCATCCCCAAAACAGTGTGACGGCGAACAAAGTGTTCACAAGTCCAAGTGCCCCTGTCAGGCGTGAGCCTGTCCCGGAGAGCAGGCCGTCCAAAAGCAGGGACAGTTGAATACCTCCGCACAAAGCGGCGATAATCAAAATCCACTCAACAACTGAAATCGTCACCGATGATGGCGCACTCGCTCTGAAGTACTCCGAATAGCACATTTTGGTCACGAACATGTCGAGCTGAAGCAGGCGGCCCATGACGCCAAAAGATACCAGAATGATAAACAAGCTCAGCGTCATACTGCCCCAAAGACGGGGCCTTCGGGCAAGTCGGCGACGGGAGCGTTTCAGCATCAGAAAAGTCTACAAGAAATTGTTGTTACACGCCATATTTATCAAAGAGCGAAAGGACACCTCCCTTTGGTCTTGCCTTCCCTCCCCAAACCGCCCATCACTTCGGAAAAGATCAATATAGTGAACTCTCGGGAGGAACATCATGGAACCCTATCGTCATCTCAACCGGTCGATCAAAGGTAAGACGGCCATCATCACCGGCGCCGCGTCCGGCATGGGCCGCGCAACGGCGCATCTCTTCGCGCGTGAAGGCGCGAATGTTGTGGTGACCGATCTCGACCAGTCCAAGGTCGACGCCGTGGTTGCTGAAATCAACGAAGCCGGTATTGATCATGTGGTTGGCTGGGCGCTGGATGTTGGCGATCACGACGCCATCAAGGACATCGTGGCCCGCACAGCCGAAAAGTTCGGCGGCATTGATATCATCGTCAACAATGCAGGCTTTGCGCATATTGTGGGCTTTGACTCTGATGAATATGACGTCTCATGGGAGCGTTCGATCCGGGTCATGCTGACCTCTCATCAATGGATGGTTCGCGCCGCACTGCCTTATCTCGAAAAGTCGTCTGAGGGTGGGCGCATTGTGAATGTCGCCTCGACCGAGGGCTTTGGGGCCACCCCGTTCAACTCACCCTACGTAGCCGCCAAGCATGGCGTGATCGGCCTGACGCGTGCCATGGCGACGGAACTCGCCACCAAGGGAATCACGGCCAACGCCATCTGCCCCGGCCCGATCCACACCGGCATCACCTCAGGCATTCAGGATGACCACAAGACCATCTTTGCCAAGCGCCGCGTTCCGATGCGCCGTTATGGCTTCCCGGAAGAAGTGGCGAACATCACGCTTTCCTGCGTGCTTCCAGCGGCGTCTTATCTGAACGGACAGGCGATCCGCGTGGATGGTGGTCAGCTCTCGAAAAATGCCTGAGCCAATGAGCTGACAGGCAGGCGACCGGACCGAGAAGCGCAAACCGCTTGCGCTTTTCACACCGCCGCCCTAATCAAGCCTCCATGACGATCACAGCGCCACATACGCAAAACCTTCTCGGTCTGCTCCTTCCATACGGGCAGCCGCGGAACGATTAGTCTTTCCTTTCACCGGCTGCGGGTCACCCAGCCGGTTTTTCATGTGCACTCGCAGTCTTCTCAAACGCTTCTCCAGGGGAGACGACATGATCAGTGAGAACAGACACAGACTGATAGGATTGTCCTGCGCAATTGGCGGTACGGTCCTCTTCGGCGCGAAGGCGATCGTGTTCAAACTTGCCCTTGCCGCTGGCGGTAGCGTCGAACAGATGATGGCGCTGCGCATGGCGTTTTCCCTCCCAATCTTCCTGGCGATTGGCATCTGGAAGCTTCGAGGCCGTCCTGTCCGCCCAGCCCCGGCCAAGCTTCTGATCGCGGCTGGCCTCGGCATCATGACCTATCATATCGGCACCTGGCTCGACTTTCAGGGACTGCGCTTTATTTCGGCGCAGCTGGAACGGCTGATCCTGTTCACTTATCCGGCCATTGTGGCCTTGCTCGCCTTCGTGTTTCTTGGCGACCGGCTGACATGGCGACATGCTGGCGCGCTGGCCCTTTCCTATGTCGGTGTGTTCCTTTTGTTCGGACGGGAAGTGGCGCTGGATGGCGGACATGTACTGCTGGGCGGCGGGCTCGTCTTCGGTGCGGCGGTCCTGATGGCCATCAATGTCACCATGGCAAAATCAGTGATCAACGCGCTTGGCTCTCCACTTTTCACCAGCGTCGCCATGTCGGCCGCAGCCATCACGATCCTCCTCCAGACGGGTGTACAGGCGGTCACCAAGGGTGTGCCGGCGCTCACGTCAGACATTCTGGGCCTCGGCATTGTTTTGGCGATAGTATGCACGGTGCTGCCCAGTTTCCTGTTGTCTGAAGGTATTGCCCGGTTAGGCCCTGGTCCTGCCAGTGCAGTTGGCAATGCCGGGCCAGTCGCAACGGCCCTGATGGCTGTGGTGCTTCTCAATGAGCCTTTCGGATGGCCACACGCGCTGGCACTGATCCTGACGTCACTGGGGATCAGCCTGCTGGGGACCGGAAAATCCAGACCGCTTCCAACTGGACAAGCCGGTCAGAATGCCGGATGAGGCCCCGATGACGATCAACACGCCTGCCATCATTCTCGTTGCGCCTCAAATGGGTGAAAATATCGGTGCCGCTGCCCGCGTCATGGGGAATTTCGCCCTCAACGATTTGCGCATCGTGGCCCCGCGCGATGGTTGGCCCAATCCGGCGGCAAATACCATGTCGGCAGGGGCTTTTGAGGCGGGCGTGGTCACCCCCAAGGTGTTCAAAACGCTGGATGAAGCGGTCGCCGACCTCCAGTTTCTACTGGCCACGACGGCGCGTCAGCGCGGCATGGAAAAGCCGGTCCATTCCACCGTTCCGGCGGTCGAAGCCCTCAAGGCTCATCCTGGCAAGACGGGCGTTCTGTTCGGTGCAGAAAAATCCGGCCTTCCGAACGAAGCTGTGGTCATGTGCGATGCTATTCTCACCTATCCGGTGAACAATGCCTTCGCCTCGCTGAACCTGGCGCAGGCCGTTGGTGTTTTCGCCCATGCCTGGGCCAATCATTCAGCGCCCGATGAAACCACAGGTATCGACCTTCCAGCGTCACGGGAAGAGCTCATCGGGATGATGAAGCATTTCGAGGACGAGCTTGATCGCGCTGGCTTTTTCTTCCCGCCCGAGAAAAAAGATGTGATGGTGAACAATCTACGGAATGCCTTTACCCGGGCAGGATGGACGGCACAGGAAGTCCGCACGTTTCGCGGTGCGGTGAAGGCCCTTGCCATCGGACGCGGTAAGGCACGTATCCAGCGTGATTGACTTGGCAAGGCAGGCTGATAGATCGCAGACATGAGCGCCAACCCCGAAAAACCGACCCGTCTTCAGCTGTTTTTGTGGCTATTGCCTCTGATGATCTCGATCGCCATGACAATCGTGTTTTTGTTCAATCGACAAGGCATAGAAATCGGTCTGGGTGCCATACTGGCAAGCGTGCTCTATTTCATTATCCGTTATGGGGCATCCCGGCAGGATAGTCCGCCGCAATAGCGTTGCGTCAGGCTTGTTCTGCCGCCTCGAATATGGCCTCTCTGTTTGAGGGAGGCTGAAGCCATGATCACACTTTACCATTGCGCAAATGCGCGATCTTTCAGGGCGCTCTGGGCACTTGAAGAAGCAGAGCTCGACTATGATCTGAAGCTGTTGCCGTTTCCACCGCGTGTGCGACACCCGGAATATCTGGAAGAGAACTCGCTCGGCACGATCCCGCTGCTCATTGACGGCGAGGCACGGATGACGGAATCGGCTGCGATCTGCGAATACATAGCGGCAAAGTATGCGCCACATCTGGCTGTTTCGCCCGACCATCCGGCCTTTGGCGCCTATCTGAATGCGCTCCACTTTGGCGAGGCCACTCTCACCTTCCCGCAAACGCTGGTGCTGCGCTACTCCATGATGGAGCCTGAAGAACGCCGGTTGCCTCAGGCCGCTGAAGACTATGCCAAATGGTATCTAAGCCGTTTGAAAGGCCTCGTCCGTATTCTCGAAACCGCTGATTATGTGGCTGATAACCGCTTCACCGCAGCGGATATCTCAGTCGCCTATGCGCTTTTGCTGGCGGAAAATCTGAAGATCGGTCAGCCGTTTCAATCCCCTATCGCCGACTATTGGGAACGCATGAAGGCACGTGATGGCTTCAAACGGGCGAAAGCCGCTCAAAAGCCGAAGTGACCCAAGACTGCTTTCGGACCGTTTGCCAATGTCACCGAACCGTCTAAGCTGCCGGACTTGCTGTTTCGGAGGTCGCCTCATGTTCAAACGTTCGCTGAAAACCCTGTCTGTTGCAGGAGTCCTGACAACTTTGAGTTTAGGCCCCGGATTTGCGGATGAGGTGTCGGATGATACCGCTCCAGCCTGGCGGGCGGTGGAACCGGAAAACCTGATGATCATCGAACTGGCGCGCGGCAATATCGTCATTGAACTCAATGATGATTTCGCGCCCGGCCATGTTGCGCAGATGCAGAAACTATCCGCAGACAAGGCGTACGATGGTCACACATTCTATCGCGTCATTGATGGCTTCGTTGCGCAGGGTGGTCTTGATGATGACGATGTTGACGAAGGATACCCCCTGCTTGCCAATGAGAATGATCGCCCGATCTCAGCGGCTGAGTTCACCCCTCTTGGCAACGCGGACCTTTTCACCGAAACCGTTGGGCATATTGACGGATTCCCGGTGGGGCGTAGCGAAGCATTGGGCCGGGAATGGCTGCTCCACTGCCCCGGTGCTATCGCCATGGCGCGCGACAATGACCCTGATTCTGGCGGTACGGATTTCTATATTGTGCTGGATGCACAACGCTATCTGGATCGCAATCTGACTGTGTTTGGCCGTGTCATATCCGGCATGCAGCATGTTCAGGCAGTCAAACGCGGCGTCCGCGAGATCGAAAGCGGCGTCATCCAGCCGCCCGAACAGGGCGATGAATTTCTCTCCATTCGCGTCGCCTCCGACCTGCCCGAAGACGTCCGGCCACAATGGGAGGTCATGGAAACAACAAGCGCGGAATTTGATGCTTTCAAGACGTCCAAACGCGTGCGCAACGAACCCTTTTTCTACCGTCACCCTCCGGAAGTTTTGGACGTCTGCTCTTTTGCTACACCTGCGCGTGAGGTGACAAAGGAAGAGACCAGCGCCAGCGAGTAAGTGTCAGGCTAACTCAGAGGATCTTTTGTTCTTCGGCTCGCAAAAAGGCACAAGCGACAGAAACACCCGCGGTGGCTGATGCCTCCCCGAACCTGACGTCGTCTCCTGGGTGATCGGGCTCAGCTGCGCGGCTCTGCTGTCCCATCGTCCGAGGCCAGAAATTCCGGGTTCTTGAGCTCAATCGTCTGGGTCGGGAAGGCAAAATCGATGTCACGCTCGCCAAAGACTTCAACGATTTTCCGGTTCACCAGAGAGCAATGCTTCAGATAGGTGAACCATCCGCGATCCGTGTCGCGCTGGTGCTCACCCACCTTACCGAAGAAATAGAAGTGATAGGTACGGATCGTCAGCCAGCTTTCACCAAAGCGGAAAAACGTCACGTGCGGCTCGGCGTCGCGGCCGTTACGCTCTGAATCCTCCACGACTTCTTCGTCATTCATCACGTCGGTCAGGGCTTCCATAGCCCTGTCCAGTTCGTGAACATGGGTTCGGTAGGGAATAGAGACATCGACACTACGCCGGATAAATCCTCGTGCCGAAAGGTTCTGGATTTCGGTATCGATGAACATCATGTTCGGCAGTGTGACCATGGTTCCATTAATGTCGGTCACCTTGGTCGCCTGGAGCTCAATGTCATCAACGACTCCCACATGCTCGCCCATATCGCCTTTGAAGATGATCCAGTCGCCAACAACAAAGGGCCGGTTCATGAAGACTGAAATCGCACCGAACATGTTCTTCACAGTGTCCTGAGCGGCGAGCGAAAACACAAGCGCTACCACGCCAAATCCGAGGAACACCGCGCCGATATTGACCGAGAAAGTGACCTGCAAAATAAAAACGATCACCAGGAGGATAAGCAGGACCCGCAGGACGCGCTGGATCAGCGTAACAAGCATACGATCATAAGCGCTGTCCTTGGCCTGCAGGTGAAAGAGCGAAGCCACCATGTCGATCACCGAAAGCAGAAGGAAGGTAACGGCAAGCACCATCAGGAAACGCGGTATCTCATACTGCAATGGGGCAAGCACGGACCCAAGATCGAGTACGCCCACCGCAACGGTGAAAAGCAGAGTGAATAACGTCACCGCGCCCGCGCGCCCAACGCCGCGAACCGTCGCCGCAATAAAGTCCTTTGGGCTCTTCGCAGAAAGCCAGCGCATTCCGCGTGAGAACGCCCATCCAAGGGACACGCCAATAACGACGAGCCCGCAAAAGCTTAACCAGTCCAGAAACGTGTTGTCCGTAACCAGTGGATCAAAAACCTGAACGTAATAGCCCCCCGGCGCAGCGGAACCATAACGAGGCGGCAGACTCTGCAGGGCCTCCGCCAGAGCGTCTGCTTGCTCGAGAGTTGTTCGGGAGAACCGCCATTCTCCGGAAGAGCGATCCAGAGCGACCACAGAATTCATTGGCGGCGTCGTTTCATCCCATATCCACTTATGGGCCTCTTCACGCGGAAAGAACTGAAATCGGCTGTCCTGAAGGCTACGCTCGCGCGCTGGTCCAGGGGCATCGGTCGCTGAGACAGGTCCCAACCTCAACAGAATGGCATGGAGCGTGCGCGCATCCGAACGATCAGAGCCCGCGGGTAGTGTTTTCATCGCCCGCTCAAATCCGATCTCTCTGTGTCCACGCTCCACCAGTGCCATAGCGTTCATGAATGTCATCAGAGCGTCGCGCGGGCTTTCCTGCGAATTGAAGAGCGGGTCCTCGACAAGGTCGCGCTCATCGCGGGGCTGGATGTGCTGAACCAGGGCGCGACTTCCATCATCAATGGCACCGATGATCTGAGAGAACACGCCGGGTTTGCTGGCAGAATCGTCTTGTTGCGACCCACCGCCGACGGCCTGAGCGAATGCGTGAGGCGATAGAAGACAAATAAAGAAGAGGATGGCCAGTATTGGTCGGATGATTCCTGCCTTTCCGTGTTCAAGGGAAACTCGCGGTCATTAAAACGCATCGCTGTCAGGGCCGTTCCAAAGTTTGACGTGTTACATTTTCAACGGGTCGTTCGGCCTCAATTCCAACATTTCCGAATTCAGTCTCCAGCGGGCCGCCACAAAAAAGCCCGCCAGCTAGTCTGACGGGCTTTGTATTCTCTTGCCGTAAAGGCTTATTTCCAGCCGCAGGACCGGCCTTCGTTCTCGTCTTCCAGCCAATCAATCAGCGGGTCGAAATACTCAACAATGGCTGAGCCATCCATTTCCCGCGTACCGGTGAAGGTTTCCAGCACATCCGGCCATGGCTGTGTAGCGCCGAGCTCGAGCATTGTGTTGAACTTTTCGCCGACTTCCTCATTTCCGTAGATCGAACAGCGATGCAACGGGCCTTCCCAGCCAGCCATTTCGCAGGCGGCCTTGTGGAACTGGAACTGCATGACATAGCTCAGGAAGTAGCGCAGATACGGCGTGTTGCCCGGAATATGGTATTTGGCACCCGGGTCAAAGGCATCTTCCGGTCGCGGGCCGGGCGGAATGATTCCCTGATTGGCGGTTCGCAAATCCCACCAGGCTTCGTTATAGCGTTCAGGTGGGGTTTCGCCTGACAGAACGCCCCAACGCCACTGATCGACCGTCAACGCGAATGGCAGGAAAGCAACTTTGTCGAGGGCCGTGTTCAGAAGAAGCGCAGTATCCGCTTCCGGGCCAGGGATCTGATCTTCTGTGATCAGGCCGATTTTCTGCAAATAGATCGGGGTGATGGACAGCGAAACGAAATCACCAATCGCTTCGTGAAAGCCGTCATGCGCGCCATCCTTGTAGAGATAGTCCACATCCTTATAGGCCCGCTGGTAGTAGTTGTGACCCAGCTCGTGGTGCACGGTATAGAAATCTTCGGCATTCACCTCGGTGCACATCTTGATGCGGATATCTTCCTCATCATCAAGGTCCCACGCTGACGCGTGACAGACGACGTCGCGGCCATCATCAGGACGGACGATCATCGAGCGTTCCCAGAAGGTGTCTGGCAACGGTTCAAACCCAAGCGATGAGAAGAAGGCCTCACCCGTTTCGACCATTTTGATCGGGTCGTATCCTTTGTCGACCAGTTGTTCGGTCAGGTCGTAAGACGGGACAGGAATATCATCCGGCTTCACCACCGGATAAATGTTCGACCAGTCCTGAGACCACATATTGCCGAGAAGGTCGGCGCGGATCGGTCCGCTTGCAGGCTGGACCTCGTCACCATATTCGTCGTTCAGCTCACCCCGGACATAACAATGGAGCTCATCGTAGAGCGGTGAAACCTGCGTCCAGAGCCGTTTGACTTCCTTGCGCATTTCATCGGCTGGCATGTCGTATTTCGAGAGCCACATCTCCGTGACATCCTCATAGCCGAGTTCGACCGCACCTTCGTTTGCGATCTCGACCATACGCGCGTACTCGCTCTTCATGGGCTTGGAAATTTCCCGCCAGCCTTCCCAGACGGTTTTCAGCTCTTCCGGGTCGCGGCTTGTCTCAATTATGGTTGAAAGCTCATCGAGATTCAGTTCTTCGCCTTTATAGATAAAGGTGCCGGTTGAATACGTCGCATCCAGGCCCGTCGTGATTTCGGAAAGTTCCTCCGCGGCGCCGTCTGACGTTGGCGCTGGCAGGACGAGACCGGATTGTAGCCGCTGCATTTTGCGGCGCAGATCCGGTGGCAGGTCCACATCCTTGAATTTACGCGTCGCATTGGCGTAGTCGACTGAGATTTTTGTCGCGCGTGCGCCGGCTTCTGCCGCAGCGGCATTGGTCTCATCGGTGATGTTGGTCGCCTGAGCCCAGAAGACCGGCGAAATTTCCTTGGATAGCGCGCCAAGTTCGGCGTCGGCCTCATCCAGAAATGCTCTGGCCTCTGCGACGGCCGGGTCTTCAGTGACCTGCTCGTCTGGAATGGCTGTCGTCTGGGTGGTTTGGGTGCAGCCTGCGGTCAGCGCCAGGGCTAACGTGCTGACACCGAACATTGCGTGATTGAATTTCATGTGAGCTCCTCCGTCAAAGGAGAGGAAGCGCAAAGCTGGCCCAATGGTCAATAGTTTTACTGAAACTGGTTTGCTGTACTTTCAGGATCGCCGGCAGATTTTTCCTTCGTTTCTACACATCGCGCTTGATCCGTTGACGGGCTACAGACATGAGAACACAGACAGGGGAAAAACTTTCCATTCTTTAACAGCCGTCCGGTACATTAAACCTCTGTCAGTTTGATCAGCACACGCATTATTACCGGACCCGTCAAAAGCGCGAGATTAGAATCATTTATTGAATAAAAACAGAACACTAACCCATGAATTCGATTTAATATGAAAACTGGGAACAGTGGCATCAAATCAACGGCCAAATATTCCCATTTTTTCATGGAACGACCCTGTTTTTGTACGTGTTTCCCTCACACTCCGCTCATCGGGGCGGACATGACCACGTACAAACAGGAGTTCGTCATGTTTAAAACACTTCTCGCTGCAACCGCATTGGCCGGAACCGCAATCGCTGCACCTACAGCCATGGCTCAGGCCGAAAACGGAGCATATGTAGAGGGCGGTTATCAGTACTTTGATATCAAGCCTGATGGCGCGGAACAGGGCGTTGATACAAATGCCATCGGCGCTCGTGCCGGTTACCAGTTCAACAACGTCTTTTCCATAGAGGGCGAGCTCGCCACCGGTATTGATGATGGTGAATTCGACTACAACACAGACGAAGACGAATTCGATCTCGACGATAACAATGACGGCGATTTCGAAGATCTGATTGCTGCGTCGGGTGACGTTCAGCTCAACTATCTGGTCGGCATCTATGGCAAGGCGGAATATCCCGTTACAGAGCGTCTCGACGCCTATGCCCGCGTTGGCTATGCGTATGTCGATATTGACGCGGAACTTGCTACACCAGGTACGGATACTGTGATCGCCATTGGTGACGCTGAAGACGGCGTCGCAGCTGGCGCAGGCCTTTCCTATGATCTGACTGAAAGCCTGTATGTCAAAGGTGATTACACATACTATGCGTTTGAAAACACAGACACAAACGGTGTCATGATCGGTGCCGGCTACAAGTTCTAAGCCACACCCTCAGCGCAACAAAGAAGGCCCGTTCTCTTCCGGAGGACGGGCTTTTTTTTGAGCGGCATTCAAAATCGTATGAGAGAAAGTGGAGGCTTCTGTTGCCAGGCGCCTCCGGGCCCCGCCTGGACGAGCTAAACCATCCAGGAGTTTAAGCGGTTAGTTTCCGCACAGCGTTACGCTGCGAGGAGTTCACCTTCAGCAAAGTTGTCGTTAGCAACTA
>CAYFGB010000005.1:0-138637 GCA_964342455.1 uncultured Hyphomonadaceae bacterium
CGCCACCAGCAGCAGGACCAGCAACAGCAACAGCAGCAGCAGCCTTGATGCCACGCTCTTCGAGGTAGTCGTTGAGTTCTTTAGCTTCGAGAATGGTGAGGCCGAGGAGTTCGTCACCAAGTTTAGCAATATCAGCCATTTTGTTTCTTTCTGTACTCTATAGAGGTTGAGAGTTCTTGATCGTGCGTTGGTTTTAGACCTTAAGAGGCAGCCTGCTCCCGGATTGCCTCGATCGCCCCAGCCAGTTGCTGACCTGGTGCATTGATACGAGAAACAATCTGAGTAGCCTGACCGAGCAGCCGTGCAGAAATGGTTGCAATAAGCTCTTCGCGCGATGGCATTTTGGCAAGCACTTCAATGCCAGCCTCATTCATCACTTCTTCGCCCATCAGCGCACCGACGAGCTTGAGCTTTTCATTTCCCTTGGCGAACTCAGATGTCACCTTTGCTGCAGACGACGGATCGTCCGCGTACGCAATGGCCACCGGCCCCTTGAACATATCAGCCGCCGCATCTCCGCCTTTGCCGTTCAGGGCAATTTTGGCGATCCGGTTTTTGATAACTTTGAGCGTCGCACCTTTTTCACGGAGTTTGGTGCGAAGCCCGGTCATTTCCGCAACGCTTAGACCAGAATAGTGAGTGATGACGACGGCTCCGGATTCCTCGAAGACACCTTCGAGTTCCTTGAGCGCCGCCTTCTTTCCGGTTTTATCCATTACGGTTCTCCAAAAATAAGGCGCACAGATGATCCGCGCACCCTGGTGTCTGCCGTCCGAAGACAAGTCTCCATCGGGCGCCTGCCCAGGGATCTGGATCAAAAGAAAAACGTAACGTATACGTTCTCTCTCACCTCACCCCGTCTATCATCGGAATTACGGGTTTCCCCAACCTATGGTCTCGGACAGGTACAGGGCAGAGAATCGTCAGATTCACTGCCCTGAGCCGGGTCCCATAGCGTGTCCTTGACGGCAAGGCAACCCCAAAACAAAACTATGATTTAGGGCCGACGACCTGAGATTTCAGCAACCTCAAACAAAACATGCCGGCACTCCTGTGTGGAGCGCCGGCATGCAGATCATTTCAAATACAGCTTACTGAGCTGAAGCCAGCGCAGACGACGTGTCGATCTGAACGCCTGGACCCATTGTGGAAGACAGCGAAATTCTCTTCACAAATGTGCCCTTCGCCCCCGTCGGCTTGGCCTTGACCAAAGCATTGACGAAAGCGTTGATATTGGTTTCCAGATCGTCTTCGGTGAAGCTTGCCTTGCCAACACCCGCATGAACGATACCGGCTTTCTCAACACGGAACTCGACTGCGCCGCCTTTGGCGTCCTTGACAGCCTGAGCAACATTCGGCGTGACCGTTCCGACCTTCGGGTTTGGCATCAGACCCCGTGGGCCAAGTACCTTACCAAGGCGACCAACAACGGCCATCATGTCTGGTGTTGCGATGACACGATCGAAATCCATCATGCCGCCCTGAACCTGCTCCATGAGGTCTTCAGCACCAACAATGTCAGCACCCGCTTCGCGCGCTTCATCAGCTTTCGCGTCGCGCGCAAAAACCGCAACCCGAACCGAACGGCCCGTGCCAGCCGGCAGGTTACAGACACCGCGGACCATCTGGTCAGCATATTTCGGGTCAACACCGAGGTTCACCGCGATATCGATGGTTTCATCGAATTTCGATTTTGCGTTTGCCTTAACAAGCTCAACAGCTTCGCGAACCGAATAGGTCTTGTTGCGATCAACAGCCTGAAGAGCTGCAGCCATACGTTTTCCAACCATTTATCAGCCCTCCACCTTGAGGCCCATGGAGCGCGCAGAACCCGCAATGATCCGCGCCGCAGCGTCGAGATCATTCGCGTTCAGGTCTTCCATTTTCTGTTCAGCAATTTCCTTGCACTGCGCCATAGTCACAGTACCAGCCGACTCATAACCAGGCTTCTGAGAGCCTTTTTTCAGCTTCGCAGCTTTCATGAGCAGAATGGATGCCGGCGGCGTTTTCACGACGAATGTGAAAGACTTGTCCTGATAATAGTCGATCACGACAGGCAGTGGCAGGCCTTTTTCTGCGTTGGCTGTTTTCGCGTTAAACGCCTTACAGAATTCCATAATGTTGATACCGCGCTGACCGAGTGCCGGACCAACGGGTGGTGACGGGTTCGCAGCACCCGCAGGGATTTGGAGCTTAAGCTGCCCCAACAGTTTCTTAGCCATAAGACCCTCTTTACGTTATCCCGGAAAAAAATCCGGGGTTTGGGCTCGCGTGGTGCAGTCGCCGATGGTCTTGCCGACAAACCTTCCACACGAAAGGCGCGTCGTTACACTATATACAGGCCGTATTCAACCGCATTTATTGGCCACTATTTCGGTCGACTTTGAACAACAACCGAAACTATAGTTTGAGGGCCTTTCATTCGGGGGATTGATCGTGACCAAAAATTCAGATGCTTCGGCGACCAGCCCGGAACTTTCACAGACCTATCTTGGTACGTTTGACGATGTTGTTGAGCGATATCCCTGGAAAACACCGATAAACAACAATTATCTAAGTCAAACGCTCGCAAGGCATGTCCTTCTGGGAGACCGCGTCATCCTAAATGATGGCTACCTTATACAGCAAAGCCTCGCCCTGGACGCACTGAAACAGGAAAACAAGTCACCTCTCTTCAACATGATCTGGGAGGGACAAGTTCGCCTGATATCGGCAGATGGTGATATAGTCGGATCTTTGAGAAAGCGCGCTGAATCTGGTGTGGAAACGATCAGGCAGGTGGTCGACAGCAATGACTGGCCACAACTGGAAACCGTTCTGACCGCCATTAGCAAAAGGCAGCACCAACTTGACGCACATTTGCGCTTTCCATCGCTAAACATGGGCGCAGGCTTTCACGCGGCCATGTCCCGGCTGAAGAACGAAGTGGATGTCGGAAATTTTCACAACATCGGACTTACACATACGGACGAGGATCTCTTCCGCAATGTATATGATCGGTTCAACCAATCGATCGACCACGTGGAATTTGCCGCCGCCAGAACGATTTGGGAAAACGCGTCCAAGGCCACCATAGCCGAAGCAAGTGGGTTATCCAGTCCGAGAGAGGCTCTAAACGAGCTCATGGGAGTGGCGAACGAAGGTTATCACATGAACTTCGCTTCAGCGCTCACGTCAGACAATGACTTTGTGGTTGGCGTTGAAACCAATCAGTCTGAAGCGTTCAACGAATTTCTGGAAGAGCCTGAGCTGCTGACGACCTCGCTCCCAGAGATTGAAAGTATCCCGCTTCCAAATGACAAGGCGTTCCGTGACCCGCAAAAACTGCAGTCCTTCATGATGTCTGGTATGTCCGGACACGTCGCGAAAATGAACTATCTGACGGCGCAGCAAACCTATATTCTAGATCCGTCCGAAGCCAATCGGGAGGCGTACAGAGAACAGAAAGACGCCTATGTTCGTAAGATTGCCGAGGTTTTTGGAACGGGCTTTCGGCTTCCATTCCGACAACGGATGGCCAGCATTTATGTCGCCACACTTGGTGTTGCCGCATCTGCAGCTGGATTAGACCCATCGTTCGGCGTCGCTCCGGCAGCGCTGGCCTTTATTTCAGACCAGTGGCTCGCACCACACTACCTGAAAAAATATGCAATCGACAATCTGGAAACCTGGCTGAAAGACCGAGACAATGGATACTTCCAGAAAAAGACGAGCAAATTCCAGAGTTCCGGAGGCCTTCGGTCCGTAGCGCTGGATAAACAAAAATCTCTGGCGTTGACGAAAGACCTTCCGAAATACCAATAGTCAGTCGGAAGGCCCTTGCCGCTAGTTTACCTTGTCGACCTGTCCGTATTCCAGATCGACCGGTGTGGCGCGACCAAAGATGGAAACCATAACCTTCAGGCGGCCATTGTCTTCGTCGACCTCTTCCACGCTGCCCTCGAAGGACTGGAACGGGCCGTCATTGACGCGAACCTGCTCACCCACTTCGAAGGAGATGGTTGGACGTGGACGCTCGGTCGCCTCTTCGGCTTCACCAAGAATCCTCTGAACTTCCCGTTCGGAAACCGGAAGCGGCTTCTTGCCACCTTCCGCGCCAAGAAAGCCGGTCACTTTCGGCGTGTTTTTGACGAGGTGATAGATGTCGTCGGTCAGAACAGCTTTCATCAGGACATAGCCCGGGAAATAGCGCTGTTCACGCGTACGCTTCCGACCACGAACAACTTCAACCACTTCTTCGGTCGGAACCTCGATCTGCTCGATATAATCGGCCAGATCGTTGAGCTCAGCCTGCTCCCTAATGGAAGTGGCGACCTTCTTCTCGAAGTTCGAATAGGCGTGGACGATATACCAACGCGGTTTCAATAGCTTATTCTGGCTCATGCCAGCCTGTCTCCTGAGCTTTATCGTGCGCCGGTGATCATTGGGATCACAATACCCCAAATACTGTCGACCGCGAATAGAAATGCAGCCGCGATCACGACCATGATCAGAACCATGATTGTCGCAGCAATCGTTTCCTGACGAGTTGTCCAGGTAACCTTGTTTCCCTCTGCACGCACCTGGCGCAGAAAGGTCATAGGTCCGGTACGCGGTTTTTTCTCCGACATCAGATCAGCTTCTCTTTTGTGGGTGAAGAGCGCGTCTCTAACGCATTCTCCCAGCCACGTCTATGATAAATGTCTGGTGTTCCGACATGATGCCGAAAGCACCGAACAACAGGTGACTGCAAATAGTCGGTCTGACTATCAACGCAAGTCAGTTCAGGACGATACAGCCTTCAGCAGGCGTGGATCATCGAAAATACTGTCAAAATCGATCCGATCAAACACACCCAATTGCCCACCATGCGTGGCATTGTAGATTTTCCGGCCATGGTGTTCGAATCGGCTCTTCGCGATCGTGTACGCTTTTTGCTGCAATTCGAAATTCGGAACTCCGATATAATCGCCCAGACCGTGATAGTCTGGCCGATGATGGATCGCCTGAATTGTCGTGAGGTTTTCCTCTGTCACTTCCACTTTGCCTGGCTGCTGGTCACGCCCAAGCTGGCCGTAATCGAAGTCTACTCCGACCAGGTAGACCGGATTGCAGCCAAGATAAAAGGCAAGCTGAAGCGCAATGTAGATAATCGAAGACCCAAGATACACGATCTCACCAAAATCTTCGGAAAACTGGATACCAATGTCGTTCCAATAGCGCTCATCACCGAGCCGCGCATTCATGAAAAGCAGATCATCCTTCCAGGGGCGCGGAATGCCGTGTGCATTATGTAGCGCCGCGATCTTGGTTGGCCCCTTGATTTTCGGAATAAGCGGGCCGTGTTTCTCAGTTTGCTCAACGTCCTCAAAAAGAAGGAAATCTGTGTGAAAGCCCCAATCGTCGAAGGATTTATAAATACCATTCACACCAATGGTCAGCTGATCCTTCAGACGGCTGACATCTGTTTGTTTCAGACTGGGGCCGTTCCCGATTACGAAAACCGGTTGACCCGCATACTTGTCCTTTAATGCGGCAAGCTGTTCAGAATAGCCAGGCATACGTTTGACGAACGGAAAACCGCTCAGTTTCCAAGCAGGGGTCGCGCGGTCACGAAACCGCTGTTTTGCATCCGACAATCTCAGATAACCGAGGGGGTATTTCCAGCGTGGAAATTTCTTAGACCAGACTATCACGTTCCAAACTCATCAAACCGCCCCTGCTCTCCACCGATATATAGGGCATCGTTCCGATAACCAACCTTCAACAGCAACTCTGTGAAATTATGGTGCTTTTTTCCGCTCGATTTTCAACTCGTCGCCGCCCACCGAGGCAATCTCGACGTGTTCCTTTTAATTGCGGCAGACCTTTGTTGACCGCGTGAGCGGGCGTGACTACACGAGCCGTATCAGCAGCATAGTGAGCTGCTGCAACATTCTTATCAGCTGACCATGAGTCGGGGGACACACTATCATGACGACCGCACCAAAGATTCTTATCGGGCCATCCAGCTTTGGCGACGCCAGCCCGGCGCCTGTCGAGCTGATGCAATCGGCCGGCTATGAAGTGATCGACAATCCATTCAAGCGCCGCCTGACCAAAGAGGAGCTGCTTGACCTGCTGCCTGGCATTACCGGACTAATTGCTGGTCTCGAACCGCTTGATCGCGATGTTCTTTCCAAATGCGATCTGAAAGCGCTGTCGCGAGTCGGATCGGGCATGTCCAACGTCGATCAGGACGCGGCTAAGGAACTGGGCGTCGCTGTTTCCAATACACCAGATGGTCCCACGCTTGCTGTGGCCGAATTGACCGTCGGCAGCCTTTTCAATCTGCTCCGTCAGACATCTGCCATGGACCGGGCCATGCGGAATGGCAAGTGGGACAAGCGTATGGGTCGGCAGATGAAAGACCTCACGGTTTCGGTTGTCGGCTTCGGCCGCATCGGTCGCAAAACCGGCGAGTTGCTCAAGGCGCTCGGTGTTAATGTCATTGCCGTCGATCCTTTCCTGACTGAGGCGCCGGAAGGCTTTGAGCTGAAACCATTGCATGAAGCGCTTGCGCAATCGGATGCCGTATCTCTTCACGCCAGCGGCGAGGATACGCTCCTCGGCAAGGACGAATTTGCTTCAATGAAGGAAGGGATCTACCTTCTGAACCCCGCACGTGGTGGTCTGATCGATTACGACAGCCTCTTTGAAGGGCTGGACAGTGGCAAGGTCGCCGGCGTCTGGGCAGATGCCCACCCGGAAGAACCGTATGATGGAAAGCTACTGCAGTATGATCAGGCACTCCTGACGCCTCACATCGGATCCTACTCTCTCGAAGGTCGGATCAAAATGGAAATGGATGCCGCTCAGAACCTTCTGGACGACCTCAAAGCCGCAGGTGTGTGATCAATGACCGACCTCAGTGCCTGCCTTGAAACAGCGAAAAAGGCAGCCCGGGCCGCAGGAGATATTCTGTCGGCCCGCGGCAGCGATGTCTCGGGCGTACTGGCGGATGCCGGTCGGGACATCAAACTGGTTGCTGACAAGGCAGCCGAAGCTGTCATTCTGAAGATTCTCGACGACGAATCAGATTTGCCGGTCCTCTCCGAAGAAACCGGCTGGACTGCCGAAGAGGAGGCAACCGTCTGGGTCGTCGACCCGCTGGATGGTTCTGCGAATTACAACCGCGAAATCCCGCTATGCTGCGTCTCCATCGCTCTTGTCAGCAATGGTGAACCGGTGCTGGGAGTTATTTTCGACTTCAATCATGGCGAACTTTATTCCGGGATCGTCGGAGAAGGTGCGTGGAAGAATGATACTCCAATGAGCGTCACCGATGTCGATGATACTCGCAAGGGTATCCTGTTCACTGGCCTGCCGCTCAATCGCGACTTCTCTGACGAAGCGCTGAGTGATTTTGCAAAAGGCCTGTCCAAGTGGAAAAAAGTCCGCATGATCGGATCAGCAGCGACCTCCATCACGCAAATTGCCTGTGGCAAAGGCGATCGATATCATGAAAATGGCATCATGATCTGGGATGTTGCAGCTGGCTGCGCCCTCACCCGAGCTGCTGGCGGGCGAGTTTACATTTCAGCAGGCCCGCTTGACGCTCCGAAGATCGTCGTGGCGGACAATGGAAAACTACCACCTGAACCTTTTGAAGTCTAAGGCCGGGGCACGGACATGACGCGTTCTGATATTGAAACGATCGCCAATGCTTTGCTCTCCGAACGCCGTCTCAAGCGGTCTGCGCTGAACCGTTCTTCACTTCCCAAACTGACTGGTCTGGCCGAAGCCGTCGATATTGCGCGGCTCTGCCTGGAGGGTGCCGCACCAGTCGCTTGGAAACTGGGCGGGACCACGCAATCCACCCGACAGACATTCGGGGTGGCTGTCCCCTATTTCGGCCCCCTGAAAGCGACGGAAGTTCACACAAGCGGCAGTTCTGTATTCAAAAGCGAAATGATCATTCCGGTCGTGGAGCCCGAGATCGTCATTGCGTTGAATCGGGATATCGAACCAATCAGCAATCCACTTTCGACCGAGGCCGTCCTGGAGCTGATAGATTGGGTCTCCATCGGGTTGGAACTGCCTGACAATTGTTTGGGAAATCCCGCAGAAGCCGGCGTCCAATGGCTGGTGGCGGATCGTTGCGCCGCTGGTGCACTGGTGGTTGCGGATCCGATGGCTCCAAACTGTCTGAGCGAACTCGAAGCCGGCGATGTCAAACTCCAATTTGGAGACAAAGTCGTTTCAAACGCCTCCGCGGGAAACATTATTGGCGGGGTACTATCTGCTTTTTCAGAGGCTCTGGAGCAGTTCGCTGTCTACGGAATTACGCTGAAGAAGAGCCAGTTATTTGCGACCGGCGGCCTTTGCCCTGCTGCCCCGCTACCTGAGACGGCCTGCGAAGTTTCGGCAACGATTGGCAACAGAACCGTCTCGTTTGACTGGTCCTGAAACTTTCTAAAAAGCCACGCCGGTGAGATAATCGCCGGCGTGATCTGTATTGACGGTGATTAAAGGGCCTTACTTACCATCCGCATGGCGCGAGCCTCTACGGATCGCCCGGTGGATTCGAGGAAATCTGCAAAAGCCGTCGTGATCCGCTTGTCATTTTCATCGAGCGTTGCAGCGATGCGGAATGACTGCTCGATCTCTTGCTCGTCTCCATTAAGCGAAAGCAAGGCCATGGCACGCTCATAGTTTCCACGCGCCTCGCCTCCATCCACAGACATGAGCTTTTCTGCTGCGACCAATCGTGTCTCAGGCATTTTTGCCCGGTCTGCAAATTCAGCCAGTGAAGCGAGTATACCTACATCGGGGCTGCCCTCCTCGATGTAGTCCATCAATACATCAATCGCAGAACCGGCTTCCCCTGACAACATGAGCGCAATCGCGTATTGATGTGCGAAACCACCATTGTCTGGTGAAGAATCGTATGCGGACTTTAGATGCGGGATAGCTTTCTTTGGATTGCCCGATTTCAGCAATATCACACCAAGATGGTGCTCTGCTGCTGGTTCACCTTCCCGCTCCGTCTGCACAACTTTCTGCAACCGTAAAGCCGTCGGATAATCTTTGCATTTCATCGCCGAGATGGCTGCTCTCTGAAGAAGCGATGCATCTTTTGAGTTTTCGGTCACAAAAGACTGGAACAAGGTGTGCGCTTCTTCGAATTGTTTGCCCTTGAAAGCAAGGTCAGCGCGCTTCTCGACACTCATCGAATTATCGGTGAGGTCAACCGCTGCTTCTGCATCCGGACGGGCACCCGTTGGGGTCATAGCCCACAGGAGATCATCGTCGATCTTGCCCTTGGTCAGAGCGTCCTCAAGACGCTCCTTATACTGACGCATATTGGGGTTAAGCTCAGCGCAGTTCGCATAAACCTCAGCGGCTGCGCGGTAATCCCGATTCGTCATGTGATAAATGCCCATCAGGAAGAGCGCGGTTTCAGCCGTTGGATCTTCCTCAAGAACCTTGTTCAGCTTAGCCGTCGCAGCATCCCAGTCAGGCTTTCTGGAATCCTGTTTGGCTTCGTATATTGCTTCAACAAGTTCGGGACTGCGCAAAATATTGCCTTGGTTCGGCAGAAAGAACTGAGTCTTCAAATCGCCCTGAGCAATGGACCTGAGCATACGCAGGAAAGCGTCCGTGCCGCGAATGGTCTTCATCAACCCAGGTTCAGACCCCGAGATGGAGCGATAATGAACATGATCGAAGTCAACGAGTGGCAGCGCCTGATAAAGGTCGAAAATTTCGGCCTCTGAACAGAACAAATGGAAATCAGTTTCTGTAGCCGCGCCGATCTTGTCTGTCAGATCCGAAAAGTCAGCGGGAATATCGTCGACAAATTTCCTGACCGGGGAAAGATCGTGACTCGCATTGATAAGAGGAGAAAAAGCAAACACACGATTTGCACCCATCATTGCACCGACCGCGATTGCGCCGAAGGCTCCCATTCCGGAACCGATCAAATCGATATGTTTAACATCGTGATCCTTCACGTATGTCTTGAGTGCTTCAGCTATGCCCTCGAGACTATCTGCAAAACCTGGAACACCATTAAAATAGAAGCCGTTGTCCGGGCAATTCAGGTAAAGACGAGCACCCTTCATCGGTTCAAATTGAGTCTTGAACTCGAACTTCCCAGCCTGAACATTCAACGCTGAAAAAGCGACGACGAGACGTCCTTCGAAAAGTTCCCCTTCTCTGTAAATATATTCAGTTTCGCTCATAACTATCCCCACTCGCAAAAAACGAGCTTCCGTTTACAGCTCATACGACCAATCTGTCCAGACAAGATCAAGGCAAATAACCGGGTTTAGAAAACTGGCGAACATTTATGCAGCAATAGATTTAAAAACGCCTGTTATCGCTAGTTGAAGAATTTGTGACAGAAAAATCCGATCTTCCTCGCCAGGCAGAATCGACCTTTCAGTTCCCGATTGAGGGCAATAAAAATGGCAACTCACTTCACGTTCAAAAATCAGGCGAATGATCTTTTTACCGTATTCTCGGCAAAGGACGCTTGAAAAAGCAGTACAAAGAGGGGATGACTGCTGGTCTCTACCGTGTTCGAGTCAAGTCGGGAGTGAGCCTTGTCCAGCGATCCCCTTCGCGTGTGTATCTTCGCCGAAAATCGTCACAATGTGTTTTCGGGTGGTCGGTACCACAGTTGGCATATGGCAGAAGCACTGGCCGCACGCGGTCATATTGCTCACTATGTGACCAACAACCTTCCCGTATTCTTTGACGAGTTCAAAGGTGCTCCCGGTCATGAAGACATCAAGGTGCATATTTCCAAGGAATTTCTAACCAATCTTCCTTCAGGTCCCCTTGACGCTGTGGTTGTAACGCCAGGCCGGTCAGACAATCCGGTTTTTTACCGGTCAGCCCGCATGTTGGCACTTACCACCGGCGCACAACTTACACTCATAAATTTTGAAGCCGGAAACTGGTTTAACTCCCTCGCGCCGATCAAACGGGAACTGACTGACTGGGATCACTGGAAGCGAATTGTAGCCGCAGGTGGACTGGTGTTGTCGTCTGCTCACGAAAGCCAGAAATGGGCTCGGGATTTCTACAACGAATTTGACGACAACCGTCTGGATTTCGACGTCTGGAGCCCACCGATCAATTCGACAGCGGCCGACAGCGTGCCATGGCACGAGAAGGAAAAGCGCGTCACAATCATTTCACGACTGGCAGATCCGCATAAAGGATTCCAGACGGTCCTGAACGCATTGCCGGACAACATTGCTGGCTGGACGCTCGCTGTTATGACTGGCTCGTCCGTCGAGCCGGCCTTTGAAACCGATTTGCGCGCCATGGCCGCCTCGAAAGGCATCAATCTCGAAATTATCATGCGGCCTTCCGACCGCGAAAAATTCGAAGAACTGAAGCGCGCCAAGCTGATGCTGTTCCCCTCTCTCTTCGAGGGGTATGGCTATCCGCCAATTGAGGCGTTGTACTGCAACACCGACGTCGTTTCCTATGATTTGCCCGTCGTTCGAGAAACCTGCGGCGGACTTGCCATGTACGCGCCGCATGGTGACGAAGATGCTTTCCGTGAGATGATTTCGAAAGCGCTCGACGACCCGATGCTCGGCAAGCGAGACTACCACTCGCAAATGCATGCTCTGGCGAACCTCATCCCGGCTGCGGAACGACTGGAAAAGGTTTTTGCGCCCTATCAGGACCCGAAAAACAGAACCACAGGTCAGTTCGAAGGCGGCACAGTTTCTAAACTTGATACTGAAGGCCGGATCGATAACAGACGTTCTCCAATGTCGCCTGGCCTGGCGCGTCAGGTCCGCCGGATCGCTTCATTAAGGGATCCTTCAAACTGGAAACCAGCTGGAAAACGGGTCGCAAATATGGCGGGTCGCCTGCTCAGCCAGCTCGACCACAAACACGGTATTTCCGGCGCGACGGTCGACCAGTTCGGTGTGATTAGCATTCGCGGCTGGTATCTCGGCCCGCAAAGGCCGACCAGTATCCGGGTTCGCGTCGGAGATGACATCGAGGCCGACATGGAAACCGGTCTGCGACGCCCAGACGTCGCCAAGAAGTTCCCTCAGTATGGAGAGGAGAATCCCGGGTTCCAGATCCTGCTTCGTTTCGTTGATCGGGACCTGACCAATGCGCCTTACAAGATCATTGTCGACGTCAAAGACAAGGAAGTTAAGGTCATTGAAGGCATTCTGACCAGCGCCGATAAGACAAACAGAAAGCAGGTGTCTCGCTTGAATCGCGTCAAACGCGATATCCGGGGCAAGAGCGTTGTAGTCATGGCCGACTTCGAGGACGTCCGCGCGACCACTCCAAATCGGGTCTACCTCGACAATCTGTTACTGGGCCTCCGATCAGTCGGTATGGTTACCCATCTTATTCTGCAGGGAAATCCCGCCGATTTGCTCCCTTACGAGAAAGATTTTGCGTCAGTCGTGGACGAAGTCCTAATCGCAGATGTGGTAAAACCAGCCGTCTCACAGGAAGTGTTTGATGAAAAAAACAGGGTTGCGGGTGCAACCCTCGACACCCTGGCATCACTTCAGGATCGCAATGTTCTGGTATCGGCCATCGCGTTTGGCGGGAAAATGGCTCCAGCTTTGAATGGCTGCGGTCAAGGCGTCTCAAAAGTGACAGCGATCTGGTCTCCGGACGAACAGGATGAGCTTGGAAGCTGGCTGTCATCGTCGGAAATCGTTGTTACGCCTAACGAAACCATATCCGCCATTTTACAACAGTTTGCGCCTGAAGCGGAGCATATTCAGTTACCTCTTCTGCCAGAAGCCTATCCAACACATGTTGGTCTCGGCCCGACAGAGTCCAACCGAGTGCTGATCCCGGATTGTAGTTTTGATGGTGCGCTGGAATCGACACTCGCGTTCATCTCTGGCGTTACCAAAATCCTGCCGACAGTACGTTTCGATGTTCTGGGTGAACTCGGTGATGCCGTTATCGATCAAATTCTCCGCGATGAGCAGTATTCTCATCTGTCCGGTGTGGTCGAAGCTTTGGGGTCCCTTTTTGACACGGCAGAGGTATTTGCTGAGGCCAGTGTTCTCGCCCTTCCCTTCCAGCCGTCTGAAGCTAACGATCAAAGTGCTCAATCATGGCTCCGAATAGAAGCTTACGTCATTCAGGGTATTGCCGCAGAGCGAGCCATCGTCGCCATGCCCGATGTCGCGCAAGCCTTTAACACGGATCATCTGACGATCGTTGAAACCAACAGTGAGAGCGATTCGCTCGCTGAATGCGCAGCCAGGCTCCTGACGGATGCAAATGCCCTCGAACACTCTATCGAAGAGGGTATAGCATTCCGGCATGCCCGCCTGCATATCGGCACTGCGACCTCCAGCCTCAAATCAGTCCTCAAACGCCCGCCCTTCCCGGCTCAAAGGTTGCTGTCTGAGGAAACGGATGAAAACGTATCTGTTCTTTTCCGGTCACTTTTGCTGAACAATTCGCTCCTGCCCGCGAATGAAACAGTAGACCTCGTCATGGGACAGAACGTACATATGGCTAAGGCTGCGCTGGCATTGTTGACAGAACGCGCCTGTACGATTCGAAAAATTGTCAGCTTCCGAACAGACTTTCAGGGGCTATCCATCAATGGCATCTCGATCACTGGGCCAGCACAGGTCGACGGCGGATCAGTGGTCCTGGCCTGTCACGATGATGAAGAATCCTCCGATTTTGCAGGGCGTTGCAGCCGATTGGGATATGACACCATCGTATCTGCGAACACAGTGCCTGACATACGGGACCGGCGCGAGGCGGAAAAACTACGCAGCACGGCATCTGGTGAAGACGTCCAAATCATGTGCGGTCTGACAGACCTCGCATCGCTTCCGAACTTTGAAACCGGTAAGTCCGGCCTCCGAATCGCAACCGATGTCTTCGCTCTGCGCGAAGACGCACGTGACATGCTTGAGGAATTTCATGTAACAGCCTGCGGCAATCCGGTTGTTGCTCACAAACTTCCAGGTCTCATCTCCGCGGCCAACCCGGACGGACTGGTCGTGACGACCGATCTCGATCCTACCCCGACTGGTGCAACCTCAAGTCAGATATTGCGCGTCGACACCGAGGATCTGCCCTGGTTCGACCCACCTGCACTTCGCAACCATCAGACCTATCGCGTCAGTAAACTGAATGACCGCGAAAGCCTGCGCCTCGCTATCGGTCTGGCGGTGTGGGCTGGTGCCAAATCAATCACCGTACATGGAGCCGCAACCTTCGTGGATCCGGCAACGGGCGAAACCAGCGCCGAAAGGCAAACGGGCTGGGCCACCATGGCCGAACGCCAGGATTATCTGGACTTTGCAGCTGACCATGGTTGTAAGGTTGAATTCCGGACCGTCGAAACCTTGCAGGAGGCAGAGGCTTAGAATGTCAGACGGCCGCTTCATCCTCATCGCCACTCGGCTGGAAGACCTTTACCTCCTGGACCAGTTCGCGTCAGCGCCAGCAAACAGTATTCTGCTCGCGCTTCGACCGGACGAAAGGCGTCAAATAGCGGAACTCCTGAAGGACGATCCGCGAATTGCCCAGTTTCTGGCTATGGACGAACCCACCGGCCCGCGCCGCCATGATGGGCTGTTGGTGAAAAAGCTGGTTTCGGAAAACAGGATTTCGGACGTCTATTTCCTGATCAATTCTCCGCTGACACCATTGAGGTTCAATCCAAACTTCCTACAGCCAAATCCGGCCAACAGCTATGACCTTTATCGTTTCCTGCGGCTAAATGGTTGCAAGAAGATCATAGCCATGGGCCCGAACTGGCAGGAAGCCGTTCAGAACTATCCCATGCTCGAAGAGTTCATAGATTGTCATAAGGGCCAGCGGGCCTTCGTGGCCGGCAATGGGCCATCTTTGAACGCCATCGACATGACGGCCTTGAAAGACGAAATTACCTTCGGCTCAAACCGCTGTTTTCTCGGGTTTGAGGAATGGGGTTATGAATTCACTTATTGGGGTATCGAGGACCGGCTGCAGATCGAAAAATACTATGATGAGTATGCAGACGGTCTGAATGACAACATCGTCAAATTCGTTCCGTTTGACTACGTCTTTTATTCGCAAATGCCGAACACCTGCTTCTTCCCGCTTCAATACGGGAATGGCACGGTTTATCCCGACAATCTGAATTTTCCGATCTTCAGCAATCATCCAAGGCAGCTATACCACGGCTTCACCATCACCTACTCGTTGATCCAACTGGCCGCTCTGATGGGCATTCGGGAGATTTACCTGATCGGAATTGACCACACCTATGGCCTGGGTGCCCGCGTGGTCAAATCCAGCCGAGACGCAACCTGGAATGCTGCTGATGCCGGCGTAGCGACGCACTTCAACGCAAGCTACACATCCGGGAAGAAAGAGTTTGTAAAACCTCGGCCGGTCAATGCAGAGACATCCTATGCCTGTGCCCGTCAGTGGTGCGCCTATAACGGCGTGACGATCAAAAACGCAACTCCTGGCACCCATCTCGACGTGTTCGAGACAACCGAATTTGAGTCGTTGTTTTGAAGCCTCTTTGGTTTTCAACAAACAGACATCCAAAATACACGACTAGCCTGAAGGCTTATCAGGAAGACCAATATGACGACTGAAGCTTCTGACTCTGATCGCATAGTTTATGACACATCGCATTCTCGTTTTCGCAAGGCGTTTGACGACGTCGCACAGTGCATCGCTCTCCTACCGGTATGGATACCCCTCTCTGCGAAAGGAATCGCAGGACAACACAGGCGCCTGTTTTTTGGTTTAGCCTGGGTACCAATGAGTGCCGTGATCTATACGTACCTCTTGGGATACGTTTTTTCCTGGATTAGAGGGCATGAGTACCTGGAATTTACAGTATATCTTTTTGGCGGATATATGTGCTGGCAATTTATACAGGGCAGCGTGACTGGCGGTTTCGGTCTACTTACGAAAAACAAGGCAGGAATTCTGAACTCCCAGCTCCCGTTCAGCTACTATGTCGCCAAACACGTTTTTGAACTGTCTGTTTCGTTTTCGCTTGTTTTCTTTTTCTTTCTCGTCGCCCGGATCGTCTCAACCAATGAGTCGTGGACTAATTTTTATATGATCATTCCCGCGATGATTCTCTATCTGGTAACAAGTGCCGCAGCGACAACTTTTTTCAGCTTCGTTTCGATCAGGTTCCGAGACCTGGAAATGCCGATTTCTACACTGATGCGGATCATGTTCCTCTTCACCCCGATAATCTGGATGTTGGAAGATCGTGAAGGATCCCGTCGCGCACTATTCGTTATGTTCAATCCATTTTATCACGTATTGGAGATTCTCCGTGCACCATTGATTGGCGACACGGTAGAGCCAATCAACTGGATCGTTTCCGTTAGTATCTGTATTACGTTTTGCGTGTTAGCTGCGGTTGCGTTTGTACGCTACCGCAGCCGTATTACTTACTGGATTTAGGCACTTTCAGCCTCCTCACCAAACGGCGAAACAATCCCGGTCGATTCTTCTTACCTTGCCTGGGTCCGAGAATGTTGCGGACCGTCTCGGCGGCGACTTGATCCTTTCAGGAGAAAAGTTCCTTCTCTACGCGCGCGTCATCGGAACCCTTATAATGATCTGACAGCTCCTTCTTGATCTCGCTCAATAACTCAGGCTGCTTCTTCGCCAAAGCCGATTTTACTTTCGAATACGCGCCGAAGTTAATCACTGCCGCTTTCACAAAGAATGCTTTGGCGTCCTCAACTCTTCCCTGATCCACAAGATGGAGGCCGGTTGCGTGGAGCGAGTGGGTATTATTGTTCTTGTCGATATTCTCATTGATACGCGCTTTTTTTGCGAATGAAGTCTGATCGATATAGTCCCCGACAAGCTCGCCCTGGAAATCTTCCATGTACTTATCGATGGCCATGTTCACCATCTCGAATAGCCGATAATCCAAGACCTGTGATTTGAAAAACTGATTGAACAAATCTGGCCGCATCAATTCTTTTGCGTTCGGATTGACGGTCTTTGAACGGACTTTTTCCTGCTTCATGTCGAGCAGGTCAAAAAGAACAGAAACGGTCTCATTGAACCGTTCCTGGGTACCTACAAATTCGATGTGGTTCTTAAGGAACTGACTTGGGGCATCCGTGTCCAGAAACTTGCAATAAGCGTTGTCGGCGTAAGTGGAGCTCAGGTACTCCTTAAAGTCCATGTCGAAATTCTCGTCGCGAAGCTTCATGAAATTGTAAAGACTCTCGAGACGCGTCCGCGGATTTCGAATGAATGTAAATCTGAAGAGATTTTTTCCTGGCTCTACACCATACTGCTCCAACTCTTTTTCAATACCGGTCGTACCATGACCATAGATAAACTTCCTGCCAGGAATGCTGTTGTTCTCGAAAATCTCGTGGACGTTCTGGCGGTCAGCCTGATTGTGACACCGGAGCGCAGACGCTCCAAAATATTCAGCAATGGCAGTTTCAGCCGTCGTTCCTGCTGTCTTATGAATGTGATGAAACAGAATAACACAATCTTCTGCTTTCAGGATATTTTTCAACTGCTTGTACTTGTGACCGAACCCCAACATTGAGCAATCCTCCAAACTGTAAACGCACGCTCGTCCCACCCCAGGGAACAACCTTCATCGTGAACTTCGTCTCTAACCCGCATCGGGAGAGAGTGAAATGCTTTGTTCCTTATAAACACCAAATACTGACCTGGGGCAGGCTTTGTTCTGGTTGATTGTTATGCAATCGAGGCCAATTGAGCGGCACTTAATCAGGTGGTCGTCACTGTCGAGACGAATTCGCCTGAAGTCCGGTTCAGAATGGCGCCTAGATATTTTTTAACGGACGTGAAAATCGGGTCAGAACCCATCAAATCGTGGTGACATGTCGGTGAAGTTCTGCTTGTGTGCCATAGGCCAGACGGGGTCGCGTAAAACAGGTTAGTACAGGGGATTTCTATGCTGATTATCGATGATCGGATTTGTTTCGTTCATATGCATAAATGTGGGGGGACTTCAGTTTGCCGCGCCATTATCGAGAACGTGGAGCCCGAGCGTCTCACGTTTTATGGATACACTAAGGAAGGTGAAGAGCGTAGCTCGGAGTCACGCAAGAATGACGGCGTCTGGAAACATTCAACGGCTCTGGAGATCAAGGAACGTCTCGGCGATGACTATTGGAACAAGCTCGAGAAGCGTGTCTTTTTATCCACCCGCGACCCTTGGGAGCGTGTCGCATCTTTCTTCTTTTACGCGAAACGCCATTTCGAACGCGATCCGAGCAAATATCCCTTTATTGAAGACATGTCGTTTACCGACTTCGTTCTTGAAGCAAAATTCCCCAAAGAAACAATCCTTAAATTTATTCAGGACAACAAGGGCAACCGGCTCGTTGACGAACTGATCGACTTCAATCACCTCGAAGAACAAACAATAGAGTTGTTGAGCAAATACGGAATCGAGATTCCGAAAGTCGAGAAGCTGAATGCCAATCCTCACACGATTGATTACCGCCAGCTTTACGGCAGTCGCGAAAAGCGTTTCGTGACCATGTTCTTCCAGCGCGAAATCAATCGTCTGGGCTTTAAGTTCTGATCGTCTTTCAGCGATCACTTTGACATGTCACCCATGCCAATTCGGGATGCTCACTAGCGTCAGAATTGAAATGGGTGATGAAACTTTGAACGACACGAACTAATTCGTTTCGCGCGCCTGATTTCCATTGCGGACAAACTGGTATTTGTTAAGACCCGCAGGCAAGTTCGTATGTAGTACCAAGGGGGCCTAATTGAAACATCTCACCCACCTCGATCGGCTGGAAGCGGAGAGCATGCACATCATGCGCGAAGTTGTTGCCGATGCAGAGCGACCCGTCATGCTCTATTCGGTCGGCAAGGATAGTGCAGTTATGCTGCACCTCGCCCTGAAAGCCTTCTATCCGAGCAAACCGCCCTTCCCGCTTCTCCATGTGGACACAACCTGGAAATTCCGGGAAATGATCGAGTTTCGTGACCGACGTGCTGAAGAAACCGGTCTGGAGCTTCTCGTTCACGTGAACGAAGAAGGTGTCGAGCAGAATATCGGTCCGTTCACGCATGGTTCGGCACTTCATACTGACGTAATGAAGACCGCTGCGCTGAAACAGGCTCTGAACAAGTACAAGTTCGACGTTGCATTTGGTGGAGCACGTCGTGACGAGGAAAAATCCAGGGCGAAAGAGCGTATCTGTTCTTTCCGGACAGCCGAACACCGCTGGGATCCAAAAAACCAGCGCCCGGAACTGTGGAACCTTTACAACACGCGCATTCGCTCCGGTGAGAGCATTCGTGTGTTCCCGCTCTCGAACTGGACCGAGCTCGACATCTGGCAATACATTCGCCGTGAGAATATCGAGATTGTTCCATTGTACTTCTCTGCGAAACGCCCGGTCGTTGAATGGGAAGGCACGGAGATTATGGTCGATGACGACCGGATGCCTGAGGAATTGCGTGCCACGGCGGAAGAGCATTCCGTTCGTTTCCGGACGCTTGGTTGTTACCCTCTGACAGGCGCTGTCCGAAGCGAAGCCGACACGCTTGAAGAAATCATCCAGGAAATGCTGCTGACAAAATCATCCGAACGTCAGGGACGCGTGATTGACCGCGACCAGAGCGCATCGATGGAGAAAAAGAAACAGGAAGGATACTTCTAGGATGTCTCACCAAGACGCTCTTATCGAGTCCGATATCACGGCATATCTGGAAGCTCACGAAAACAAATCCCTCCTCCGTTTCATCACATGCGGATCAGTGGATGACGGAAAGTCGACCCTGATCGGGCGTATGCTCTACGACTCCAAGATGATCTTTGAAGATCAGCTTGACGCGCTCGAAGCCGACTCCAAACGGGTTGGTACACAGGGTGAAAATATCGACTTCGCGCTGCTCGTGGACGGCCTCGCGGCTGAACGCGAACAAGGTATCACCATCGACGTTGCCTATCGCTTCTTCTCAACTGACAAGCGGAAGTTCATCGTTGCTGACACACCTGGTCACGTGCAGTACACGCGGAACATGGCCACAGGTGCCTCAACGGCTGATCTGGCTATTCTTCTGATCGACGCACGCCGCGGAGTGCTGGAGCAAACCCGTCGTCACGCCTTCATCGCGACATCTCTCGGCATCAACAAACTCGTCCTGGCCATCAACAAGATGGACTTGATGGAGTACAGTCAGAATGTCTTCGAGGATATCGAATCCGATTTCATCGAGTTTGCAGAAGAGCTGGCAACGGGCATCGAGATTCAGGCCATTCCAATGTCGGCTCTGACCGGTGTGAACATCACCACACGATCTGATCAGACCCCATGGTATAACGGCCCGGCCCTCATGGAGTATCTGGAAACTGTTCCGGTTGATGATGATCGCCTGAGCGCGCCGTTTCGCCTGCCCGTTCAGTATGTGAACCGTCCAAACCTCGATTTTCGTGGTTTTTCCGGCCAGATTCCGTCGGGCTCGGTGAAAATCGGTGACCGCATCAAGACACTGCCAAGCGCCAAGGAATCAACCGTCACCCGCATCCTGACGGGCGATAAAGACGTTGAAGAAGCTGTCGCTGGTGAATCGGTCACGGTCTGTCTGGCTGATGAAGTCGATACATCTCGTGGCGACCTGATTTGTACAGCGGACAATCCGGCAGAGACATCGGACCAGTTCCAGGCCCGCATTCTCTGGATGGCTGACGACAAAATGCTGCCAGGACGTCGATACCTCCTCAAGATCGGTTCCAAAACGGTCACGGCGCAGCTCAATGAGGTCAAATACAAGATCGATATGATCGATCTGCATGACCGCCCTGCCCGCGATCTTGAACTGAACGAAGTTGGTGTCTGCACACTGTCGCTTGATCAAGCCGTGCCGTTCGACCCCTATAATGAGATCCGCGAAACTGGCGGTTTCATTCTGATCGACCGTTTGACCAACAACACGGTTGGTCTCGGCCTGATCGACTTCGCTCTGCGTCGCGCCGGTAACATTCACTGGCAGTCCATTGACGTGAACAAGCAGTCGCACTCGTCCCAGAAAGGACAAAAGCCAGCTGTGCTTTGGTTCACCGGTCTGTCCGGCTCTGGTAAGTCGACCATCGCGAACGCGCTCCAGAAGCGCCTCTACTCGATTGATCGTCACACCTATGTGCTCGATGGTGACAATGTTCGCCATGGCCTGAACCGTGACCTCGGCTTTACCGATGCTGACCGCGTCGAAAACATCCGTCGTGTAGCCGAAGTGTCCAAGTTGATGGTCGATGCTGGCCTGATCACGCTCGTATCTTTCATCTCTCCATTCCGTTCAGAGCGCCGTATGGCCCGGAACATGATGGAAGATGGCGAATTCATCGAGATCTTCGTGAACACGCCGCTCAATGTTGCAGAACAACGCGACGTCAAAGGCCTCTACAGGAAGGCACGTGCGGGTGAGATCAAGAACTTCACCGGCATCGACAGCCCTTATGAGGCACCTGTAGAACCGGAAATCGAAATTGATACGACGGATATGACAGCTGACGAAGCGGCTGAGCAAATCCTCGACTGGATGAAGGCCAAGGGTTATCTCGACGCCTGATCAGTAATCTTCAGCAAAAAAAGAAAGGCCCGGTTTTCACCGGGCCTTTTTTAATCAGACAAATCGCTCTCGCAGCTCACTTTTCAAAATCTTCCCATTTGCATTCCTGGGCAAAGGTTCGTTTTGAAAATCGATCCTGACCGGCACTTTGAAGGCGGCCAGATGCTGGCCCAGAAACGCCTGGAGCGCTTCCTGGGTGACAGACGACCCGGGCTTGAGCTGGACAACGGCGCCAACTTCTTCGCCGAGCACCTTGTGCGGGATACCGACAACAGCCGCGTCCATGACTTCACCATGGTCGTAGAGTGCGTTCTCCACCTCGATACAATAGATGTTCTCTCCACCACGGATCAGCATATCCTTGGCGCGATCGACTAGATAGAGAAAGCCCTCTTCATCAATCCGGGCCAGATCTCCAGTGACGACCCAACCATCAATAAAGGTTTCGGCTGTCGCGTCAGGGCGGTTCCAGTACAGCTTTGCGTTCGATGGGCTTTTACACCAAAGCTCGCCAACCTCATTCGGCCCAAGCGTATTTCCGTCCGGATCAACGACTTTCAGCGACACTGCAGGGGCCGGAAGCCCAGCGCTGTCCGGTCGATTGATATAATCTTCTGCCAGATTCACGGTTGCCGTCGCACAGGTTTCCGTCATGCCCCAGCCATTGGCCGGAATGGCCGTGCCGAATTTGCGCTTGATTGTGGCGACGAGTTCAGGCGCTGAAGGCGCACCGCCATATGAGACGGACTCAACGGACGACAAATCATATTTGTCTCTGTCGGGGTGCTCCAGTATCTGCCAGGCAATGGCTGGAACGCCACCAAAATTTGTCAGTTTCTCGCGCTCGATCAACGGCAACGCGGTGCCCGCATCCCATTTGTACATCGTGACAAGCTTTGTCCCATTACCAATCGCAGGCACAAGAACAGCGAAGGCGCCCGTGCCATGGAAGAATGGGATGGAAAGCAGAATGCCCTTCTGTGGGTCTTCTGGGCTGGGAACAGGCGGTTCTTCACCACGGCGCAGCAGTGCTCGAATGGAGTTTGCGACCGAGTTAAACACATTTGAAAGGATCGATCTGTGGGACGCCAGAATTCCCTTTGGCTTTCCAGTCGTACCAGACGAATACATGATTGTTGCATCGTCATCAGGCTGGATGTCGACATCCGGAAGCTCCTTGTCCGGCAGGCTTGCCCAGCTGGTGGCATCCCCAATACTGGCTTCCATAGCGCTGACGCGCTCGTCGCTGTCTGGCTTTTCCTGTCGCGCGATGATCACAGCCTCAAGCGAAGGCAGGTTTGACCAATGTGGCTTTACGCGCGCAAATACCTGATCGTCCAGAATGGCGACCCGTGCCCCTGAGTCGGACAAGCCATATTCAAGCTCTTCGCCAATCCACCATGAATTCAGCGGGGTGGCGATAAAGCCGTTGACCAGGCAAGCCCAGAACGCCACCGACCATTGGGGATAATTCCGCATTGAAATCGCAACACGGTCACCACGACGCAACCCATATTTGTCTCGCAAATGTTGGGCGAACACTTTGACCGCCTTGAAATGAGCAGCGAACGTGACGCGCTCATCTTCATATACCAGAAACACGCGATCAGCGTGCGTTTCACTGCCCAGAACAAAATGCTCGCGCAGACTCTTTGGCGTGTTCTTGTAAACGTTCAGCTCAGTTCCGCCGATCTTGACGGTCTCCATCTCGAACATTGAGCCAGGTGCCGTCAGCATTTCTGTGGCTTGTTCAACGCTCAGGACCGGCCAACCCTCCGGCAGGCTCGCTGCAGGTGCAGTTACCATGTATCCTCCCTCGATCTGATTATACCGGGGAGTTATCCGTTGTTTTCAGGTCAGATCAAGGGATTTATATAGTCGCCTACATTAAACAACAACTGACGACAGATCATCCAGCTTACCACGTCCCAGCGCTGTAATGGCCGAGCGGGCGATATGCTCAGCCGACAGGCCAGCCTGCGCATACATCTGATCAGGCTTGTCCTGATCCTGGAACGTATCCGGCAGTGTCAGCGTGCGAATGCGCAATCCATCGTCCAGCAAGCCGCGACCAGCAAGGTGATGAAGCGTAAATGCACCAAAACCGCCAATCACCCCCTCTTCAATGGTCAGCATAACTTCGTGATGACGGGCCAGCTGTTCAATCAGCTCGTGATCCAAAGGCTTGGCAAACCGTGCATCTGCAATCGTGACTGAAAGCCCCTGCGCCTGAAGCATGTCTGCAGCCTTCTGGACCTCCTGAAGACGCGTACCATAGGACAGAAGCGCAACCGTGCTGCCTTGCTGAATGATCCGGCCTTTCCCGATTTCGAGGATCTCGGGGTTTTCCGGAATCTCTACGCCTACGCCCTCACCGCGTGGATAACGGAAACAGGAAGGTGCATCGTCGATTGCAATCGACGTCGCCACCATCCTCGCAAGTTCGGCTTCATCGGATGCCGCCATGCAGACCATGCCCGGCAAATTACCCATGAAAGCGATATCGAAGCTACCGGCATGTGTTGCACCATCTGCGCCAACCAGGCCGGCTCTGTCGATTGCAAACCGGACTGGCAGCTTCTGAATAGCCACATCGTGCACCACCTGATCATAGGCGCGCTGCAGAAAGGTCGAATATATTGCGGCGACTGGTCTGAAACCATCGGCAGCCATGCCGGCCGCGAACGTCACAGCGTGCTGTTCTGCAATCCCGACATCAAATGTTCGGTCCGGATAGGCATCGGCAAAGGTTGAAACGCCCGTACCTGAGGGCATGGCCGCCGTGATGGCGACGATCTTGTCATCTTTTTCAGCCAGCTTTGTGAGGGTATTTCCAAAGACACTGGTATAACTCGGCGCATTCGGCTTGGCCTTGGCCTGTTCACCTGTCACGACGTTGAACTTGGAAACACCGTGATACTTATCAGACGCGTTCTCGGCAGGCGCATAGCCTTTGCCCTTTTGCGTCACGGCATGGATCAGCACAGGACCGTCAGAATCGTCTCGAACATTTTCAAGAATCGAGACCAGGGCCTTCAGATCATGTCCATCAACGGGCCCGATATAGTAAAAGCCGAGCTCTTCAAACATGGTGCCGCCCATGGCGAACCCGCGAGCATATTCTTCGACCTTGCGGATCGGTTTCTCGAGACCGATGGGTTTGACAACATTTTTCGCTAGCTTGCGGAAAGACCGGTAAGGTTTTCCCGAAACCAGATTGGAAAGATAATTGCTCATCGCACCGACAGGCGGTGCAATTGACATGTCGTTGTCGTTCAGAATGACGATGAGGCGTTTACCCAACGCGCCAGCATTATTCATGGCTTCATAAGCCATGCCGGCCGACATGGCGCCATCGCCGATCACGCAAATGACATTCTGATCCCTGCCATCAAGATCGGCGGCGACAGCAAATCCGAGACCTGCAGAAATAGAGGTTGATGCGTGGGCAGCGCCAAATGGATCGTATTCGCTCTCGGCGCGCTTGGTGAAGCCTGACAGCCCCCCGCCCTGACGAAGCGTCCGGATCCGATCGCGACGGCCCGTTAGAATCTTGTGCGGATAACATTGATGCCCAACGTCAAAGATCAGCTTATCCTTGGGCGTATCAAAAACATGATGTACCGCGACTGTCAGCTCAACCACGCCGAGGCCAGCCCCCAGATGGCCGCCGGTAACCGATACGGCTTCGATGGTTTCCGCGCGCAATTCATCGCAAATGATTTCGAGTTCAGAGACTGACCGCCCCTTCAAATCGTCCGGGGAGTGAATCTCATCCAAATGTGGCGTGTCTGGCATCATGCCTTCCAATACTAATTATGCCGGAATGCCAAGTCAGCGGCGGCGTTCTAGAACAAAATCGACTGATTGCAGCAGCAAATGGGCACGATTGCGGAAAATTGCCAGATGGTCCTTGGCTTGCGCCGCGAGCATTGTGACCCGTTGACGCGCGCCTTCCTCACCGAGCAGGGTGACAAAGTTGGCTTTGCCGGCGTCCTGATCCTTGCCTACGCCTTTGCCAACTTCCTCAGCGGTGCCCCGAAGGTCCAGAAGGTCGTCGGATATCTGATAGGCAAGCCCCAGATCATGGGTAAAGCCTGTAATGGCCGAACGCTCCGATTCGCTCGCACCTGCGAGAATGCAAACGGACTCGCCGCTATAGCTGATCAAAGCGCCGGTTTTCAGCCTTTGCATGCGCGTAATCGCGTTCAGATCCTGCCGTATATCTCCCGCCAGCATATCTATCATCTGCCCTGCGACCATGCCCTGCGCCCCGGACGCCAGAGCCAGCTTCTGGATCAACCGGCAGCGTATATTGGCATCTGAATGGGTTTCGGGACTGGAAAGAATTTCAAAGGCGAGCGTTAGCAAAGCATCGCCGGCCAGCACAGCCGTCGCTTCGTCGAACTTTTTGTGAACGGTTGGCTGACCCCGACGGAGATCATCATCATCCATGCAAGGCAAATCGTCATGGATCAGAGAATAGGTATGAACGCATTCCAGTGCCGCAGCCGTTCGCAGCAGTGACTTTTCCGAACAATCCAGCATCTCGCCCAGCGCAAGGACAAAGAACGGACGAAGACGTTTGCCCGTCGCGAGAGCGGCGTACCGCATGGCCCGCATCAGCTGCGCTTCCGGCCCATCGGCTGGCGCGATAAGCCGATCGAGCACTACCGTAATTCGATCAGCAATCTCGTTCAGTCGGGGTTCAAACTCACTCACCTTGCGCCCGTATCCCTATTCGTCTGTCACATCTTTGGTGTCTACCGATCCGTCCTGGTTGAGAACGATCTGATCCACTTTCAGTTTCGCGGCCTTCAGCTTGCCGAGACAATGCGATTTGAGCGAGGCACCCCGCTCATAAATCCGGATGGAATCTTCCAGTCCGACATCACCCCTTTCAAGCTGCTCGACAATTGTTTCAAGCTCCTTGAGCGCATCTTCGAAACTCAGTTGCGAGATCTCGCCATCAGCCATTTTCGTCTCCTTTCACGGACCTTAGAGGCGGCTTTCGCCGAACTCAATCCGCAGAATTCAGTTCTGTCAGTCTCTCGGGCGAGGCTCGTAAACACGGAAAGACCAGTAGGAGTCTCCGCCATCCTTGACGCATCGCCAGCCTCTGGAGCGCAGTCTTGGACGCAGCATTCGGTTAAACCAGCCATGAGCCGCCAGATAGACTTTCCCCTCCATGGCCCGCTCAATCAGATGGTCTGCCGCCATATCTGCGCGCGCCTCGGCATCCCTGATACCTTCACCATCCAGCTTATGGCCCTGCAACCAGGCAGCCCTGGCCAGAATGTTCCACGTCTTGGGCAGAAAGGTGACACCCTTCCACTTGGGCGGCGGAAGATTGGCTTCAATGAAAAGATCCGATGTTTCGATCTGTGCCCATGGCGCGGCCAGCTGAGCGGTCTCCAAAGCCCTGAGACGAGATGACGAAAGCACGACAGCACTGTCTGCAACAATCGACTTCAAAGTATCAGGCGCGACCTGGCCGGGCGCGAGACCACCTGCCTCATAGCGGGCCCACCAGTCCTTATAGGCTGCCCAATCCAGTTTTGGCCCGGCAGTCCGGTCGAGTGCCGGACGACCGTGTCTTGAAATGATGATTGGGCCAGGTTTCACCGGGTTCTGAACGGTTTCAGAATCTGCGACCGATTGCTCCGGTAACTCACCCGCCTGACCAGACATGTTTTCGGCCACGCAGCCCTCCTCGAGATTCTCTCTCGTCAGTTAGCGCGCCAGTCATGAGCAGGGCAAGCCTGCTTTCGAACTGAATCTACTAGTCTTCTGCGTTTGGTTGGGGCTGTGTCTCTTCAGATCGGGTTTTGAGCATCAGGCTCGCCGCCTGCGCCACGCCACGAACCCGGCCAGAGAAGGTTGTCTCGACGGTTCTGATCATACCATAACGACGGCGCACCTTCCCTGCCAGAGCGCTGACTTTTGGCAGATTCGCATTCTCTACCCCACGCCAGACATGCTCGCCGGCCTGCCCCAGCGCTGACGACACACCAGATGTGCGGACGGTTCCACCAAAAACCGGATACTGAAAACTGGCGTAATATTTCTTGTAGTGGGCTGCCGAAACACCGAGGTCATAATCGCGATAGCCCCGCTCCGCCGCATGCTGGATGATCCGGTCCTGCAGGAGATAGCCAGGAGAATATGACCAGAACTCGTGATCAAACGCCGGGATCCAGCCATGGATGGTTTTATCGCTTAACAGATTGAACTCACCTGCAATCAGGCGATCTCCATGCTTTAATGTATGAAACACACCGCGACACCCCGGCACGCCATCCTTCCAGAGACGTTTCAACATGCCGCGAACCCAGTCCGGTGCCAGCACGTCATGCCGTCCCGTCTCGCGGTATTGGTGACTTTTCCAAGTCAGCACCTGTTCTAAGGCAGCTTCATCAGGATCGTCGAACTCGAATGTCACATCACCGACTTCCCGCTCAACCTTACGGGCGAGACGGCGCAGCTTTTTGGCGTGGCGCGGATAGAGGTTTCTCTGCTCCTCGAAATAGGCGTCTGCGCCATTGCCGATATAGCAGACAAACGTCCCATCCCGTTCTGCAACATACTCTGTGAACTGTGCGCGGTGATCGACAAGGCTGGTAAAATGATAGGTCGATAATCCGACAGACCTAATGAGCGCGGCCAGGTCTCCCTGCCAACCAGGCGCGATGATCGGCCCATGATAATCGCAAAAAGGTGCACCAACCGGGTTGGCGGACCGTCCGCTCTGCTGGATAGGCAAAATGAAGGAAACCTGATTGCCTTCACCCTGAACGATGACGCGGATATCGTCGCGCACAGATGAAACTGTGCGCGTAAAATGGGGATGAAAAAACGGGCTCTCAAAGCCAGCCTGGCAGGAGATCAAGCCCTGCCATTGTTGCAGTTCGTCTTCACTTAAATCTTCAAATCGGATGATTTTCGTGAACATGACAGTCTCCGGCCCCGGGACTGATTGTGTCTCACAAAGTCACTAATTGAAGCATAATCCGCACTATAAACTTTTCCAGACCCGGCCTTTCGGACAGTTCAATTCGTATCGTGTACAGAAATTCAGCGTGAACAATACCGTGTCCGCGCGCCCAATCAGATTGTCGTATGGAACAAATCCGATGGTTGGCTCCACGCCCGGTGGAAGATCAGGAACACAACCGGCTGCGCTGATGACACCATTTTCGTCAGTCGGGCAATGACCGAAAAGCTCGCGTGAGTCCGCTGAATTGTCCCGGTTATCGCCCATGAAGAAATAATAGCCTTCAGGGACAATAAAGGTGACGCTCGAACGGTTCGGTTTGCTCAGAATATCGTGAACCAGATAACTTGGACCGGTCGGCAGCGTTTCGGTCAGCTCATCTGCCTGGATCCGGCGATTGTTACGGGCCTCTCGATACACTACCCGGCGTTGCGGATCCTGAGGCAACAACTCATCATTCAGATAGACTCGGTTTCGACGAACCTCGATCTTGTCGCCCGGCACCCCGATCAGCCGCTTGATCATCGTTCGGTCCAGATGTGGGTGATGGAAAACGACCACATCGCCACGCTCTGGCTCACTTCCAAACAATCGACCATCCGGTAAGCCGATGGCGCGACCAATGCCGAACGGCACCGAGTGTTTGGAATAACCATAGGTGAACTTCGAAACAGCAACCCTGTCGCCAACCTGAAGTGTCGGGACCATGCTCTCGCTCGGAATCGAACGGAGCTCATAGGCGAATGTGTAGACGATGAACCAGATCGGGATAAAAATCGCGATCGTGACCGCGAGTTCTTTTATTTCGTGAAACAATTTACGCATCGGGAAGCGCAATTCCTCCTGTCGGGGATTTATTACCTGAGACGAACAGCGGTCCCATAAGCGAGAATTTCGGATGTACCCTGTAGAATCATTGAGGTCGAGAAGCGGATGTTCACAACTGCATCAGCGCCCAAGGATTCGGCATTCTGAACCAGTCTCTCCATGGCCTGATCTCTCGCTTCTGCCATCAGACTTGTATATTCGGTCACTTCTCCACCGATCAGTGTTCTTAAACCGGCGATGAAGTCGCGACCGGCAAATCTGGCGCGAACCACATTGCCCCGGGCCAGGCCGATGATGGACTCGATTTCCCGGCCGGGAACTGTCTCAATTGTTGACAAGATCATATTCTCAACGCTCCACGCTGATGGCGTAGTTCTCATCCTTCATGATGTCCAGCCGATCCACAATTGGTTTTCTGAATATATTTGTCCCGACAGGTCTCAATGGACCTGTAAGCCGCGTACCACTCTGCCAGAGCGTCAATCGCGCAAAGGCTGGCAGCCCTTTTCAAGCATTGTCTGCTTGTGCCGGTTGGGAACCATACCTGGCTCATATGGCGATTTGCAGGCCCAGACGGTTGAATCGACAATCTCGCGCCCCTCCGCCCGGACCGACAAGCGGTCATCAATAAGCGTTTCAACACCCTGTCCCGTATCCAGATTTTTCGTGTGACAAACCTGATCGGGACGCACCTGCCCTTCCAGAAGCCCGAGGTAGAAGCAATAGCGGACCTTGATCTCAAAATCGCAGCTATTGGGCCAATAAGTTGTACCAATTTTCTGCCCCAGGCACGCATCCGCCCGGGCGTACCTGTGTGGGTGACTTCGAGACATCAGAAAATCGCCGAGCAATGAGACGAGCACCGAGAATACGATAAAGAAGGTCAACAACCCAATCAGAGTGATGTGACGCTTTCCCGAATCGTCGGTCCTGAAAAACAGTTTCACTCGCTATTTCCCAAACTATCGGTCGTTCTCGCCAATACTGTAGCCAGAGACGATCAGGCCAGCTCCAAAACCCGTTCTGTGTCACCATCGCCGGGGTCTGTCACTTTTTCGAATGTCAAAAGACCGTCCCCGTCTGTGTAGACCCGGGCCAGGCCGCGGTGAACCAGATAATTCAGATGCGCCAGTGTTTCTCCGGTCGCCAGAGATAGTGCATCATCGCCGATCTGCCGACCGAACATTGCGATGAAAAGATCCTGCACATGTTTCGGGGTATCAAGTCTGTCGAGAACCCGTTTGAGAACAGTTCGGTGGCCCGCGATGAGCGAATCCAGCCGTTCATGTGCACCACGGAATGGCAAATTATGAGCTGGCAGAACGAGCACGTCAGACGGCAACTCGTCCCGCAGGCGCTGAAGAGATACCAACCAGTCTTCAAGCGGATCTGCATCCGGCTCTGTTGGATGAACGGAAACGTTCGATGAAATGCGCGGCAATAACTGATCCCCGGAAATCAGGACATTCTTCTCTTCATTGAAAAGACAAACATGCTCCGGGCTGTGCCCTGCTCCGACCATGATTTTCCAGGGCGAGCCACCGATCACCAACTGCTCTCCTTCTTCCAGACGGACATAGGCATCCGGCAAGCGAGAAACGGCGCGGCCAAAACCACCGAACTTCACCTTGTACTGATCAAGCGCGTCCTCGCTCCACCCCGCAGCGCGATAGAAGGCGACGCCCTCTTCTGGTGCATCCCGTCCCGTGTCCGAAACAAGCATGCGACAGGTGATATATTCCAGCCGGGACATATAGAGTTTGCATTGGAATTTTCGTGTGATCCAGCCTGCTAGCCCAACGTGATCAGGGTGCATATGAGTGACGATGACCTTCGTGACCGGCAGACCATCAAGGTGTTTGGAAAAAATGTTTCTCCAATGTCCCGCCGCATCCTGTGTGCCCATACCCGTATCAACGACGACCCAGCCATCATCATCGCGGATCAGCCATAGATTGATCCATTCGAGTGAAATGGGCAGCGGCATCCGCACCCAGAACACCCCTTCTGCGACCTGCTTCACATCTCCGGGAGCGGGTGTTTCTTCGTCTGTCCAGGGGTAATCCAGTTTCAGCTTTCCGGTTTTACTGACACGTCCATCCGGCGTCATTTTCTGATCTGCTTTCATCGTTTCCTCTTTCCCTGGCGCATTCTCTTATTTTTTGCGTCTGATGTGACCTGTTGCGTCCGGCCTCGGTCGCGCCCCAGATCGCGAGTAGATCACATTTCCGCGAGGTAATGATACGCACTCTCCCCAGTTTATTGACTTGCACCATATTTGCGAGCGGCAGCGCTTGCCAAGCGAAACCAGAAAACATGTGGATGGTAGACCAATCCCGTGAACCCGTTCAGAACCTGTGCGTTGCTTGGTATCGTCAAGGCATGCTTGCGAATTCACATTGGAGGCACACACATGCAGATCAAACACCTATTGTTGACGGCGAGCGCCGTAACCCTGTTGGCAGCTTGCAGCGCTGACTCGCAATCTACCGAGCCGGCCGAAGCCGACACGGTGACATCGGAAGCGACCGAGACGTCGACTTATGACAATGCCGCACTCGAAGGCATTCCGGCCGGAACTTATGCTCTGGACCCGACACACGCTTATCTGGCCGTATCAGTGGACCATAGCGGCGGTCTCTCAGACTATTTCATCACATTCACAGACTATGATGCGACCATCAATCTAGACCCTGAAACGCTCGAAAACTCGACCATTTCCGTGATGATCAATCCAAAGGAAATCTTCGTGAACTATCCGGCAGACTATAAAGAAGGTCATGCTGACAGCGGTTTTGACAGCTGGTCTGAAGACATCACGATGAACGAAAACTGGCTGAACGCTGGCGAGTATGGCGAAATCACTTTCGAATCGACCAGCGTGGAGCGGACAGGCGACTCGACTGGCAGTGTGACAGGTGATCTGACCTTCCTTGGCGTGACGAAGCCCGTGACACTCGACGTGGTTTTCCGGGGTGGAACGGAAAACAGCTATGGCCCGGGCCATATTATCGGCTTTGATGCGACCACAGATTTCAAGCGGTCGGACTTCGGCAATGACACCTACATTCCGATGATCGGCGACGAGATCGAACTCGAATTCAGCGGCGAATTCCGCTCAGAAGGCTAGCGCCTGCAATTGCTCTTAAAGGCTGCAAACGATAAGACGTTTGCAGCCTTTTTTATTAAACACGTATATTCAGGCAGGCTCAGACATGTCCCGACGCTATTCGGCTATCGCTATCGGTCTCCATTGGGCCATCGCTGTTCTGCTGGTCGGTAACATCTTTCTTGCGTGGAACATGGAAGATTCCAATCACCAGCCCGTCGAAGATCTTTTTCAGCTTCACAAATCGATCGGCATCACCGTTCTCTTCCTCAGCATTGCCCGGCTGATCTGGAGGTTGCTGAACCCACCGCCAGCGCTGCCGGATGATATGAAGTCCATCGAGAAAAAGGCCTCGCACTTCGTCCATATCGTTTTCTATGTGGCAATGATCGCTATTCCCTTGTCCGGATGGATTTTGGTTTCAGCCTCCAAATTCAGCGTCTCGACCGTCCTGTTCGGCACAGTCAGCTGGCCGCACCTGCCATTCCTGCCGGAGCTGTCCGACCAGGCCAAAGACCTGCTCTATATTCCAGTGGAATTCATTCATTCCAAATTTGCCTGGGTCGTTATCATTCTCCTTGGTCTGCATGTCGCGGGAGCCATCAAGCACCAGTTCGCCGGCGAAGATGGCGTTCTCAAGCGAATGATTCCGGGGCTGTTCGGGTCGGTGCGTCCACCTGAACCCACAAGGGGCGCCTGGATGACCTTCGGTACAGCCATTGTACTCTTCCTTGCGATTGCCGCCATTCCTCTGCTGGGTAGCGCGTCCACCAATGCTGATACCGCCACTCAGGCGTCTTCAGAGTCGTCCGACACGAACTGGGTCGTTGATCAAGACCAATCCTTCATACGTTTTTCCGGAACACATAACGGAAAAGATTTTGAAGGTGAGGTTGAAGACTGGTCGGCTGCCATTCGTTTTGATCAGGACGATCTTGATGACGCTTCTGTCAAAGTGACAGTATCAAGCGGATCAGTGAACGCCGGCCAGAAACTCTACAACGACACGCTGCGTGCACGGGAATGGCTGTTTGTTTCGGAACACCCCACCCTTACGGTAGAACTTACAAACTTTCAGGAGTCTGGAGACGGCTATCAGGCCGATGCAACAATAAGTCTGAAGGAAAGTGAGTTGATCGTCCCATTTGAATTCACGCTCGAAGATGGCGATTCTGGGACTGTTATGACCGGTTCGACAACGCTCGACCGTACGGCTTTGAATCTCGGCCTGTCCTCCGACCCTGATGCGAAATGGGTTAGCCAAACGATTGACATTGCGGTGAAGGTGGTGGCTAGCCCCGTCGAATGAGTGAGTTACAGCAACAGCTTGTCGATGCCGTTGATATCCTGAAGGCAGATGGTCTTATCGGCATGCCGACCGAGACAGTTTATGGCCTGGCAGGCAACGCGGCGAGCGCGAAGGCTGTTGCTGCCATCTATGCCCTCAAAAACCGGCCGACCTTTAACCCGCTTATTGCACATGTTGCCTCACTTGAGATGGCGCAAAGGGAGGCGGTCTTTTCTGAAACCGCGCTTTCGCTGGCAGATGCGTTCTGGCCAGGCCCCATGACGCTCGTGTTGCCTGTCGCGTCTCAGAACACGGTTTGCGACCTGGCTCGCGCAGGACTCGACACTCAGGCGTTACGCTGGCCTGAGCACCCTATTGCGCAGGGCTTGATCTCATCCTTTGGCGGCCCGCTGGTCGCCCCATCAGCGAACAAGTCCGGTCGGATCAGCCCGACACGGCAAAAACATGTGCTGGAAGAATTTGGCGCCGATCTGAAACTCGTTCTTGATGGTGGACAATCCGTTCTGGGGCTGGAATCAACCGTTCTGTTCGTTGACGACGACAAGGTCACGCAACTCCGAGCCGGAAGCCTGGCCCGGGAAGCCATCGAAGCCTTGGTCGGCCCAATTTCATCTGCATTGGACGATGACGAAGCGCCACGATCGCCCGGTATGTTGTCGCGACACTATGCGCCAGAAGCACGTCTTCGGCTGAATGTGGACCAGCCTGAGTCCGGTGAGGCATATCTTGGGTTCGGTGACTGCCGTTCTGCGCCTACGCTAAACCTGTCTGAAGCGGGCAGCCTCAGTGAAGCGGCATCAAACCTCTATGACATGCTGCGCCGACTCGACCAGCGATTTGATAAGATCGCCGTCGCGCCCATTCCAGAGACAGGCATTGGCCAGGCCATTAATGACCGACTACGTCGCGCCAGCCTTTGAACTGTCGCTGCAGAGCCCTTAAATCCTGCCCATGAACAGCACAACCGACCTGACCCTATCGCCTGAACTGTTGAAAGCCTTCCGGGACACCCTCGGAGACAAGGGCGTGATTACCGATCCGGACGAGATCGCGCCTCACACAGCGGCATGGCGAGGCGGTCTGAAAGGCAAAACGCCGGTCGTTCTGCGTCCTGCCAGCACAGAGGAAACCGCAGCCATAATGAAGCTGTGTGCGCAACACAATCAGCCCATCACACCGCAGGGTGGCAACACAGGACTGGTCAATGGCGGTATTCCTCACGGCGAAGTCTGTCTTTCCATGCAGCGCATGAACACCATCCGAAGCGTCGATCCGGACAACAACTCCATGGTGGCTGAGGCGGGCTGTGTTTTGACCAGCGTTCATGAAAAGGCAGATGCGAACAAGCGCTTTTTCCCGCTCCATCTGGGCAGTCAGGGCAGCGCGACCATTGGCGGCCTGATTGGCACGAATGCGGGCGGAGTGGCTGTGCTTCGGTATGGCATGATGCGCGATCTGCTATTGGGACTGGAGGTCGTAACCGCCAGGGGCGAAATCTGGTCTGGGCTTTCAGGACTACGCAAGGACAATACCGGCTATGATCTGAAGCATGTGTTCTGCGGCGCAGAAGGCACGCTGGGCATTGTGACGGCGGCGTGCCTGAAACTGTTCCCGGTCCCCAAAACGGCTACAGCCTGGCTGGCGCTTAATTCGGTGTCAGATGCGGTGAAGCTCCTATCGAAGGCGCGGGAGATTGTCGGCGACGCGATCACCAGCTTTGAGTTTATGCCAAAGTCTGCCGTCGAACTGACAGCGCGGGAAATCGATCATGCTCGAGACCCGCTGCCGAGTGAGTGTCCCTGGCGCATCCTGATGGAGGTCACACTTCCGAATGATCAACAGGCGCAGGACTCTCTGCAATCGGTGCTGGAGAATGCGCTTGAGGCTGGCCTGATCCAAGACGGTGCGGTTGCCAGCTCGCTTTCACAGGCAAGCGAATTCTGGACCGTTCGGGAATCCATTCCCCTTGTAAAGCGGGCGTATCTGACATCGGTGAACCATGATGTATCAGTGCCCATCTCTAAGATTCCCGACTTTCTCGACGAAACGGAACGCGAGATGAAAGCCCTGGCAGGTGATCAGATCGAAGTTATCGCGTTTGGGCATCTCGGCGACGGCAATATCCATTACAGCGTGACCGAAAAGACTGACCCCGAAAACGCACGTGTCAGAAAAATGGGCGATAAGATTTCACTGAAGATCCATCAGATCGTCACCCGGTATGGCGGGTCGATATCAGCCGAACACGGGATTGGCCTTTTGAAAGTGAATGAATTGCCAGACCACAAGTCTCCGGTGGCACTGGAAATGATGCGCTCCATCAAGACGGCACTGGACCCGCAAAATATCCTCAATCCAGGCCGCGTTGTCCGACTGAATACGAACCATTCATGAGCAGAGCATCCGAATCACGGCATCGCTGCCGCATCAGGTGCCCTGGTTAAAGTTGACTCAGGGCCTGATTGAACAAGTTTGATCCTCAGTCTCGCAACAGGAATATAACGTCGTGCTCGTTCTGCTTTCACCCGCCAAAAATCTGGATTTCGAACCGGCTTCCCTGACTGTAGCGCCCACACAGCCGCGACTGGAAAAGGATACCGCACAGCTCGTGACACGCGCTAAGCGTTTGTCGCGTTCCGACCTGCGCGGACTGATGAAGATTTCTGAATCGCTTGCAGACCTGAACTATGAGCGGTTCCAGAAACTGGCCGAAGGGCTTTCAGAAGATGAAGCCAAGCCGGCGGCGCTGGCGTTCAATGGCGACGTTTATCGCGGTCTCGATGCATCAACGCTGTCCGATGAGAGCCTCAACTGGGCACAGAAGCATCTTCGCATTCTTTCCGGTCTTTATGGCGTGTTGAGACCTCTGGATCAAATCCATCCCTACCGTCTGGAAATGGGCAGCAAGCTATCTACGCGGCGCGGTGAAGACCTCTATGATTTCTGGGGAGACCGCATTTCCAAACTGCTCAACGAGGACCTGACAGACGCAGCCGGGCCTGTTCTGAATCTGGCCTCAAAAGAGTATTTCTCTGCCGTTGATAAAAAGGCGCTGAAAGCCGACATTGTTGAGGTCGTGTTCCGGGAAGAAAAAGACGGGATGAGCAAGATCATATCTTTCTACGCCAAATATGCGCGCGGCCTGATGGCCCGCTGGATTATCGACAACCGGATTGAGCGCCTTGAAGATGTAAAGGCGTTCGACGTGGACGGCTATGCCTTCAACGCTGAACTGAGCTCCGATAAATCTCTGGTATTTTGTCGTCCTCAGCCTGACCCCAAATCGTAATTGATAGGCCACAGGTATTGTGCAATGCAGCAAACCTCGCCATCCTAATCTATAACGTTTCGGGAACCGGTACCTCTCATGAAGGCTAAACCAATCAGCCTGGCTCTACAGGGCGGTGGCGCTCACGGCGCCTTCACCTGGGGTATTCTGGACTATCTGCTCGAGCGGGAAGATCTTCAGATCAAGGCGATCACGGCCACATCGGCTGGCGCTATGAATGCCGTCGCCCTTGCCGCCGGGTACACTGAGAATGGCCGGGACGGCGCAAAAGCCAAGCTGAAAGCTTTGTGGCGTGATGTTTCAGAGCGCGGCGCGCCAATGGCTGCAGCAAACGCGCTGACCCCTGCCTTCGGGCCTTTCACGCCTTTTGCGATGTTCCAGGCTTTGACCAACATAGCCAGCCCTTACGATCTGAACCCATTCGACATCAACCCGCTTCAGCGCACCCTGCAATCCATCATCGATTTTGACACCTTGCGGGCCGAAACCGAGATCGATCTGTTCATCGCCGCGACGAATGTGGAAACGGGGAAGGTCAGGATTTTCAAGACACATGAGATTACCGAAGAGGCGATCCTCGCGTCGGCTTGCCTGCCTCAGGTTTTCAAGGCCGTTGAAGTGGATGGCACACCGCTTTGGGATGGCGGCTATGTTGGAAACCCTGCCCTGTTCCCGCTCTTCTACGAGGATGTACCGCGCGATATTCTGATCGTGCACATCAACCCGATGACGCGCAAAGGCACCCCCAAAACCGCCGCTGCAATCCTTGATCGGCTAAATGAGATCACCTTCAACGCATCTCTGGTTTCCGAGTTGCGTTCCATCGCGTTTGTGCAGAAGCTCTTGGAAGAGAACTGGTTGGCGGACCGGATACGGTCACGATATCGGAAGCTTCATATCCACGCCATTCGAGCAGACAAGCAGCTCAAGGAATTGTCCATCGACTCCAAATACGAGACCGGCTGGCGGTTCCTGAAGAACCTGAAAGAACGGGGACGCGAAGCCGCAGAAGTCTGGTGTGATGTCCATGCCGACAAGGTGGGCAAGGCATCCTCGATCGACATTCAGGAAGAGTTCCTGAGCGGCATGATGCAATAGGCGGCTGTTCAGCCTGTACGTTTCAGAATGGTGATGCGTGTGTCGCCATACACACGAGTGTCCAGTTGATCCCACCCATCCCGAACATATTCCTCTTCTTCCGGTGACTCGATGACGGCAACGGCGTCATCGGTCAGCCAGTTTCCCTTTTCCAGCTGGCGAAGTGCCGGCTCGACCAATTGCTGGCCATAAGGCGGGTCAAGAAATACCAGATTGAACGGGTCGCCAACGCCGTTCGGCTTGGGGCCGAGGTCCGTGGCAGAGCGTCGATGAATTCGCGTGATGCCAAAAAGCTGGAAGGCCTCGATATTCTCGCGGATGATCCCTCTGGCACCTGCAGCAATCTCAACGAACAGACAGAAAACCGCGCCTCTTGAAAGGGCTTCGAAACCCAGCGCACCAGACCCGGCAAACAAATCGATCACACGTGCGCCTTCAACGTCCGGCATGTCGGCGTTATGCGCCATCAGATTGAACAGAGATTCCCTCACACGATCTGTTGTCGGGCGGGTGTTTTTTCCCGCGGGAGCTTCGATTGAACGACCTTTGAATTTTCCGGCGACGATTCTCAAAAGATGGGCTCCCTGTAACTGGTTTGCCTGATTAGTGCGGATTCACTTTGAAAAAAAGACATGACGACATTTACGAGACCAAATTCCATGCGTATCGCAAATCGCATGACACCCAACGCCGATGAAATCTTCATGGCGCGAGCCCTGGACCTCGCGCACCGAGCCGCAGACTGCGGAGAAGTCCCCGTCGGCGCTGTTCTGGTCGCAAGTGATGGCGAAACCATCATTGCGGAAGGTTTCAACACACCGATTGCGGACCATGACCCAACCGCTCACGCCGAAATCAACTGCATTCGAAGCGCTGCAAATATTGCGAATAATTACAGGCTTTTTGAGACTAGTCTTTATGTGACACTTGAGCCGTGCACGATGTGCGCTGGCGCGATCGCCAATGCACGAATTCGCCGGATTGTGTTCGCCGCGCCAGACGAAAAAGGCGGCGCTGTTATCAATGGCGTGCGGTTCTTCGAACAACCGACATGCCATTGGCACCCGGAAATCGTCCAGGGCCCTTTTGCGGCAGAGAGTGCCGAACTTTTGCGAGCCTTCTTCCGGTCTCGCAGAGGCAAGTAACCCTGCACTGATCAGATGAATGGCGTTTCGAGCCAATCAGAATAGGCGCTCCAGCGTTGCCGGTAGGACTCGTTTGCGAAACTGATGTCCCGTTCCACGAACCTCACCTGGCCGCCCGGACGTAGCTGACCAAGTTGAAAGCGATCAGTCCTCATAATCTGAAGAATATGCGGATACCCGCCGGTTGTCTGAGCATCCGCCGACAGAAGGAATGGCATTCCGTCCGGTGGACACTGAATGGTGCCGGGAAAAACTGCAGCGCTTTCCAATGCCGACGAGTCATGGGTCTTGAGTGGTTCATTGCCCTTAAGCTGGCATCCCATTCGGCTGGTCCGCTGTGTAACTCTGAACACCTCGTCAAACAATCGCGCCTGGTCTGCCAGCAGATCGAAATCAGGGCCCTTCACGACCTGTAAGATAGTGTTGTCGTTGAAAAGCGGCCGCAGCTCGTTTGGCGTTTCAAGCTCATCAGGCAGGGTAATATGCGCCAGTGTCAGCTCGTCACCATCTCGAAGCGCCCTGCCCTCCATCCCGCCAAAGCCACCCGGCAAATAGGTCGATGTCGATCCCAGAAATTCATCAGCAACGATGTCTGCCGAGATCGCGAGATAGTTTCGGCATCCGGCTTTGGTTGGCCCAATGGATAATTCATCCCCAGGTTCTGCAAAGCGGCTTTCATGGAGCGGAATGTGACTGTGATTAAGCCTGATATCAGCCTCCGCCCCGGTGACGGCAAAAACCAGCGGCTCAGAAATCAGAAAACGTGCACCAGTCAGCGTGACTTCCAGCGCTGTCTGATCCGGCCGGTTACCCACTAAACGATTGGCGAGCGACATGGAAAGCGGGTCAGCGGGGCCTGCTGAAGGAACCCCAAAGTGCCGATAGCCGGACCTTGGACGCCCTTGCAAAGTTGTCTGCAAGCCTGCTTTCAGGACGGTGATGGTCATTGGCTGTCCCCAGCCTGCTGAATTCGCACTTTCTGGCCCGGCACCAGAAGGAAGGGGTCATCTTTTTTCGGGTCGAATAAAGTGTTTATCACCCGACCTATGATTTGCCAGCCGCCTGGCCCATCAAGCGCATAAGTTCCGACCATCCCGGCGGCCAGCCCCAGCGATCCTGCCGGAACGGACTGACGCGGTGTTTCACGGCGCGCCACCGAGAGCGCCGCATCCAGCCCTCGAATATAGGCAAAACCGGGAGTAAAGCCGAGCATATCGACGGTCAGTTCCTGTTCACAAAGACGTTGCAAAAGCGCATCCTCGGTCAGGTTCAGTCGTGACAGGACATGCTCCAGATCCGGGCCGTCTTCACCACCAAACCGGACAGTCAGAACGAGTCCTTCACCGTCTGAGACGACATTTTCGAACGACCTGGATGCGGCATCCGCCAGTATTTGAACAACATCTTCAGCTGAATACGTCAAAGGGTCGAACTGCACGGTCAAGCTGCTCACACCATCAACAACGGAGTCAAAATCAAACGACTGACGACAATAATGGCCAAGGGCAAGCAAGCGCGCTCGTTCCAGACCCGTAACACGAACAACGTCGTCTCCGCATGGCTTTACGATTGCATTCTTAAGATCGGTCTCAGACATAGGCTCGGACCTCTATGCCGCAATCTGTGAGTGCTTTTCGGATTTCACGCGACATCTCTATGGCGCCTGCCGTATCGCCGTGTAGGCATAATGTCTTTACCGGCAGTTTTATAACAACGCCTGACCGTGTTCGGACCTGCTTGTCACGCGCCAGATCGATAGCCTGTTTTTTTACCGTGCCCGCGCTCTCGTGCACAGCCCCCTCAACACCCCGGGGGGTTAAAGACCCGTCCACTTCATAGGATCGATCGACAAAGCCTTCTGCCAGGAAGTCTAGTTTTGCAGCTTTCGCCGCGCGCTCGATTTCACTGTTCGGCAATCCAAAGACACGGGGAATGTCGAACGCCCGTGCACAATTGCAGATAATTTTCGCCAGAGGCGCCGAACCGGCTGCCTTATTGTAGAGCGCGCCATGCGCTTTGAGGTGTGTAATCTCGGCGGCTTCTTCATTGGCAATTCGGATCAAGGTACCAACCTGCTCATGCAGGCTGTCAGCCAGTGCCGCATCGGATATGTCGAACGCCCGGCGCCCGAAATTCTTGCGATCCGGATAGCTCGGATGAGCGCCCATTCTCCGATCGAGCTGGCTGGCAATACGAATGGTCTCCCGCATGCTTGTTTCATCGCCAGCATGACCGCCACAGGCGATGTTGCAGGAGGTCACAGCAGAGAGAATGCCTGCATCCAGCTTTCGCCCGGCAGCGCCATCCAGCTCGCCAATATCGGAATTCAGATCAATCGTCATGCTCATGGCCAGACACCAATTTCGCTAAGCACGAGACGCGCGCCGATCAGAAGTGAAATCAGGACCACAGCACCGCCGAGAACATTCGCCAACAGGCCATTGGTGTGATCACCCAGCAGTGATTTCCGATTCATTGCAAACAAAAGACTGCCCGCAATGATCGGGAGCAGAACACCATTGGCGATCTGTGCGATGAAGATAACATCGACTGGACGAATGCCAGACAAAGACACAAGCGTACCGATCACGAGAATACCGAGTGCAATGCCTTTATAGACAACGCCATGCCCTTTTCCGGAAGGGCGCCCGATGATCTCTGTCAGCGCATAAGCCGTCGCCATGGGTGCGGTGACGGTGGAGGTGAATCCCGCAGCCAGAAGCCCAACGCCAACGAGATATCGGGCCGCGACACCATATGTGGGCTCGATGGCGAGCGCCATGTCGTTCGCGCTCGAGATCTCGAGTCCCTGGCCAAACAGGCTCGCGGCGGCTGTGGACAGGATCAGTATCGAAATCAAACCGCCAAGACCTACCGAAATTCCCGTATCGGACACCGCTTCCTGTACGGATGTAGCGTCACCTGCCTCCCAGCGCTTTCGCGCGGTCGCCGCGTGCAGAAACAGATTGTAAGGCACGATGGTGGTTCCGATAAGTGCTATCGCCGTCAGGAGACCGCGCGGCTCATCGGGGATGGATGGAACAAGGCCCTGTATCATTCTGCCGATATCTGGCCGCACCAAAAGCGCGCTGATGGCGAAGGCCAGGGCCATGATAGTGACAAGTACAACCAACAACCGCTCTAGGAATTTGTACTCGCCGATCAGCAGGGTCAGCCCGGCGAGACCCGCCAGAACCAGAACGATCAACCGGAACCGGGCCGGGTCTTCGCTACCAAGTATTGCATCAAGCCCGAGCGCACCGCCGGAAAGGTTACCTGCCTCATAAGCTGCATTTCCAAGCCCAAGAGCGGCAATCACCAGCCCTCCAATGACGATTTTGAACACAGGATTGCCTGCGCCTCGCATCAGCGCTTCACCAAGACCGAGGCGAGCGCCAACGCCAAGCCGGGCGGCCATGCTCTGTAAAATTATGGTCGCAACGGTGGCGAAGACAAGCGCCCATAAAAGCGCAAATCCATAGTTGGCGCCGGCAAGCGTGCAGGCTGTCACGGTGCCCGGTCCGATGAAGGCGGCGGCGACGAGTGCGCCAGGACCAATGGTGAGCTTCATAATCCCATCCCAGATTTGCTGAGGAGGCTATGGACTTTCATCGGATACGGCAAGCATTCTTACCCCCGCAGGGTGATGGCCCCATTGGCCATTCCAACTATCAATAAAAGAAAATATAGAACCGGGGGACGATAAAATGAGACGATTAGCACTAGCCAGCCTGACACTGGCCGCCACGACACTGGCATCATGTGCTGGTCTGCCCAATCCGACGCCAGAGACATCTTCGTCTTCAATCGGTGCGAACATGCCAGAAGCGCTGCCAGCCGCAAGCCGTACGCTGGCCATGTTTCGGGCCGGGCCTGATCAGGCCTGCTATGACCGGGACACCATGGCCTCGACGTTTGTTGTGGACACCCATAATCATTTCCGTCCTTTCGGCGGTAAGCCGCGCCCGTTCGCAGAAGTTCTCAAATACATGGAAGACTCTGGCGTCCTGTTTGCCAATGTCTACGGTATTGGCCAGTCTCTGCCCTATGACTCACCCTGCACCTATTATCTTGACTGCATCGGCACGCCTGCGCTGCCCAGCCTGAAGAATGACATCATCAACGCAAACGATTACGCACTGGAAACGCCAGAGAACGTTGTGCTGACCCTGTCGATGACGTTTCCCGATCTCGCCAAACCAGCCGACATTCCCGACAAGATAAAAATTCTGGATGAGATGTATCCGGGCCTCTTCAAGTGGATGGGCGAAGTCAATCTGGTCAAACAGGCTTTGTTCGGTAACGCCCACAGCGCCACGCCCCTTGAAGCTATCGGAGCCTGGGGCCCGTTCATGGAAGTGCTGCGTGAGCGCGATATCCCCATCGCGATCCATTCCGATCTCGGTGGAGACAATGACCACACGAAATATCTCTATCTGATGGAAGAGGTTCTGCGGCTTTACCCCGAAAACAAAATTATCTGGGTGCATATGGGGCTTTCGAAAGAGCTCACCACAATGCCTGTCGATGCGCACATCCGGCTCATGTCAGACATGCTGGACCAGAACCCCAATCTGATGCTCGATATTACCTGGCGGGTGATTGCCGACAATTATTTCCAGACGCCAGAGCAAATCGACCAGTACACGGCATTCTTCAACGCCTATTTCGACCGCATTTTGACCGGAACTGATTTCGTCGCCAGTTTCAAAAAGTCGTTCGACGTCTACGCCGAGGAAGTCGCGGTCAATTCCTCCATCCTGTCTGAACTCGACGACCGTGCGTTCCGGCATATCACGCTTGGTCAGACCTATTTCGACATGACAGGACTTCCCTATCGGGCACCGGATATTTGCGAAAACTGATATATATATAAAAGGACGGTAGTATGACCACCGTCCTTTTTCGGGTTCAGCGTTTCGTGACGACCTATTCCGCAGCCACCACAGGTGGCGTGTCAAAACGAATGCCGCGTTCTCGATGGAAAGTGGCTCGCTTACGTCCACTGACGAGGTAGAGGACAAAGCGCTTGATATCCGCCCCGATGCCATACAGCGATGGAACCAGGAACAAGGTGACCAACAGGGCGAACATGACGCCGAAAGCCAGACCAATGCCAATCGGGACCAGCATTTGCCCCTGGATTGATGTTTCCGTCATCAATGGCATCAGGCCGACAAAGGTCGTCAAAGAGGTCAGCAGGATTGGCCGGAACCGTTTCGTACCTGCCTCAATCAGGGCATCGACACCCGACATGCCCTGAGCCCGTAGCCTGTGCACATAATCAATCAGAACCAGATTATCATTCACCGCGACGCCAGCCGCTGCGATAATCCCCAGCATGGAGAATAATCCGAAATTATTGCCCATGATGAAGTGGCCGACAATGCCACCCGCAAAGCAGAAGGGAACGGCTGCCACAAGGATAAGAAGCGGTTCTGAATACCGACGGAAGGCTACAGCAACCAGAACATAAGCGACGCCAATTGCAATCAGAAGGAAGCTCATAATTTCCTGAACCAATTGTTGTTCGCCTTCAGCACGTCCAATCGCACCTCGTGTCACATTCGTATGACGCGCATCAAAGCCTTCGAAGAAATCCTGATTCAGCGCTGTTCTGATTTCGCTGATCCGCTCTGTAGATACCTCAGCGCTGACCACGACAGCACGTTGGCGCTCGCGACGGGAAATCTGCGAAATACCTTTGTCAAAACGAAGTTCAGCAACGCTGGAAAGCGGGACTTCCCGACCATCTGCTGTTCGGATCCGAATGGTGTTCAGGAAGTCGAGACTCTGACGATCCTCAAGTGGATATCGAACATACACCCTGACGTCTTCGCCATCACGTGGCAAACGCTGTACTTCCTGACCGAAAAAGCCCTGACGAACCTGACGATTAACGTCTGCCGCCGTGATACCGAGGGCCTGGGCACCTGGCTTCAACTCGAACTGTATTTCGTCTGCCGCGCTCTGGCTGTCATTGACGACGTTGTAGACGCCTTCAAAGCTTCGGAGTTTGGCCATCAGATCTTCAGCCGCTGTGTTCAGATCCTCTAGGCTTGGCGAATTCAGGACATACTGAATAGGCGGGCCGTTGAAGTTCGAATTGTAGGACACATCAATGGTTTCAGCGTCTGGAACGTCACCAATCAGCTCACGCAGCCGATCTGCAGTTTCCTGAGCCGTGATCGTTCTGTCCTCTGGCTGCACCAGTTTCACAAGCGCCAGCACCTGATTGTCGCGTGAGCGCGTGTACCAGTTCTCGATCAGCTTGCCTTCGCCGTTTGTGCTTTCATTGATCTCCTGCTCCAGCTGGTATTCAGCGCGCTGGATCTGGTCGAGCACTTCCAGTGTCCGGCTGTATGGGGAGCCTTGCGGCATGTTCACGTTGATCGCGATCTGATCGCCCTCGCCTTCCGGAAAAAACTCAGATTTCACGATGTTGTTCTGAACCAGACCAATGCTCAGGATCATGATGCAAACGAAAGCGAGCGCCGTCAGGTACCGATGAGACAAGATGAACTCGAGCGTTGGGCGATACACATTTCTTGCAAACCAGACGATGCTGTCAGCCAGCGCTGTCTGAAACCGTGTGATCGGGTTTGTTGGGTTCACCGGTTTCAGGTGTGACAGGTGAGCTGGCAGAATTAACAGCGCTTCAATCAGAGAAAATGTCAGCGCGAAGATCACCACAAGCGAGATTGAACGGGTGAATTCACTTGTCGGCCCGGACAGGAACATCCAGGGCAGGAAGAAGATCATCGTGGTCAGAACCGCGAAGATGACCGGCTTAATCACCGATGTCGTGCCATTGACGGCCGCAGTTAGGCCTTCTTCGCCTTCTTCCGTGCGGGAGTGAATCGCCTCGCCCACAATGATGGAATCGTCCACAATCACGCCAATAACCAGCAGGAAGGCAAAGGTCGAGATCATGTTAAATGAGACATCATTCATCGGAAGGAACGCCATGCCGCCTGCGAACGCGATGGCGATGCCGCCGGACACCCAGAAGGCAATTGTTGGCCGCAAAAACAGCAGCAAGGTGATCATCACAAGGATCAGACCCGTCACAAAGTTCTCTGTGATGGAGTCCATTCTGGCTGAATAATCATCAGCCATATCGTTCCAAAGGGTCATGGAGATCCCTGGCGGGATATCGGCTTGCACCTTTTCAAGGTAGTTCCCGATTTCGTCGGACATCTTCACGACGTCCATATCCGGACCACTCATGACTTGAACGAGAATAGCGCGTTCGCCATTCACTGTCGCCAGGAGATCAACCTGTTCGAAACCATCGACGACGGTTGCAATGTCACGAACACGAAGGACCGCACCATCCGGCAGCTGACGAACGACGATATTCTCGAAATCTTCCTGTGTATCGGCCTGCGAACGCGTTCCGAGTTGAACCGACCCGCCCTCTGTTTTTACCGTTCCGGCAGAAGAGTTGATCGACGTTGCCCGCACGGCCTCAGCAACATCTGACAGAGTCAGACCATATCGCCGCAACGTATCTTCCGACACTTCAATTGAAACCTCTTCGCCACGTACGCCGAACAATTCTGCTGCAGGCACGTAAGGGAGCTGGGAAATGTCGCGTCTTGTTTTCTCGGCAAAACGCTTGAGCTGCTTTTCAGTAACCGTTTCATCGCCTGTGACCGCAACCCGAACCATCTCATTCCGGCTGCTGAACAGATGAATCTGAGCGGGTTCAGCGGCGGTTGGGAAGGAGCTGATCGAGTCAATTTCCCGCTTGATATCCTGAAGGAAATCCGCCTCATCCATATCGAGATCACCGCGCACGAAAACCATGCCGATGCTTTCGTCAGCGACCGACCACATCTCATCTATGCCTTCGACGCGACTGACCGCCTCTTCCATCCGGACGATGATCTGTTCTTCGACATCCTGAGGCGATGCGCCTAGCCATGTTACGGAAATTCTGGCGCCAGGAATTTCGACGAAGGGTTCGATTTCACGTTCCATGGTGAAATACGCGAACAACCCGCCGATCAGAATAACGACCATGAGCAGGTTAGCGGCGACCTTATTTCCTGCCCACCATTTTACCATCGACTGCATGGACCTACTCCTGCGTATTCAGGGATTCGGCTGCGGCAATCTGTGTGCCGCGCGCCTCAATTTCATCAACAGGGCTGACCATCATACCATCGGCGGCGCCTCGCACAGGCGACGTGATGACCGTCTCTCCAGGCATAAGCCCAGATGTCAGAATGGCCTTGTCACGATTGGAATAGGCGACCGTTACAGTCTTCACCCGCAATGCGTTTGTGTCGTCCACCGCGTAAACCTGATTTGTGCCGCGAAGCGCTGTGCGGGGTACCACAACCGTATTTTTAAGTGACTTGCCGTCGATGTAAGCGGAGACGAACAGGCCTGTCGCGAAAGGTGTGCCGTCATCTGATCCTGCGCCATATGGGTCTTTGACCTCAGCATACCCAAACAAGGCGCGTGTATCCGGATCAAAGCCTGCGTCAGTACGAGTCAAAACGCCGTTCCATTCATAGACCTGACCGCCAATTGGGGCAGTAAAGCGGACATCCGGCCCTGGCTTTTCGCTCGATGCTTCGAAGCCAATACCGATATCAAGCCTTGATAAATCTGCGTCTGTAAGTGCCAGAGGGACTTCGACGACGTCGCTCGAAAAGATGACGCCGAGCGGTGAGCCTGGTGTGACATAGGCACCAATATCTACGGCTTTTGATTTTACACGTCCTGAAAATGGTGCCCGCACAATCGTACGCTCAAGACGTAATCTCGCCTCAGACAATGAGGCCTGGGAAGCGGCGAGCTGGGCGGTGGCCTCAGCGACCTGGGGCTCACGTAGTGCAAGTTCAGAGATGTCATCAAGGCCAAGGTCAATGGCGTTCTGTCGTGCGATGGCCGCTTCAGACTGCTCACGTTTCAGCAGAGTGACAGCCTGAGCGACGCTCGCTTCGGCGCGCGTGACACCCATCTCGTAATCACGGGCATCGAGCCGAAAGAGAATATCGCCTTTTTTGAACGTACCACCCGCGAGAAAACCAGGCGCGACATAGGATACGCGGCCGGCAACTTCGCTCGCAAGGTTCACCTCAGACCGGGCAACAACCTCACCCTGCGCCCGAACCTCGAGCTTCGCATCCTCCTGCACAGCTTTCGTCACCAGCACAGGCAGCGCTTCAACCAAGTCTTCCTTTTCCTCTGGTGTCGGCGCTGCAGCCTGCATGGCCATCATACCGCCAACCGTTCCAGCCAAAATCAGGCAACCGGCCCCAAGGGCGACGCCTCTTCTGATCCACAGCCCGGCCTTTGAGCCTTTCACTTCAGTCACACTGTCTTCAGCCATGACTTCCCCTTTCAAAACATTTGAGCGGTCATACCGCGCACAAGGGGAAGCTACACTCAAAATTATTGTTTTTCAATATATCTAATTATGTTTTTCGATATATTATTCTTGTAATTCGAGAACATCCACTCGATTCGCGGATGCCATTTCACCCAATTCGGGGCGCCCTTTCGACAAATACTGTCTGGCAAAACCACGCCGTAAGCGCCTATTTTACGAGGGCTTTTTTCCATTTTTCCTTGGCGTTGTTGGAAAATCTTTCTAGCCTCCAAGCGAACAATAATTGCCTTACAAGCTGGTGCCGGTTCCTAGTTCAGACCGTTGCCCATGTTTCAGGAAAGTCGACCAAAATGCGCCTTCACCTTTCGACCTGGCCGGAAATCGAGGCCTATCTTGAAACTTCAAAAACGATTCTCATTCCGATCGGATCGACCGAACAGCACGGGCCAAACGGCCTCATCGGCACGGATGCACTGTGTCCGGAAATCATCGCGGAAGCAGCCGCGGCACTGGATACGATCCTTATCGGACCGACATTTTCCGTTGGATGCGCACAACACCACATGGCTTTCCCCGGAAGTATGACTCTGCGCCCCAGCACAATGATTGCTACGATGAAGGACTGGACTGACTCTCTGGTTCGGCACGGCTTTGAGCGTATTTACTGGCTGAACGGGCATGGTGGAAACACAGCGACAATCCAGGCAGCATTTGCTGAGATCTATGCCGACCGAAGCCTCAGTGACGCGAGCGGCATTCCACGTTCCGATTTGCGGCTCAAGGCTGTGAACTGGTGGGAGCTGCCTGGCATATTGTCTCTCTGCCAGCGTGAATTTCCGGTTGGCCACGGCATGCATGCGACGGCCTCGGAAGTTGCTGTGACTTACGCAGCCTATCCAGATCAGGTACGCAACGTGGAGATGTCGCCAAAGATTGCACCCGTCGGCAGCTTCCGTGACGCCGAGCATTATCGGGCGACATTCCCGGATGGTCGCATAGGGTCAGATCCGAGCCTTGCCACCGTCGAAAAGGGTCAGACCATCATCGATGCGTCAGCCAAAGCACTCGTCACTGAGTTCAACGCTTTTGCCAACGCAGGGTAAGACTCAGCTATATTGAGACAGAATTTCGTCGATCGTACGTTCGAGATCCTTCAATGTCTGCATGTGCGCGATAACACTGCAATGCGGCGCGTAACGCAGCATCTCACTATCGCCTGTTCCCCAAAGCGAACGACCTTCCGGATTGAGCCAGACGACGCGTTTACAACGGGATGCCGCCTCCTCAAAAAGATCAATACGCGGATCGCCATCGTTTGACCGGGCATCGCCCAGAATGATCACCGTGGTCCGCCGATCCATGACAGACCAGTGATTGACCCGAAGATCTGACAGGGCCTGACCATAATCCGTAGAGCCCCAGCCCGCTTCGGTCATAATGGTCTGCATGGCCTGTTCGAAGCCATCGAGCCCGGTATCCAGATGGTCACCGACATCCTTCAGACGCGCAGAAAATGCGAAGGTGTAAATGTCGGGAATGACATCCTTCATGCAGTAGAGAAACAGCAGCAGGAACCTGACATATCGCGCAACAGACTGCGAGACATCACAGATCAGCACCAGCTTTGGACGATCCTTCTTGGTTTGACGCCAAAAGACATCAAACGGCACGCCATCTCGGCCGGAATTGGCCCTCAGCGTCTTACGGACATCGAGCTGACCACGCTTTTTGCTTCGACGACGGCGAGAGTGTTTCGCGGCGAGTCGCTTCGCCAGCTTCTGCACGAGTGGCTTCATCCGATCCATGTCGGACCGGTCCATCTCGTTGATTCGCTTTTCAGCCAGAAACTCTTCCCGGAACTGCTGTGTGGCACCCGCGCCGAATATATCAAATTGCTTCTGGACGTATTCGCGTGCCCGAAGTGTCATTTCCTTTCGAGCGTCGATCATCTCCTGAGCCGCAGCATCGCCTTCTTCAGTACGCTCTTTGAAGGCTGCAAGGAGGGACTTTTCCATCTTCTCAACCCCCATTTCCTTGAGCATTTTCTGCGCAAAGTATGAGACCTGAGTGGAAAAGCGGATTTGCTTCACACCGGCCGCATTCGCGGCATTTTCGAGCGCCACGGCGATCTTAGCTTCATCACCATTCTGGGCCAGTTGAAGCAGATCCTGAGGCGTTTCGTTGCTGTCACTCTCACCCGCCTCCATGGAGGGCTGCTGATCGGACGATGAGCTTTCACTGGATTCGCCATTCTCACCATTCTGCTGGTCCTGGTCTCGCGAATCTTCCGTCAGATCCCTCGAGAAGAACAGTTCGAATAGCCGGTCATAGGTGTCTTTTTCCGGCTCGGATTTGGCCAGAACGCTGCGAAGCGCACGCTTCATCAGGCCACGATCTTCGTATCCCACCAGTTTGAGCGATTGGACAGCGTCGAGCGTTTCAGCCGTTGAGACATTCACATCGGCGGATCGAAGCGCACGGACAAAGTCCGTTATTGTGCGCTCTGTGCTCATTTGAAGCTCGGATACCCGCTCGGCAGGCGATTGCCTTCACTGGCGCTGGCCGCACGACGGGCCATGGAGCCAATCGTGTTCGACGTCGCGTCGATATCACTCTCATATTTAAGAAGAACATTGAGCGTCCGCCGGACAAGATCTTCATCGAGACTATCCGCATGAAGAAGCAACAGCGTCCGTGCCCAATCGACCGTTTCCGAAATGGATGGTCGCTTGCGAAGGTCCTGCTCCCTGAGGTCCTGAACAAACGCAACAAGTTGCTTGAGCAAATCATCGGAAACGCCTGGCACGCGCGCCTGAACAATCGTCCGTTCCCGCTCAGCGTCAGGAAAACCGATAAAGAGATGCAGACAGCGACGCTTGAGCGCATCACCCAGATCACGGACATTATTGGATGTCAGAATGACGATAGGCGGTACATTAGCGCGAATCGTTCCGATCTCCGGCACCGTCACCTGGTAATCAGAAAGGACTTCCAGCAGGAACGCCTCGAATTCTTCATCAGATTTGTCGATTTCGTCGATCAGTAGGATCGATCCCGCCTTCTGTTCCATAGCGCGTAGCAAAGGCCGCGGCTCAAGAAAATCATGAGAGAAGAACAAATCCTCGAAGGTCGAAAGCTTGCCGGTCAGATCGGCAATCGAGCCCGCCTCACCGACCACTTCATTCAGACGATCCTTGAGGATCTGCGTGTAGAGAAGCTGCTTGCCATATTTCCACTCATACAGTGCCTTGCTCTCGTCGAGGCCTTCATAGCATTGCAGACGCTCAACAGGGACATCGAGATACCGCCCGAGTGATTGCGCGAGGTCAGTTTTGCCGACACCTGCGGGGCCTTCAATCAGCACAGGCTTGCGCAAATGAACGGCCAGATAAATCGCCGTCGAAATCTCTTCGGTGGAAATATAGCCAACCGAGCCCAGCCCGCTGGTCACTGCTTCTACTGATGAAAGCGCGCTATAGTGTGCCTCGGCACTGTTCTTGATGTCAGTCATATCACAATGGGTAAAAGGTGTATCAGGTCCTCGCAAGCAATGACGTAGCGAGAAACCCTCACATTTTTTACGTTCTCCCCTGGCCCCTGATTTTTTTGACGAAGGCTATCGCTACGTTACGCTTGAACACTTCGCTATTCTGTCGAACAAGACTCCCACAGAACTATCTGACGTCAAGAGAGGAAATCCCATGCCCGAAGCTTATATTATCGACCATTGCCGCACTCCGCGCGGTATCGGTAAAGTTGGAAAAGGCTCACTTGCGCATCTGCACCCACAGCACCTCGGTGCGACTGTACTGAAAGCCCTGCAAGAGCGTAACAATATCAATACGTCTGAAGTTGACGACATCATCTGGGGCACGTCTTCCCAGCGCGGCAAGCAAGGTGCCGACCTCGGTCGCATGTCTGCTCTGCTCGCGGGTTACGACCTGAAAGCTTCCGGCATCACGGTTGACCGTTTCTGCGGGTCCGGCATCTCGGTTGTGAACATGGCGGCATCTTCAATCATGTCTGGCATGGAAGATTGCGTCATCGCAGGCGGCACAGAAATGATGTCTTACACATCGGCTTCTGCTGATCCGACCAAGCTTCCGCTGATGGATTCGGATAACCCTGCCCTTCGCGAAGTTCACCCGCAGTCCAACCAGGGTGTCTGTGCGGACGCGATCGCAACAATCGAAGGTATTTCGCGCGAAGCCACTGAAGAGCTGGCTGTCGAAAGCCAGAAGCGCGCGGCGAAAGCGATCGAAGAAGGTCGTTTCGACAAGTCTCTGGTTCCAGTGAAAAACGAAGATGGCACCATGGCGCTGGACAAGGAAGAGTTTCCGCGTCCAAGCACGACAAAAGAAAGCCTGGCCGGCCTGAAAGCTTCTTTCGCCGCTCTGGCTGACATCCCGGTTGACGAGCAGGGCAACACCTACCGTTCGCTCATCAACAAGAAGTATCCAGACGTTCAGATTGAGCACATCCACCACGCCGGTAACTCTTCCGGTGTTGTTGACGGTTCCGGATGCGTTCTGCTCGCGTCTCCTGAGTATGCTGAAAAGCAAGGCTGGAAGCCACGTGCGAAGATCGTTGCCATGGCGAACATGGGCGACTGCCCGACACTGATGCTCAACGCGCCAGTTCCAGCGGCCAAGAAAGTTCTCGACAAAGCTGGCCTGACCAAAGACGACATCGACGTTTGGGAAATCAACGAAGCGTTCGCTGTTGTTGCAGAGAAGTTCATCCGTGACCTCGACCTTGATCGTTCCAAAGTGAACATCAATGGCGGTGCTATGGCACTTGGCCACCCAATCGGTGCGACCGGTTCCATGCTGATCGGCACGGCGCTTGACGAGCTTGAGCGCTCAGGCGGCAAATATGGTCTGGTCACCATGTGTGCGGCTGGCGGCATGGCCCCGGCCATCATCATCGAGCGCATGGAGTAGTTGAATGTCTGACAAACCAGAAAGCGTTGGCAATGAGGTCCTCTATGAGGTCTCCGATTATGTTGCCGTCATCACGCTCAACCGCCCGGACAAGCGCAACGCCGTCAATGGCGCTGTTGCAAGTGCTCTCGGCTGGATTGCTCAGGATGTCGAAACCAATGACGATGTCCGCGTCGCCATCCTGACATCATCTCTGGAATCGACTTTCTGCGCTGGCGCTGACCTCGCAGAAATCTCCAAGGGCAATGCCGCCGCGCTGAGCACCAAAGAAGGTGGTTTTGCTGGTCTGGCGAAATTCCCACGCACCAAGCCATGGATTGCTGCTGTTCGCGGCAACGCCCTGGCGGGTGGCTGTGAGCTTCCGCTGTCTTGCGACATGATTGTTGCGGCGGACGATTCCCGCTTTGGCCTTCCTGAAGTGAAGCGCGGCATCTTTGCCGGTGCGGGCGGTGTATTCCGCCTGCCACGCGCAATTCCACGCAACATAGCGTTGGAAATTGTTGCGACGGGTGATCCGCTTCCAGCTGAGCGCCTCTACGCGCTTGGTCTGGTGAACCGTATGGTGCCGTCCGACAAGGTCCTGGAAGAAGCCAAGTCTCTGGCTCAGCAGATTTCAGTGAACGCCCCGCTTGCGGTTCAGAAGAGTCTTGAAGTTGCCCGCCAGGCTTATGACGGCACTGAAGCTGATCTCTGGAAAGCATCGAACGAAGCCTCTGCGATCGTCTTCTCCAGTGAAGATGCCAAGGAAGGCCCGAAAGCGTTCCTCGAGAAGCGCGCACCGGTCTGGAAAGGCCGTTAAGGCTCTTTGACCTCATCAAATTGTGAAAGACCCGGCCATCGTGCCGGGTCTTTTTCAATTCAGCCGCATACAATCAACCATACTGCCCGCCTCCGCGGCAGGGGCGTCTGCCCGCCGCTGAACAAGCACATCTGCATCGATAAAGGGACTTAGAAGAGAACTGTCCTGATTGACCGCTGGATCAACCTCAATTGTCCCATCGGGCTGATAACGCAGCCTTCCTCTCAGAAAATTCTCACGTCGACCGTTTGCCGAAAGGGGCCGGGTCAAACGCGCGGCACACCATTGCCGCGTATCATCCAGACCGAGATAACTCGACAAAAGTGGCCTGAGAAACAAATGCGCACACACAAGGGCTGATGCGGGATTGCCCGGCAATCCAAGCACGCTCACCTGCCCCTGCTTTGAAAACCAGGTTGGTTTGCCAGGCTTTATAGCCACCTTGGAAAACACAGACTCGAATCCGAGATCAGCAAAAACCGGCTTCATATGGTCATGATCCCCAACCGATGCGCCGCCAACAGGCAGGAAGACGTTCACACCTTCTGCATCTGCGATCATGTTTCGAATGCGAGACGGATCGTCAGGCGCGATCCCCAGATTTATCGGCTCCCCGCCCCAGGCTGAAATCAGGGCAGCCAGCGTATATTCATTCGATGCGATAATCTCACCCGACCGGAGCTGGGATCCGGGTGGTCGCAGTTCATCGCCGTTTGAAAGAATGGCAACTCGCGGTCGTCGGATAACGTCGACCGATGGATTGTTGGACGCTGCAATGATTGAGAGATGACGTGGTTGTAGCTGTACGCCGGACTTCAGGAGCACCTGTCCTTCCTTAAAATCGATGCCCGCCTGCCGAATATGGGTCGACTTGCCGACTCCCTCGCAAATCGTGATCGCGTCTGAGTCTCTTCGGACATCTTCCTGTATGACGACATGATCCGCTCCTTCTGGAACGACAGAACCTGTAAAGATCCGGACGGCTTCAGCACCGCCGACAGTGCCTGAAAACGGGTGACCGGCGGCCGATTCTCCAATGACCGAATACGAATTACCAGGCTTCAGCCCCTCCCCGCGAACAGCATACCCATCCATCGCCGACATACTCGCTGGCGGCTGCGTATGGCGAGCGATTACATCAGACGCCAGCACCCGGTTCAGCGCGGCCATGATTGAAACTGTTTCAATGCCTTCGAGCCTGCCAATGGTGTTCAAATGCTCTAAAGCGGTGTCCCGGTCTATCAATCCAGCCTCCCTAGATTACCCGTAGCAACAGTCTTATCGACACAATCAGGATGAGCACAGCGGTCACCGCTTTCACAATCCGCTCAGGAAAAATACCGAGCATGAAGCGATGTCCGATAAAACTGCCCAGAATGACTGCCGGGATCAGTGGCCAGAAACTGGAAACGGTCGCCAGATCATCAGTCGGCCCAAGAGAAATGAGCTTTCCGGCCAGCCCGAAAACGGAATTTGCCGCAATATAGGCACTGGCCAGCGCTGCAATCTTTCTGGGTGACGACCAGTTCACCAGATGCAGGACAGGGGCAAGAAAAATACCACCACCAATGCCGACAATGCCAGACAGATAGCCAACACCAGCGCCGATAACAGGCGCAACCCATGTCGGGATTTTGCGGGCTGCCTCAGCATCAGGCGGCTGCACAAAAAACGTTGTCCAGCCAAGCTGAAGCCCGGCCAGAAGTAACGACCCGCCCAGAAGAAGGAAAAGCGCGTTTTCACTGATCGGCGTCAGGCCGCCCAGAAACGCAGCTGGAACCGACATGAGCAGGATCCAGCCCACACCTGAGCCCTGGAATAGTTCGGCTTTCCGGGCCTTCCAGACACCCGCGCTGGTGACAATTAGATTGCAAATTAGTGAAATGACCGGGACCAGCTTTATATTGAGACCGGCCACAACCAGCAGGGCTGTATAGGTCGAGCCGCCGCCAAATCCAACGCTTGAATACAGGAGTGCGACAATCGCAAAAAGCGGAACAAGCCAGATCACAAGAACCCCGAATTCTGAAAGACAGCCTTTTAACTAAGGAGCGGGGCGTCTAAAACCAAATTCAAATCAATCACTTTTTCCAATCAGGTCACTCATGATCCGCATTCAGGCCGCTCCATTCGACCCGGAAGTTGAACTCAGAGATTTCGTTGATCGACAATCAGATTTCGGGGCGATTGCGAGCTTTGCGGGCTATGTTCGCGGGGAGAAGGGACAGGTCGCAACTCTGGAATTGCAGCACTATCCCGGCTTCACAGAGACCGAGATTGAGAAAATCCTGAAGATGGCGCGGGCGCGATTTGAGATTTCAGATGCACTGGTCATTCACCGATACGGGCCATTAGGGCCTGGCGAGGCAATCGTGCTGGTGGCAGCCGTATCAGCCCATCGCAAACCGGCTTTCGAGGCGGTCGATTTTCTGATGGACTATCTGAAAACAGATGCGCCGTTCTGGAAGCGCGAAATTTCACCAGAAGGCGCGTCAAACTGGATTGAACCTCGCTCGCAAGATCGACAGGCGCGTCTTGAATGGGAAACAACAGGAAACGACCATGCAGACAACTGATCAACCACCCGCACCAGCAGGCCGAATAGACGAGTCCAAAGCGTTCAAGCCGGTGCGTATTGCTCTGCTGACGGTATCCGACACGCGGGGGCCTGACGAAGACACCTCCGGCGATCTTCTTGCTGCTCGCATCAGTGAGGCGGGCCACCAACTGGCAGATCGCAAGCTTTTGAGAGACGACAAGAAAGATATCGCTTCAGCGGTCAGCACATGGATTCATGATGCGGAGATCGACGTGGTGATTTCAACCGGCGGAACAGGGCTGACCGGACGAGATGTTACGCCTGAGGCGGTGATGCCATTATTCGAAAAGCAAATCGAAGGCTTTGCTGTGGTCTGGCACATGGTCAGCTATCAAAGTGTCGGCTTATCTACGCTTCAGTCACGCGCCTGTGCTGGTGTTGCGAATGGGACATTCATATTCTGTCTGCCTGGATCGAACGGTGCCTGTAAGGATGGTTGGGACAAGATCATTCGCTGGCAGCTCGACAGCCGTCATCGCCCCTGCAATATGGTGGAAATCATGCCCCGTCTGACAGAGAGCTGAACCGTGAGCGAACCGAAACTCACCCATCTGGATGCTTCAGGGCGCCCGCAAATGGTTGATGTAACCGATAAAGACGTCACCAGCCGGACCGCCATTGCCGCTGGACATGTTGAGATGTCAGCGGAAACTCTGGCTCTCGCTTTGGGCGGATCTGGCCGGAAAGGCGATGTGATCCACACAGCGACCCTCGCGGGCATTATGGGCGCAAAGCGAACCTCAGATCTGATTCCGCTGTGCCATCCACTCCCCATTTCCAAGATCAATGTTGATATCCAGTCCGATGGTGCCGGCTTGCGCGTGACGGCTGAAGTCAAAACAACCGGCCGGACGGGCGTTGAAATGGAGGCCCTGACAGCCGTGAGTACCGCCTGTCTCACCATTTACGACATGCTGAAGGCCGCTCAGAAGGATATGGTCATTTCTGACATCCGGCTGATGAAAAAAACCGGCGGAAAATCTGGCGACTTCAAAGCAGACGCAGGCTGAACGCTGATCAGGCCAATCGATCATCACGCGGTTTTCAACGCCCCTCCGATTGCACAATTGCGCGGCGTTGTTACGTATCAGTGTGACCGGGACAAAACTGTCCTGCAATGAACGGATGCCATGGCCTTTCGACTGATCGACTCCAGACCTGACGCTTTACCACAGACGCTTTCATCGTCTGACGGATCACCTCTGATTGATGGTCAGGGTCGAACGGTATCCTATCTTCGCCTTTCCGTGACAGACCGGTGCGACCTGCGTTGCTCCTACTGCATGCCAGAGCGGATGAAATTTCTTCCCAAAAAAGATGTCTTATCCTTTGAGGAGCTGACCCGCCTGGTCGAAGCCTTTATCGAACGCGGCATTTCCAAGCTACGCATCACGGGCGGCGAACCTCTAGTACGGCGCGACGTGATCATGCTGCTCGAACGTCTTGCGGGCTTGCGCGAACACAGCGCATTGAAGGAAGTGGCGCTGACTACGAACGGCACGCGCCTGGTCGAATTTGCCGGACAGCTGAAATCACTGGGTGTTGACCGGATTAACGTCTCTCTCGACAGTCTGAACCGGGAGACGTTTGCCAGCCTCACACGTCGCGATGTGTTCAACGACGTTATGGAGGGCCTGAATGCCGCGAAGAAGGCCGGACTTTCCGTGAAGATCAACACGGTTGCGCTACGGGGTGTGAACGAACACGAACTTCCAGACCTGATCAGCTGGGCGCATGGCGAGGGTTTTGACCTGTCTCTGATCGAAGTCATGCCGCTTGGCGAGGGCATGAGTGAACGATCTTCAGATTTCCTTTCGCTTGAGACCGTCAAATCGCGACTAGCAAAGCACTGGACGATGACGCCTCTCGACTACTCGACAGGTGGCCCGTCTCGCTATGTCGAAGTCAAAGAAACGGGCGGTCGTCTTGGATTTATTTCGCCGCTGAGCCACAATTTCTGTTCCACCTGCAACCGCATTCGGGTGACATGCACTGGCGAGCTTCACACCTGTCTGGGTCATGAAAACGGCGTGGACCTGCGAAGTGCGCTGAGAAGAGACGACAATATGGAAACCTTCCACGCTCTGCTTGACCAGTCGCTTGGCACCAAGCCGGCCCGACATGATTTCGATCAGGAGCGGATCGACACACCATCGACGCGCCGAACTATGTCTGTCACGGGGGGCTGATATGGCTAAAGGCAAGATACTATTCTTCGGTCAGCTTTCCGACCTTTCCGGCGCGGATGAATGGCCCATGCCCGAATTTGAGGGCACAATGTCTGAACAGGAATTTATAGCGAAAATTGCCGATGGGCATGTCGAACTCGCCCAGGCTCTGCAGGACCCGAAAAACCGAATCTGCGTAAACCAGACCCTGTTCCCACCGTCCGTCAGCGTTGAAATCACAGCTGGCGATGAGGTGGCGTTCCTGCCACCCATGAGCGGCGGCTGATCGAAAGAACTGAGATCGCCTCACGGGCACCTTCAGGACGCAGACGACACTTCAAGGTCCAGCGCTTTCATCGTCTTCGCGGCGATGTCCAGATACACTTTCGCAAGCGGGCTGGATTCGTCTGACAGTAAGATCGACCGGCCCTCGTCGGAAGCTTCCCTGATTTCTATATCGAGCGGAATTTCACCGAGGAATGGGATGCCCTTGGACTCTGCGGTGTCTCGCGCGCCACCATGGCCAAAAATTTCGCTCCGTTCGCCGCATTTCGGGCAAAGAAAATAGCTCATATTCTCAACAAGCCCGAGCACTTTGGTGCCCGTTCGTTCGAACATGTCATACGCTTTCCTTGCATCAATAAGCGCAAGGTCCTGCGGCGTTGAAACGATAATCGCGCCATGTAGATTGATGGTCTGCGACATTGTGAGCTGCACATCGCCCGTTCCTGGAGGGAGGTCTGCGATCAGAATATCAAGCTCTCCATAATGATCCCAGACGGCGCCGGACAACAATTGCTGCACAGCCTTGATCACCATTGGACCGCGCCAGACGGCCGCCTTGTCGGCATCCATCAGATTGCTCATGGAAATGGAGGCCAAGCCATCCTTCATCAAAGGAATGATACGGTTGTCAGCGTCTGACTGCGGGCGATCGGTTGTGCCCAGCAGAACAGAACCCGACGGTCCATAAATGTCACAATCGACAAAACCGACCTTTAGCCCGAGTTTCTGGAGAGCATAAGCCAGATTTACAGAAGTCGTGGACTTGCCAACTCCGCCCTTCCCTGATCCGACAGCGATCACACGCTTCACGCCTTCCAGTGGCTTTGGTTCAGGTGGCTTGCGCGTTTGCGGCTTGGGTGGTGGCGGGGGTGCCGTTCCAGGCTTGCGAACAGCTGTCATGACGACCCGCGCACTTTTCACCCCCAGAAGCTTACCCGCTTTCTTTTCCAGCTCCCGACGTACCGGCTCCATTTCGTTCGCGTGGGCTTCATTCACTTCAAGAAGGATGATCACCGACCCATCATTAATCGTGACGCTTTGAACAATGCCGGACTCCTTCAGATTTGCACCTGAAACGGGATGCTTAAGGGAGTTCAGAATCTTATCGATTTTGTCGTTCAGAGACATTCCGGCGCGCCTTGTTCAAACGTAAAAGCATTTGCGGCTACAGATGGCCTCGGGGACTGGCCGGGTCAATGTGCAGGCTTTCTGGTCGCCTTATTGATCTTGTTTCAGCCTGGTATGAGATGACAATTGACTTCCACCCAAAGATGTCATGGAAGTTTTTTCGGGAAAACTGCGCCAGCTGGTTCAATGCTGGCAATCCGGGGGGACAAGATGACCACAAGGCTCACAGCACCAACACGCGGACTCCATCGACAAAGAGACGAGGTCAAACGGCCTGCCCGAATGGACTGGATTTCTCGCTGTCTCGCACCCTTTGTTTTTGCGTCGATCACGTCATTGCTAACCTTCAATCTGTCGTTCGCTCAACATAGCGAACCGGCCCCATTCAGCATGATCATCTCATCTGATACGCAATACCCTTGGACCAATTGCACGGATGGCGACTGCGAAGAAAGTCAGGAAGTAAAGGAAGCGCGTGCCTGGGAACTGAACCTCGATCAGCGCGATGCGATGCTGAAGCTGGCTGAACAGCATGGCAATGTAAAAGGCATCATTATCAATGGCGATCTGACCAGCTACGGTCACCCAAAAGAACTGAAAAAATACAAGGCTATATGGAATGATGTTGAGCTACCCATCTATGAAGGGCTCGGCAATCACGACTATCTGAACAATGTGAACGACACATGGCTGAACCAGGCCGCAAACGGCATGATGGACTATATGTACAAGCGTACACAGTCAGAGATAGGTGTTACCCCTAACTGGACTGTCAAAAGCGGCTTCTTCTCCAAGACATCTGAAGGCAGTCTCGCTTACTCTTGGGACGTTGGAAATGTTCACTTTGTTCAGCTTCAGAACTTTCCGACTTATGAGCACTCCTGGTCGACATTCGTCTGGACCTCTCTGACCCGGAAAACCTATCACATCACAAATTCCCTCGACTGGCTGGAGGCTGACCTCAAAGCCGCTAGCGAGGCAGGCAAGCTGATTGTGCTGAACTATCACGACAGCGATCAGCATTGGATTGAAGACCACCCCGAAACGTTTGGAACGACCCAGGCGCGGCAGATTGAACTGGCCAACCGTTTCACTGAATTGTTGGCAAGGTATCCGGTGGCCGCTGTGTTCGCAGGCCATTATCATCGGCTTACAGGCCCTGGATATCCCGACCGTCTGCCCGGATACATCGACGTGCCGGTTTTTTATTCAGGCTCAACCTCGCAAAGCAAATTCCTGCTGGTAAGCTTTTACGAGTCCAATGTTGAGGTTGAGGCGTATCAAAGCTTTGGTGGAGAGCCCGTGTCTGTCCCGGGCGGATACTGGACGCTACCGGTTGGAACCTCACCTTCAACGGACTGATCAGGCCATACTGTTTCTCACATGACGTATGTGAATGATCGTGGGGTGGTTTTAATCGCCGAATAACGGCGTACAACGAACTCAGACGAATGTTTCACCCTGAAGGAGGCTTCCCCCACCATGCAGATCCAGTCGTTTGAATCCCGTGATGCCGCGTTTGACGCCGTCGCGCAGTCCACCATTACAACGCTCTCTGCATCCGTTGCCTCTAAAGGACATGCCAGCATTCTCTTTTCAGGCGGCAGAACCCCTGCTCCGGCATACAGGCAGATCGCCTCGGCAGAGATCGACTGGTCACGCGTGAGCATCGGTCTGGTGGATGATCGCTGGGTTGATGAACCTGACCCGGCCTCGAACGGCTATCTCGTTCGGCAGACTGTCATCGACGCCGGCGCCGGCGCGGCAAAATTTGTTCCCATGAAAACCGCTCATGGATCACCTTTTGATGCCGAGATCGACCTCAACGTCGCCTACCAGCCATTCGAAGCCCCTGATGTCGCCATTCTCGGCATGGGGCCGGACGGCCATACCGCCAGCTGGTTTCCGGGATCACGCGGGCTTTCGGAAGCCATGTCGCCCGAAACACCCAAATTCGTCGCGGGTATCGATGCCAAAGGCTGCCCGGTCGCAGGTGAACTGACCGATCGGATCACAGTCACCCTGCCTGTGCTTGTCCGCGCGAAGAAAGTGATCCTTTTGATTACCGGGGAGGAGAAGCTGGACGTTCTGAAAGCCAGCGCGAATAATCTTCCAATTCATCAGCTGTTTGACGCCCGTGACAATCTTATTGAAACGGTGTGGGCTCCGGCCTGATCGAGAGGGAGTTGTAGAGTGGAAAGTCCCAACACAAACCGCAAAGGCCCGTTGACAGATATTCGGGTTCTGGAGATGGGCCAGCTGGTTGCAGGACCGTTTTGCGGTCAGCTATTTGCAGATCTGGGTGCTGACGTCATCAAAATTGAAGCCCCCGGTCAGGGTGACCCGCTTCGTGAGTGGGGGCGCGAAGGATATCCGCTCTGGTGGACGGTGTGCGCACGCAACAAACGCTGTATCACGGCCAATCTTCGCGAAAAAGAAGGCCAGGATCTCGTCAGGGAGCTGGTCAAACAGGCTGATTTCGTTCTGGAAAACTTCAGAACCGGAACCATGGAGCGCTGGGGGCTGGGCTATGAAGACCTTAAAGCGATCAATCCGAAAATCATCATGATCCGGGTGACCGGCTATGGACAAACCGGGCCGTACGCAAAACGCGCTGGCTATGCATCGGTTGGTGAAGCCATGGGCGGGGTCAGGTATCTGATGGGCGAACCCGATCGCAAACCGTCGCGCGCAGGTATTTCCATGGGCGATACTGTTGCGGGCACCTATGCCGCCGTCGGCGCGCTCGCAGCGCTTCACCACCGAGACAGGACCGGCGAAGGCCAGATGATCGATGCATCGATCTACGAGTCCGTACTGACCATGATGGAAGCTCTGGTGCCCGAATACACCGTTGAAGGACACACACGCGAGCGTACGGGTTCCTATCTTCCCGCAATTGCCCCCTCCAATATTTACGACGGCAAGGATGGTATGGTGGTGATCGCCGCTAATCAGGACACTGTATTTGCGCGTCTTTGTCAGGCGATTGGTCAACCAGCCCTCAAGGATGACCCGCGCTATGTCGACCATGCCGCGCGCGGAAAGAACCAGCTAGAACTCGATGCCTTGATCAATGAATGGTCGTCAGAACGAACCATTGATGAGATCGAAGCCATCATGATCGAAAATGGCGTGCCCGTTGGTAAAGTGTACCGTGTGCGGGACATGCTGGACGATCCGCACTATGCCGCCCGTGAAGCTCTGGTGGATGTACCTCATAACCGATGGGGTCAGGTGAAAATGCAGAACATTTTTCCGAAACTGTCTGAAACGCCCGGCGAGATTCGATGGGCTGGTCCCGAAAAGCTTGGCCAGCACACAGAAGAAGTGCTCACAGAGCTATTGGACCTAAGCCCGGATCAGGTGGAAAAACTGCGAAAAAGCGGAATCGTCTGAGGAGAAACCCCCACTCAACTCCGTAGCCAATTCGTGCCACAACAATCCTCCAACAACAGACTCATTATCCAATAATAAGCTGATGGTGCGAATAATATTTTGATATTTTGGATTATCGCGCATGCAACATGCGTAATAGATGTTGTTTTGGAATTCGAATTTTGCTGATAAACTTGAGACATAATCCAGGGAGGATATGTCTCGAATGCAGACATTCGATTTCCAGCTTGGCGAAACCGCCAACATGATCCGAGAGACCTGTGCCCGGTTCTCACAAGACAAGATCGCGCCGATTGCCGCCGATATCGATGCAGACAACGCCATGCCGACTGAGCTCTGGCCACAAATGGGCGAGCTTGGCCTGCACGGTATTACCGTCGAAGAAGACTATGGCGGGTTGGGTCTCGGATACCTCGAACACGTCGTGGCGATGGAGGAAGTCTCTCGCGCATCTGCTTCGATTGGCCTCTCCTATGGTGCGCACTCGAATCTTTGCGTGAATCAGATTCGTCGCTGGGGCTCTGAAGCCCAGAAACAACGTTATCTGCCGAAGCTCATTTCGGGCGAACATATCGGCGCGCTGGCCATGTCAGAGGTCGGTGCGGGCTCGGACGTGATGAGCATGTCTCTGAAAGCCGAGAAGGTTCAGGATGGTTACATCCTGAACGGGTCCAAATTCTGGATCACCAACGGGCCGCATGCCGACACGCTGGTTATATACGCCAAGACCGACCCTGAAGGCGGGTCGAAAAGCCTGACGGCCTTCCTCGTTGAGAAAGGCTTCGATGGTTTTTCATGTGCCCGGAAACTCGACAAGATGGGCATGCGCGGTTCAGATACGGGCGAGCTGGTCTTTCAGGACTGTCTGGTTCCTGACGAGAATATCATGGGCAAGGTCGGCCAGGGCGCAGCCATTCTGATGTCGGGTCTAGACTATGAACGCGCTGTTCTCGCTGGGGGGCCACTGGGTATTATGCAGGCCTGCCTCGATGTGGTGATGCCTTACATCAAGGAACGCACTCAGTTCGGACAACCGATCGGTAATTTTCAGCTGATGCAGGCCAAGGTGGCCGATATGTATGTCGCACTGAACTCGGCCCGCTCTTATGTCTACAATGTCGCCAAAGCCTGTGATGCAGGCCAGACCACGCGTTTTGATGCGGCTGGGGCGATCCTTCTTGCCAGTGAAAACGCGGTGAAGGTTTCGCTTGAGGCGATCCAGGCACTGGGCGGCGCTGGTTACACAAAAGAATGGCCGGTTGAACGCTTTCTGCGGGATGCGAAGCTTTACGATATCGGCGCGGGCACCAACGAAATCCGCCGCTATCTGATCGCACGGGAACTCATGAAGCTATGACCGCACCGAAGCTTAAATCCCATCTCGTTTCGGAAGACGAACAATCCCTGCGATTTCAGGAATCGAACATTTCGCTTGCGGAACAATTAAGGTCGGACGTCGCCAGAGCATCCCTAGGCGGTAGTGAAAAGTCTCGTGAGCGCCATGTCTCTCGCGGAAAGCTTCTGCCCCGAGATCGCGTCCGACACCTGCTTGATCCGGGCACCCCTTTTCTGGAGCTTTCGCAACTGGCGGCCAATGGCCTTTACGGGGAAGATATTCCCGGTGCAGGCATCATCACCGGCATAGGCCAGGTGCAGGGTCGGCAGGTGATGATCGTCGCTAATGACGCCACGGTGAAGGGCGGCACTTACTATCCCATGACCGTGAAGAAGCATCTTCGCGCTCAGGACATTGCACTGCAAAATCATTTGCCTTGCATTTATCTCGTCGACTCCGGTGGCGCGAACCTTCCCCATCAGGATGAAGTTTTCCCGGACAAGGAACATTTCGGCCGTATTTTCTTCAATCAGGCCAATATGTCTGCGCGCGGCATTCCGCAGATCGCCTGTGTCATGGGCAGCTGTACGGCCGGTGGCGCCTATGTGCCTGCCATGTCTGATGAGACGGTGATTGTGCGAAATCAGGGCACTATCTTTCTCGCCGGTCCTCCATTGGTGAAGGCCGCCACGGGCGAGGAGATTTCCGCCGAAGACCTTGGCGGCGGCGACCTTCACGGTCGGAAATCGGGTGTTGTTGATCATGTCGCCGAGAATGACGAACACGCGCTATCCATCGTCCGGGACATTGTTGCCACCCTGCCGCCTCGTCTGGAACCGAATGTAAACCTGCAACCCGTGAAAGAGCCGCTCTTTCCGGCAGAAGATCTCTACAAGCTGATTCCATCGGACCTGAAGACGCAGTTCGACGTGAAGGAAATCATCGCGCGCCTTGTCGATGGTTCAGAATTTCACGAATTCAAGGCACTTTACGGCACCACGCTCGTCTGCGGCTTTGCCCACATTTGGGGCATGCCAGTGGCGATCCTTGCCAATAATGGCGTGCTGTATTCGGAAAGCGCCGTCAAAGGCGCCCATTTCATCGAACTGGCCTGCCAACGTAAAATTCCGCTTCTTTTCCTTCAGAACATTTCCGGTTTCATGGTTGGCGGCAAGTATGAAGCCGAAGGCATCGCCAAACATGGCGCAAAGCTGGTGACGGCGGTTTCCACCGCACAGGTGCCAAAAATTACCGTCCTGATCGGCGGCAGTTTCGGCGCAGGTAATTATGGTATGGCGGGCCGCGCCTACGAGCCGCGTTTCCTGTTCTCATGGCCAAACTCCCGCATCTCGGTCATGGGCGGAGAACAGGCAGCGAGCGTGCTGGCCACCGTTCACCGCGACGCGGACAAATGGAGTCCTGAAGACGCTGAAGCGTTTAAGGCCCCGATACGCGAGAAATACGAAACAGAGGGCAATCCATGGTATGCCACAGCCCGGCTGTGGGATGATGGTATTATCGACCCGGCCCAGACCCGCGACGTGCTTGGCCTCGCCTTCTCCGCCACGCTGAACGCGCCAATTCCAGAGCGCGCCGAGTTCGGCATTTTCAGAATGTGATGTGATGAACCAAATCAAACAGAACATTCTGCGTCATGTGGAGGAGATCGGCTGGAGCATTATGAGCGCTGCACCCCGTGCTGATTCGCTAGAACCGAGAGAATGGTGGTCTTATACGATTGGCTTGCCGACGACATTTGGATGGCCGGAGATCATCATTTTTGGATTGAAAAGCGACGTTGCAAGAGACCTTCTTAATGATCTCGTCTTTGCGTGCCGTGATAAAAAAATAAATCCGCAACCGAACGTGATGATCGATGACGTCGTCCGGGATTTTCCGATCAAACTTGTAGATGGGAGTCATATTCCACAGCACTACCTAAATTATGCGCGTTGGTTTGCTGAGCAGAAAAATGGAAACTTACCCGTAGATTGTCTCCAATTCGTTTGGACGGACAAGTCTGGCTACTTCCCCGATGAAGACTCCTGTAATCCTGACGTGCGGCTGTGCCAGATGCCATTGGAAGGTTATCAATGATCCAATCTCTACTCATCGCCAATCGCGGCGAAATTGCCTGTCGCATCATACGTACGGCCCGCGAGCGCGGAATCTATACGGTCGCGGTCTACTCAGAGGTGGACGCCTACGCCCCTCACGTGCAGATGGCCGATGAAGCCGTTTGTATCGGCCCAGCCCCCGCAGCGGAAAGCTATCTGGTCGGCGAACGCATCATTCAGGCGGCGAAAGACACGGATGCAGACGCTATACACCCTGGCTATGGGTTTCTGTCCGAGAACGCCGATTTTGCCCAGTCCGTGCTGGACGCTGGATTGATCTGGGTCGGCCCAAACCCAGACAGCATCCGGGCCATGGGCCTGAAAGACTCGGCTAAAAAGCTGATGCAGGCATCCGGTGTGCCAACAACGCCAGGCTATCTGGGCGAAGATCAATCACCTGACACACTGAAATATGAGGCCGATAAGATCGGCTATCCCGTTCTGATCAAGGCTGTCGCTGGCGGTGGCGGCAAAGGCATGCGCAAGGTAGAGCGCGGCGAAGATTTTGTTGATTCACTCGCCTCCTGCCAGCGAGAAGCGATATCCAGTTTTGGCGATGATCGCGTTCTTCTGGAAAAGTTCATCTCCAATCCGCGTCATATCGAGGTGCAGGTCTTTGGCGACACGCATGGCAATGTGGTTCACCTGTTCGAACGGGACTGCACACTCCAACGGCGCCATCAGAAAGTGATTGAGGAAGCCCCTGCCCCCGGCATGAGCGAAGCCGCGCGTGACGCCATCTGCGCCGCGGCCGTCCGCGCCGCAAAGGCGGTGAATTACGTTGGCGCTGGCACTGTGGAATTCATCGCCGATGGGTCTGGGCCGATATCAGCAGAGACCACCTGGTTCATGGAGATGAACACCCGTCTTCAAGTAGAACATCCGGTCACTGAGATGATCACTGGCGTCGATCTGGTCGAATGGCAATTGCTGATCGCTTCCGGTGAACCCCTGCCAAACTCACAGGACGAGCTGGCTATACATGGCTGGGCCATGGAAGCCCGTCTTTATGCAGAAAACCCGGAAACCGGTTTCTTGCCATCGATTGGTCCGGTCGACATCTTGAGCCTGCCATCCGATATTCGCGTCGATAGCGGCATTGCAGAAGGTGGCCAGGTTTCTCAATACTACGATCCGATGATCGCTAAACTGATCAGCTGGGGCGAAACGCGAGAAGAAGCCCTTACGATCCTGGGCAAAGCCTGTGACAGCGTCGTCACATGGCCTGTACGAAACAATGCCGGTTTCCTTTCCACATTACTGAGCGATTTCGCTTTCTTCGACGCAGAAATCACCACCGGCTTCATCGATGATAACAAAACAGCGCTGACGTTCCGACCCGCGCCGACTGATGGTGCTCTGGCAGCGGCTGCAACATCATTGTCTGACACGCTTCGGGTGGATGAAGACGCCGTCAGCACGGCTCAGCCTTGGTCGTCCTTGGCAGGTTTTAGGTTGAATAGCGCCCAGGATAATGTGGGCTGGTTTTCTGTTGATGGCAGCATTCAGCAAATCACCATGACACAGGAAGATCCTTCCGAACCGTACAACTTAATCGCTCTGGATGAGGGTGTGTTGGTGGTTGAGCAAGGCTGGCCATATCTGGTCGACTGGCCCTCCTACGCCGTCGGCGGCGCTGCTTCGACGACAGATGGCAGCGTAACCTCGCCAATGCCGGGCAAGGTCATCGCGCTGTTGGTCCAGCAAGGCGATCCCGTAACAGAAGGTCAGAAGATTCTCACACTCGAAGCGATGAAGATGGAACACAGCCTCACTGCACCTTTCGATGGTGTTATCGAAACGCTTTCCGTCGCCGTTGGCGATCAGGTGCCCGAGGGCGCGTCGCTCTTCGAGGTGACAGCAACAGAAAACGCGGAGGCCTGATCCATGGCAGGCAAATATTTTGACGAATGGCAGGTCGGCGACCGGATCGAACACGATCTGCGCCGAACAGTGACTGAGACGGACAATCTCATGATGACGACGCTGACCCATAATCCGCAGCCGCTTCACCTCGACAAGGAATATGCCGAGGCGACCGAGTTCGGCCAGATCGTTGTGAACGGGCTTTTTACCTTCTCGCTGATGGTGGGCGTCTCGGTCGGTGACACGACGCTCGGCACGCTGGTCGCCAATCTGGGCTATGACAAAGTGAATATGCCAAGCCCGGTCTTTATTGGTGACACACTGCGCGCGACAACCGAAATCGTTGAGAAACGCGAAAGCAAATCCCGCCCGAATGCGGGCATCGTTATCTTCAAGCATGAAATGTATAATCAACGCGATCAGCTAGTCTGCCACTGCCTGCGGTCGGCACTCATGCAGAAAAAGCCGGCCTGATATGACATTTCGTTCCATTCTTTTCGTCCCGGCTGACCGTCCTGAACGCTTCGAAAAAGCCATGGCCAGCGCCGCAGATGCATTGATACTCGATCTGGAAGACAGCGTTGCGTCAGAGAAAAAGGACTTCGCGCGCGACGCTGTGCGGGACTTCTTGTCCGGCTCACATCAAAAACCGGTCACAGTCCGCGTGAACCCACTTGGGAGCGCATTTCTGCCTGCGGATCTCAAGGCGCTGGAAGGGTTGACCCCCGATGGCCTCATACTGCCCAAGGCAGAAGGCGCAAGCGATGTAAAACGACTGGACGACTTTTATCCCGGCCAGCTTCCACCGGTCCTGCCCGTGGCAACCGAGACTCCTGCAGCTGTCTTTGAGCTTGGTACGTTTCGGGAAGTCGCACATCACTTGATGGGTCTGACGTGGGGCGCTGAGGATTTACCCGCAGCGATTGGTGCCAGCACCGCTCGCGAATCTGACGGACGCTACACGTCGCCGTATGAGATGGTCCGCAACCTCACACTATTCGCAGCCCATGCGGCTGGTGTGCCCGCGATTGAAACCGTCTATCCAAATATCAAGGATGAAGCCGGATTGGCTGCCTACGCTGCACGCGGCGCCAGGGACGGATTTACTGCCATGATAGCAATTCACCCTGCCCAGTGCGCGCTGATCAACGATGCCTTCACACCTGGCGAGGAAGACATCAACCGCGCGCAGGCGATTGTGGACGCATTTGCCGCCAACCCCGGCGTTGGCGCATTAAAACTCGACGGCCAGATGATCGATGCGCCACACCTGAAACAGGCTCAGGCGTTGCTGAACCGGGTCAGAGAGACCCGGTAACGCGAATAACCTCAAACCGGTCAGCCCTCAGACGATCGTCGCTTCGGTCTTGGCCCGGATTTCATCTTCCGTAACGTCCGACGCGGTCTCCACAATTTTGAGGCCGCCCTCCACGACATCAAACACGCCGAGATCAGTGATGATCCGATCCACAACCTGAGTGCCGGTCAGCGGCAATGTACAAGCCTTGAGAAGTTTGGTTTCGCCCGCTTTGTTGGTGTGATCCATCACGACGACGATACGCTTGACGCCCGCAACGAGGTCCATGGCCCCACCCATACCTTTCACGAGCTTGCCAGGGATCATCCAGTTGGCCAGATCGCCATTTTCGGCTACTTCCATCGCGCCAAGAATGGCGAGATTGATGTGTCCACCGCGGATCATCGAGAAGCTGGTTGAGGATGAAAAGAAGCTCGACCGATCAAGCGTGGTGATTGTCTGTTTGCCCGCGTTGATAAGATCCGGATCTTCTTCACCTTCGAAAGGAAAAGGGCCCATGCCCAGCATACCGTTTTCCGATTGCAGCGTTACATCAACGCCTTCCGGAATATAGTTCGAGACAAGTGTGGGAATGCCGATGCCGAGATTTACATAAAATCCGTCTTCGAGTTCCTGTGCGGCCCGTTCAGCCATTTGGTCACGTGTCCATGGCATAGCTCAGGCCTCCTCTCGCTTGCGGGTTGTAACTTTTTCGATGCGCTTTTCGTGCTCGCCCTTCAGAATGCGTTGCACGAAAATCCCCGGCGTATGGATAAAGTTCGGATCAAGCGACCCGACCGGCACCAGTTCTTCGACTTCGGCAATCGTCACCTTACCGGCTGTGGCCATGTCGTGGTTAAAGTTTAACGCTGTCTTGTTGTAGACGAGATTACCCTGAGCATCGCCCTTCTGCGCCTTCACGATGGAAAGGTCAGCCACTAGACCGGTCTCCATAATGTAGGTTTCGCCGTTGAATTCCTTGTGCTCCTTGCCTTCGGCAATCACGGTTCCAACGCCCGTCTTGGTGTAGAAACCCGGAATTCCGGCCCCGCCAGCCCGGCAACGCTCAGCCAGCGTACCCTGCGGATTGAATTCCAGCTCCAGTTCGCCATTCAGATACTGGCGTTCGAATTCCTTGTTTTCACCCACATAGGAAGAGATCATTTTTTTGACCTGTCTGGACTCCAGCAACACGCCGAGGCCAAATCCATCAACGCCGGCATTGTTCGAAATAATCGTCAGCTCCTTCACGCCAGACGCGCGAATGGCTGCAATCAGATTTTCTGGTATGCCGCACAGGCCGAAGCCGCCTGCCATGATTGTCATTCCGTCGAAAAGAAGACCTTCGAGCGCTTCGGACGCGTTCGGATGTATCTTGTCCATCTATAACCTCTGTCCTTTTGACCTTACGTCAAATCCCTCTGACCGTTTGTCAGACTGACGAACAAACATCAAGCGCCCAGAAAGTGCGGAAACAAAAAAGAAAGCCGACGCAAGAAGCGTCGGCGAGTTCAAGAAGGACACAGAGGATCGGATCAACACAAGGTCAGCTCCGTCCCTCGAATATCTGTTTAGCAAAGCCAATCTGAACGCAGTCCCGAACGGCCTGTTATATTCTGTTCATCTTATTTGACTGCCAGACCGCGCGGTAATCATTAGTCATCCCGTGAGAATATCGCTTCGAGGCTTCGAAGATTCATCCCGTGTTTGACGTAATTCATTGGCGTCAGGTTGATGGACTTAATGATCCGACGTTCAATCCGGTTTTGCTTGCCGTCGTCTTCGGGTACGAGATCAAAATCCAGAATGTTGATGCATCCTGTATCCTGCTCAAAACTGGCGGACGCATGCAAAGGTGCCTGACACATCCAGCTTAAAGCGAGCCGATTAATGCCCTCATGGGCCACGACAAGTGCCGTGTGCCAGTTCGGCCGGCTCAACAAATCCGAGATCGCAGTTTCCACCCGGCTCATGGCGTCGGCAAAACGCTCGCCTCCCTCAAAAAAGCTGGCATCAGGCGCACCAGCGTTTTCGAACTGAAAGGTCATGGTCGCCGCAAGCTGCTCTCGGCTTTCAAACGCTATGTACTGGCCGCTGCGAAGCTCTTCCAGACGCGGTTCGTTTTCAAGCACCGGCGGCTCACCAGATTGACGCGATAGCACAAGCTCTGCCGTCTCACGGGTTCGGCGGAGCCCCGAGCACATTGCAATATCAAAGGCGATATCGGACAGGGCTTCTCCTGCTGTTCTCGCCTGCTCTTCACCCTGAGCGGTCAGCCGAGCCAGACGGGGGTCCTGGCTGTCGACAACCTCTTTGGAGAAATAATCAACATGACCGTGCCGCATCAGATAGATGCGGCGACGGCCGGTTGTTCCTGGTAGTGATGACACGCTGTCTCCGCCTCGCTTAGACGCCCCAGTCTTTCAGGACTTCATCGGTGTGCTCCCCGACTTTTGGTGGCGGCCCCTGGATTTTGCCCGGCGTTTTGGAGAAGCGCGGCGCGATGTTTGGCTGAACCACGCCATCGAGCTCTACAAAGGTCTCACGATCCTTGTTGTGCTTGTAGTCAGGCGCTTCGGCCATAGACAGGATCGGCGCGAAACAGATGTCGGTGCCTTCCATGATTTCGCACCATTCATCACGTGTTTTGGTTTTGAACAGATCGATGATTTTCTGCTTCATCTCCGGCCAGTTCGCCAGATCGTTCTGTTTCTGGAATTGCGGGTCAGTGATCTGCGCTTTTTCCAAAAGCAAAGCGTAGAATTGCGGCTCGATAGAGCCGATAGAGATCATGCCGCCATCCTTACACTCATATGCGTCATAGAATGGTGCACCGCCGTCAAGCAGGTTCGTGCCGCGCTCGTCACGCCATACACCGGCGCCGCGCATGCCGTAGAACATTGCCAGCAGAGAGGCGGCGCCATCGCTCATGGCGACGTCAATCACCTGACCCTCACCGGTCGCTTTGGCGTGCAGCAGGCCAGCGCAGAGTCCGAATGCGAGGTAGAGTGCACCACCGCCATAGTCACCAACCAGATTAAGTGGGGGCGCAGGCGTTTCACCGGAACGACCCATGGCGTGAAGGCCGCCCGTGATCGAGATGTAGTTGATGTCGTGGCCAGCCGAATGCGATAGCGAACCATACTGTCCCCATCCCGTCATGCGACCGTAAACGAGAGCGGGATTGCGCTCAAGACAGACATCCGGTCCAAGGCCAAGACGCTCCATAACGCCTGGACGGAAACCTTCGATGAGGCCATCAGCCTTGGAAATCAGCTGAAGCGCTTTCTCGATATCAGCCGGGTCTTTCAGGTCCAGAGCAATGGAACGACGTCCGCGGCCTTCAATATTGAATTTCGAATCACGGCCCGGTCCCTTACGGTCGATCCGGACAACATCTGCGCCCTGATCTGACAACAGCATGCCGCAAAACGGTCCTGGTCCAATACCGGCGAATTCTACAATCTTGATACCTGCTAATGGTCCTTGACCCATGGCGTTGCCTCCCAAGTTAAAAACGGCGATCCGCTACCCTTTGTGATCGCCCGTGTGATGGACTCCTTTAGGGACAAAAAATTCTCGTCTGACAACATCCCGCAACGGAAGGAAACGCAAGATTCTGAGCCCTCTAACGGCCCATTAACCATCTCATCGTCATGTTCGGGCCTGTTCTTGTTCAGGGATTCACTGATGAAACCGCAAATTGGCCTGATCGCCCATCCACAGACACGCCGGGAAATCACCGCCGTTCTGGAACAGGAGCGAATCTTTGCCTTTGAAGACGGGTTTGAAAACGCTCAGCTTGATGCCGTGCTTTATGTGCCGGGCGACGAGCGCGTATCCCGACAGCTCGAAATATTCGCCGATCAGATTTCTTTGTCTGATGACGCGCTGCCATTGCTTGCTGCGATGAGTCCGGGGCCGGTTAACCCTGCCGATATTGCCCCCTTCATTCCTGTTCCAAATCTTTCGGTGTTTTGTCAGCTCGCCAGACTCAGGCAGCGTGACCGGCTGACGCAAAGCGAGGCCAAACTGCGTCTTGAGACCGCAGCAAGGCTCAACGTGCGAGCCGAAACACGAACACACAATGATCGCCGTACCGAACGAATTCTCTTCATGGGCGAGCCGTCTCCATTCTACCTCCGGTGCTCCAGTGATTTGCGCGATGCGGGGAAAAAAGTTGAGGCGGTTCTCACCGAGCGGACGGCGTTCGAAGCGCTGAAACACGAAAAACCCGATGCATTTGTGTTCACGACGTCGGCGACGAATGTGCCGTTCGAACTGCTGGACCATATCCATGGACGCCCTGATCTCTTCAATCTGCCCGTCATAGCCATCGCGGAAGAGCCCTCACGCCTGCCTGACCTTGGCGACCGCGTGACCGCCCTGATCACGCTTGGCAAGAATGACACGGACAATTTGCTTCAGATACTGTCCGTTCTCAGACGCCAGACGCAGGCTATGCCAGTTCAGGAACGCGTTGCGATTGCCGGGCTGACAGACAGCTGCGCCGGGGTGTTCAACGCAAGTTTCGCGGAACTCCATCTCAAGGCTCAAATCGGTCAGGCGGTCGCGAACGGTCATGATCATACCGTCGCCATGATTTACCCGATGGAGCTGGAATCCGGTCATCCCGTATCACCAACGCATTTGCCCGCGTTTGGTAAGCTGGTTCGCGAGGGGTTACGCCGTGAAGATTTCGTGGCACGGCTCGACTGGGAGCGGTTCCTGATCAGCCTGCCCGGAACGGAAACAGAAGAAGCCGAACGCACCATGAACCGGATCGCATCAATCACGGAGCTGACCAGTCAGGGCCCGGGGCGGCCGCAAATGACATTCTCACACAGCCTGCATCCGGTGCATGACTACCACCAGCCGGACGCTTTCTGGCGTGCTCTACAAGCGCGCAAAAAGCGCTCCGATGGACGTCAAGCTGCTGTGGCCTGAAGCTCCTTCAGCAATTCCTTGATACCTCTGGCCCGTCGGGTCACCGAAGACCAGTTACCGGAAAAGACCAGCTTGAAGTCAGGGCGGAGCTTCAAAACGTTTGAGCGGGACTGAACCAGCGTCACCAGCCTTTGCGGATCTATCGCGGCTTTATCGCGGAATGTGAAGACCGCACCTTTTGGTCCGGCGTCGAGTTTCGCGATGCCAAGCTTCTTACAGAACGCCTTGACCTCTGCGATGGTCAGCAATTGCCGGGTTTCGTCCGGTATCGGGCCGAAGCGGTCAATCAGTTCAGCGGCAAACGCTTCACGGTCTTCATGCGTGTCGATGTCAGCCATCCGGCGATAAAGGCTCATTCGCGTGTTTAGGTCGGTTACGTAGCTTTCCGGGATCAGAGCGGCGAGCCCCAGATTGATTTGAGGCGACCAGTCATCTTCGAAGTCTTCCCCGCCTGATTGCAGCGTGCGAACGGCATCTTTCAGCATTTGCTGATACAGCTCCACACCCACTTCACGAATATGGCCGGATTGCTGATCACCCAGCAGATTGCCACCGCCCCGCATGTCGAGGTCGTGGCTGGCCAGCATGAAGCCCGCGCCAAGACTGTCGAGCGATTGCAGGACGCGAAGCCGTTTCTCGGCGGCATCCGTCAGCATCTTGTCTTTTGGCGTTGTGAAATAAGCGTAAGCACGGAGCTTTGAGCGCCCGACACGCCCGCGCAGCTGATACATCTGCGCCAGGCCGAACATGTCAGCGCGATGAAGGATCAGTGTGTTGGCGCGCGGAATATCGAGACCGGATTCAACAATCGTTGTCGACAGCAGCACATCGTATTTGCCCTCATAGAACTCGGTCATCAATTCATCGAGCTCTGTCGCGGGCATCTGACCATGAGCTGTAACGAAGCTGACTTCCGGCACCTCGTTTCGTAGGAATTCCTCGATCTCCGGCAAATCCTTCACACGCGGCGCAACAATAAAGGCCTGCCCACCCCGATAGCGCTCACGCAGAAGCGCCTCGCGAATCGTCAACGCATCAAATTCGGTGATGTAGGTTCGTACGGATAGTCGATCGACCGGCGGTGTCGCGATAATGGAAAGCTCGCGAATCCCTGTCAGCGCCATTTGGAGGGTTCGCGGGATTGGCGTCGCGGACAATGTCAGCACGTGAACATCGGCTTTGAGCTCCTTGAGCCGTTCCTTGTGCTTGACCCCGAAACGCTGTTCCTCGTCGATAATCAAAAGCCCTAGATTCTTGAATTTAATGGATTTCGCCAACAGGGCGTGCGTACCAATCACGATGTCACAATCGCCACTGGTCAGCGCGTCGCGCGTCAGGGATGCGTCTTTGGCAGACACCAGCCTGGAGAGCGGCTTCACCTTAATGGGCCAACCTGCCAACCGATCTCTGAAAGTCTGATAGTGTTGCCGCGCGAGCAAGGTGGTTGGCGCAATGACGGCAACCTGAACGCCGGACATGGCCGCCACAAAGGCCGTTCGAAGCGCAACTTCGGTTTTGCCAAAGCCAACATCGCCGCAAATGAGCCTGTCCATCGGGCGGCCGGACGCAAGATCACCCAGACAATCTTCAATGGCCCGGAGCTGGTCGTCGGTTTCCTCATAAGGGAAACGCGCCGCGAACTCCTCATAATAGCCTTCCTGTCCATCAATGACGGATGCTTTGCGCAATGACCGGGCCGCGGCCACCTGGATCAGGCCATCAGCCATTTCCATGATACGCTTTTTGGCCTTGGCCTTGCGGCTTTGCCAGCCTGCGCCGCCAAGCTTATCGAGGACAGAGTCCGTCGCTTCCGCACCATAGCGGCTGACAAGTTCTATGTTCTCGACTGGCAGAAGCAGCTTGTCGCCGCCAGAATAGTGAAGTTCCAGACAGTCATGCGGCGCTCCGGAGACTTCGACCGTGACCAGCCCCTTATAGAGCGCGACACCATGTTCGACATGAACTACGTAATCGCCGGGCGTCAGCGACGAAAGCTCTGCAATGAAGTTGGTGGCTTTGCGACGGCGCTTGGGGCGGCTCATCCGCTCGCCAAGAATATCCTGCTCGGAGAGGAAAACGAGATCTTCGTATTCGAAGCCGGCATCGAGCGGCATTTCAGCCACCACCAGACCGTCCGAACGGGCGGCATCGAGACTGTAGACCCGGTCGACACCATCCAGATTGTGATCGGCCAGTACGTTACAAAGCCGATCTGCCGAACCTGATGACCAGGCTGCAAGAATCACGGCGCGGCCAGATTTGCGAACCTCTTTGATGTGATCGACCACCGTATCGAACACATTGGTGCCCTGAACGCGTTCCGGCGCAAAATCCCGACCGGTCACGGCGTCGAGTGACAACAATCCGGCTCCCGGCTCTGCATCCCGGCTGGTAAAACGCGCTGTCGGGAACGCTTTCAAATGGTCTGCTAGCCCCTCTGGCCGCATGAAGAGTGCCCCGGGGGCCAGAACCTTGGCATCCTCTGCATCCCCGGCTGCATGCACCCGTGCCTGAAAGTAATCTTCTGCCTGATCGAACTTTTCTTTCGCTGCCTGCAGCGCCGTACTGTCCAGACCGAAAACAGCGTTTGCAGGCAGATAGTCGAACAAGGTGTCGAGTTGCTCATGAAAAAGCGGCAGCCAGTTTTCGATCCCCTGTTTCCGGATCCTCGACCGGGCGGCTTCATACATGTTGTCGCCAGATGGCGTTCCGAACGCTTCAATAAATTTGGTGCGGAAGCGCTTCAGGGCGTCGTCAGTAAACAGGATTTCGCTGACCGGTGAGAACTCAATCGCTTTCAGCTGCTTGATAGAGCGCTGGGTTTCCGGATCAAAGCTGCGGATCGATTCCAGCGCGTCGCCGAAAAAATCGAGACGGACAGGGTCTGCCAACGATGGCGAGTAAATATCGGTCAGACCGCCACGCTGAGCGTATTCACCCCGCTCACGAACGGTCGATACGCGTGTATAGCCATTGGTGATAAGGAAGGTTTCGAGCTGCTGGGGCTCAACAATCTGACCGGCTTTCAGATGAAGTGATGCATCCTTCATCGAGGATTTTGGCGCACACTTCTGAACGATCCCGGCGGCCGTTGTCACGATCAGGCATGCTGCCTGGTCCGACAGACGGGACAGACGCGCCAGAGCGGCGCAGCGTCGTGCGGCAATCGCCGGGCCGGGGCTCACTCGGTCATACGGCAGGGAATCCCAGGCAGGCAGAAGGATCACGTCCAGATTGGGTTCAAAAAAACCTGCAAAGCTGAGGACCGACTGAGCCTTGCGCTCATCAGACGCGACATAGACCACCGGACAGGACGCAGAGACAGCGTGCCAGCACAGCGCAAGAACATCCGCGCCGAACGGCGCCGAGGCAATGGTTTCGGGTTCGCCGCCTTTGGCGATGTCCTTAAATATGGTCATGAAAGTCTGGTCTGAATTTATCCGGGTTGAGCGGAGTACTTGAAATCAAGCAGCCGGTCCAGCAACGGGCCCTTGTGATTGTCCGGAACGTCCTTCGCACCGGTCAGCCATGCGAACATTTCCCAGTCAGGAACATCCAGAAGACGCTGAAACTCGTCGACCTCAGCTTCGGTCATGGTTTCCAGATGGGCGTCTGAAAAACTGCCTATAATGAGATCGAGTTCCCGAAACCCTCGTCGCCATGCGCGAAACTGGAGTTTCCTGCGTCGCTCATCCATTTGTCATGCTCCATCTCTTTGCTTTTCACGCCACTTAGGACAGATGATGTCATCCGACAAATAACCAAAGCCTCAGAGCGAGTTTTTGTGAGAGATTTCGACAAGGCAATCGATTTTCTGACCGCTGACCTCACAGTGCTTGACGGTGTGGGCGAAAAACTGGCCGACCGGTTGAAGGATCTGATTGGCGGGCGCAAGGTTCTTGATCTCTTGTTCCATCGACCACATCGATGGGCTGACCGGTCTCGCGTCGACCGGTTCGACCTGACCGAGACCGATGAGATCCAGACCGTTGTCGGCATTGTTCAGAATGTCTCCTCGGGTGGTCGAGGTTCGAAACTTCAGAAAATCCGGCTCGCTGATGATTCGGGCTTTCTGACGCTGGTCTTCTTCAACTCGAATGCTGGCTATCTTCAGAAACAATTTCCTGTTGGACGAGCCGTGGCGGTATCAGGACTGGTGGAAGATTTTCACGGACAGCGTCAGATTACGCATCCGGATTACGTTGAAGATGCAGCCCATATAGCCCGCATCCCGCTCGTCGAACCGATTTATCCTTTAACGGCTGGGATCACCAACAGGCGCCTCCATGGCCTGATCATGCAGGTACTGAGTCATGATCTGGTGTTCGATGAATGGCTGGAGCCATCGCTTCTGACATCACGGAAGTGGACCGATATGCGCGCCGCGCTAACCACGCTCCACAATCCCGAAAAGCTTGATGAAGACCAGATTGCGCTGGCTTTGGAGCGGCTTGCCTATGACGAGGCACTAGCCCGGGCGATTACCTTTCGTCTGCAGCGGCTCGCAACGTCAAAATTGCCGGCCCCCTCTCTTCAGTCACAATCAGATCTGATCGAGAAGTTTGAAAGGGTTTTGCCATTTGCGCTGACAAATGCACAGCGCCGCTCCATGGATGATATTGAGCGCGATCTTGCCCGCGATACACCCATGCAGCGCATGCTTCAGGGCGATGTTGGTTCCGGCAAAACCACGGTCGCTGCTTATGCCTGCGCCTATGCCGTGACCAGTCAGGTCCAGGTCGCCGTAATGGCACCAACCGAAGTTTTGGCACGTCAGCTCCACAAATCCATCAGCGAAATGGTCGCACCACTCGGCATGAGCACAGCCTGTCTGACGGGCGGTATTAAGGCGGCCGATAAGCGGGAAACACTGGAAAAGGCTGCCCGGGGTGAGCTGGATATCGTCTGCGGCACCCATGCTTTGTTTCAGGATGGTGTCGCATTTGATCAGCTTGGCCTTGTCATCATCGATGAGCAACACCGGTTTGGCGTAAATGATCGTGCTCGGCTCGCTCAGAAAGGCGTTTCACCCCACTTGTTGATCATGAGCGCGACTCCCATTCCCCGATCCCTTGCCATGACCGTTCATGGCGATGTCGATCTATCCATTCTTGATGAAAAACCGGCAGGGCGACAGCCAGTGGAGACACGTACCCTGCCCGCGTCGCGCCTCGATGATGTGATCAGCGCCGTTGGACGTGCGATCTCTCGCGGAGAACAGGTTTTCTGGGTATGCCCACGGGTAGAAGATGATGAGGATGGTAGCTCGGCCATCGCCCGCCACGCCATGCTTGACGATATCTATGAGCAAAAGGTCGGTCTCGTTCATGGCCGACTGCCTTCGGCAGCAAAGGAAGACGCGCTCGAAAAGTTCCGGACTGGCGAAACCTCAGTGCTGGTGGCAACCACGGTCATCGAAGTGGGTGTCGACGTGCCAGGCGCAACTATCATGGTGATTGAAGGCGCTGAGCGGTTCGGCCTGGCGCAATTGCACCAGCTGCGGGGCCGGGTGGGCCGGGGCACGGAAAAATCATACTGCCTTCTGGTTTATACCCCGCCATTAGGCGTGACGGCCAAGACCCGTCTCGACACGCTGAGGAAATCTGAAGACGGGTTCTACATCGCCGAAGTGGATTTCAAATTGAGGGGACCGGGCGATATTCTTGGACTCGCGCAGTCGGGGATGCCTGACTTCCGTTTCCTTGATCTGACAAGGCATCAGGGCTTGCTGGCAACCTCCCAGAAGGATGCAACGATCAGGCTCAAAACGCCCGATACGCCACTATCATCCGCGGAGACGGCCCTGCTTCAATTGCTAGGCCCACCGGAAGGCGCGGCCTCCCGGATCTGAGCGCCGCAATCTACTATAATTCCTTGTCGGCGATTTCCTCTGCCTTTTTTGGCATCACAACACCGGCGGAAACAATAAGTTTGGCGCCGTCTTCCACGCTCATATTCAATCGCCGAATCTGGTTTTCCGGCACGAAAATCAAAAAACCTGATGTCGGGTTGGGCGTGGTGGGGACGAATACGCCGACATAGTCAGGGTTCAGATGGTGTTCGACCTCATCTTTTGCCCGCGCCGTCACAAAGCCGACTGCCCAGGTCCCTTCCTTGGGATACTCCACAAGAGCCACTTCCTTAAACGATGAGCTTTCCTTGTCGGAAAAGATCTCTACGAGCTGGCGAAGCGGCGTATAAAGCGTGCTGACAATCGGTACGCGCTCGGCAATCCGTTCACTTGTGCGAATAATCAGTCGTCCGAACCAGTTAGCGGCAAATGAGCCCAGCAGGACCAGGAAGATCACTGCAAACAAGACGCCCAGCCCTGGAATATAGCCGATGAGAGTATCGACGGACAAACCCAGAAACTCGTGATTTCGGACCGGGACCGGTATCGCCGACCGGACAATCGGCTTCACGCGTTCATCGATCCAGGAGACAACGAAAACCACAACAAGAATGGGAATCACAATGGGTGTTGCAATCACGAGCCCGGTGATCAATCGGGACCGCACCCAGCCTATAAAACCGGGGCGATTATCGGAATCGTGCCCACGATCCCCTGATTTTGACTTTTGCTTGCCGGGCATAGAAAGTTCTCCTTAGGGCACGGTTTTCTTGACGACTTTTTACGCGTAATGAAAGCGTTATGAGGGATGGAAAAGAACTTATATTAAATCGACTAAACGAGATTTCAGATCGTTTAGGCGAAAATGTGACCCATGTGGAGGACCTTCGAAGGCTTTCAGGCGGGGCGAGCCAGGAAACATGGTGTTTTTACGCTGTGGGACCTAATGATCGGGAAAAGCTCATTTTGCGGCGCTCTCCTTTTGCCAAGGAAGCGTCACAGGCCATCGGCCTCGCAAAGGAAGCGGAAATTCTCGACGCCATCAGTGATTCGAATATTCCGGCACCCCGTGTGAAACATCTGTTTGCCGAAGGCGATGAGATTGGTTCAGCCTATGTGATGAGCGCAATCGAAGGCGAGACGCTGCCGCAGAAAATCATGAAATCACCCGAGTTTGCAGACGGTATCGGAAACATCGCGGCGCAATGTGGAACGGCGCTTGCGAAACTGCATGCGTTTCCGTCCGAAAAGATACCCGGCCTGCCCGTTTCCAACGTGGCCGAGCAGCTCGATCAGTACGAAACCATTCTTCGGGAATACGGGATTGAGCGCCCGGTGTTCGAACTGGCGCTGCAATGGTTGAAAGCGAACAAGCCGGAAGTTGATGCCAATTGCCTGGTTCATGGCGATTTCCGGATGGGTAATCTGATGATTGATTCTCAGGGCCTCGCTGGCATTCTAGACTGGGAAATCTGTCACATCGGCAATCCGCGCGAAGATATGGGCTGGATTTGCACGAACTCATGGCGGTTTGGCCGTCGGGACAAGCGTGTTGGCGGCGTGGGCGATCTTTCCGAACTGCTGGACGCCTACGAAGCCGCAGGTGGCGAACATATCACCGAACGAGAGATCGATTACTGGGAATGTCTCGGGTCCTTCAAATGGGGCATTATGTGCCAGACCATGTACCAGACCTTCAAGACAGATGACCCGACGATTGAGCGCGGCTCGATTGGCCGTCGGTCATCTGAAACCGAAATCGATCTGATGAATATTCTGGAGACCGTCTGATGCAGGAAGGCCCCTCTTCACCGGAAATGCTGGAAGCCATCGTTTCGCTTCTGAAAGAACGAATCGCCCCCAAGCTTGAGGGTCATGACGCGTACGCGCTTCGCGTCGCGATCAACTCTCTTGGCATCGTGAAACGAGAGTTGGAATTGCGGCCCGACCTGGAAGCCGCAGAGGCCGAGCGATTGCGCGAATTGTTGGGTCATGATGGCACCGTCTCTGAATTAAATGCAGAACTTTGCCAAAAAATCCGTGACGGTGACTTCACCTTGAGTGACAAGTCTGTAGTTGAGCATTTGAAACAAACAGCCATGGACCAGGTCAGCGTGGACCAACCACGTTACTCGGGACTGGCCTACGCTCTGGAGCAGACATCTGGATGGCAGACCAAGATACCACCAGCCCGATAACACGCCTGGTTCCCGGGCTCACAATCATCGCCCTGCTGATTATAATCGCGGCGGCCATTTTCCGTGTCATGACTCTCGAAGAGTCACAGGCTCCTGCCTTTTCACGAGAAAACGCGCCCGCAACGCCCGATTACACCGGGACGGAAGGCTGGTATCTGAAGCCCGCTGCAGAATTGCCGGGTGGCTGGGAACGACCCTGGGGCGTTGACCTGTTCTGGTTTGCAGATCGTGTCGATACATACGCTGCTGGCTGGAATGCGCCGCTCGACTGGGTCGGTGCCGACACGGCCCTTACCGATATGACCGACACTGCCGACCAGATAGCTGCCCGGTTCGGTATCTACGCACCGCGCAGACGTTTTGCGTCCGACCGGAATGGTGCCGCTTCTGACGTGAACGCAGCACTTGCGCTCGAAACCGAAGATGTCATGGCATCTTTCGACTATTATGCCGATGATCGCCACAAGCTCAGAGGCATTTTCCTCGGCGGCACGGATGAAGGTTTGATCGCTGCAGAAACCATCTGGGCCAATCGCATCAATGACACGCGGCCGTTCGACAGTCTGTTTGGCGGCGTCATCTATCGCGGCGATCTTCCCGAAAACAGCGCATTCAGCAAGCTACCAGACTGCGATGGCAAGACTTTTCCATGCAAACAACAACTGGCCTTTCTTTCCGGAGAGTCAGACGCAGAGGCGATCAGCAACACACTGAACGGTTTCAGCGATTGGCTGGAGGAGAACGAGCCAAAGCCAGCGGCCCCATTGCCACCGATTGAGACGATCGAAATCGCACCGATCAACAAGCCGGACGGCCAGTAAATAAGGCGCGTTCAGCCCCAATGCTCACCAATCCAAGGTGTCGGCCGGACGCGTTTATAGATCTTCTTATACCAGGGGGCCGGCCACCGGCCATCGCGGGCCTCGTCCGGGTCGGGCTTACCCGTAAACGCAACCACGCGGGTTTCTTCAGGCAAACCTGGCGTGACGAAATGGTTCAATGGCCAGTTCGGCAGCAATGAATGTTTGAAAGAGACACACCATTCGCTGGGCCAGTAATCCATCTCCGAAATACGTTGCGAGATAAAAACCTGCTCGATGCGATAGTCCGAGACCACCTTGGCAGGATCAGCCATGATTTCATCATACAGATAGGAATGCGCCCCGACCCGAAAGCGATAACACGAGGTATTACCGATACCGCTTCCTGGTTGGGTCCAGTTTTCGGACACCACGAAGCTACTTTCGGGTTTGTAATCAAAAAAGGCATCGATCGAACCCGTAATCACCAGATCGATGTCGAAGAAGAGTACATCACCGGTTATATCTTCGAGCGGGTCCTGCCAGAGTGACATTTTCCGCCATGGCAGCCAGCGAACATGTTCAGGCAAATCAACATGCGGGAGCGGCTTCGTTTCGACGCCGGGAAGATACCCTGTCGAGTCGTCCGTAAAGCACACGAACCGCAGAGGTCGTTCCGTGTTGCGTGACACCATTGTGTAGAGACGATTGACGAAATCCGCACCATAACGCGTGCCCCATCGCATGCAGATAACTGTTTGCGGGTTTGTCATACCGGACCGTCTCCATCCAACGAATATAAGCCCGCCTGCCCTACACGACTCTGCCTTACAATAGAAGATGCCAGATTGATCCCGGATCTCTTTCAGTTTCGCGGCATGTGTGCGCACACCCACTGGCGAAAAAAGCACATCAAACAAGAACAAGTCAGCTAAAATGACTGATCCATGTCGCAGCCCCGATCGTAGAAAGCCCATTATCCAATTGAGACTGTATCTTGCCCAAAACCAGCATTGTTCTCCTTAGAAATGATTTGAGACTGGACGACAATCCAGCGCTGCAGGCTGCTGCTGAAACCGGCCAGCCGGTTCAGTGTGTCTATCTCTACGAAAACGGTCTCGAGGGCATTCGCGAGCCAGGCGCGGCCTCAAAATGGTGGCTTGATAAATCACTCCGCAAGCTGGACGACGCATTATCAGACCGCGGCGGTCGATTGTTCCTGAAAAAATGTGATGGCGTGAGGCCTGCCGAACTGGTTCGTGAGCTGGTCGATACATTCGATGCGGATTCCGTGTTCTGGAACCGACGCTATGGGCCAAGACAGAGGGAATTGGATCAAGAACTCAAGACTGCGCTCAAAGATGACGATATCACAGCCGAGTCCTTCAATGGCGCGCTGCTCTGCGAGCCCTGGGACGTCAAGACGACTTCAGATGGCTATTACAAGGTGTTCACGCCGTTCTGGAAAGCGCTGCGAGAGGCATTTCATCTGACTGAAATCAAAAGCGCGCCCGACTGCGACTATCGTTCCGAAACAGGAGACGATATCGACGACTGGGCTTTTCACCCTACCGAACCTGACTGGTCTGACGGCATAGCAGAGCACTGGACGCCTGGGACTGAGGGCGCCAAGGCACGTCTGAAGGCATTTCTTGATGACGCTTTGAAAGGATATTCGGATAATCGCGATCGCCCGGACTATCAGGGCACGTCCGGGCTCTCTCCGCATCTCAGCTTTGGTGAGATTTCACCCCGTCAGATCTGGGCGGCAACCCAGTCGCGTATGTCTGAAACGTCTTCGCTGGAAAGCGATGGCTGGGCATTTCTCCGCGAGGTCGGCTGGCGGGATTTCTCCTATTGTCTTTTGTACCAGGCAGAAAACCTGGCAGAGAAGAACTGGAATGACCGGTTCGACGCCTTTCCATGGGATGATAACCAGAGCGCGCTGAAGGCGTGGCAACAAGGCAAAACCGGCTATCCCATGGTGGATGCCGGCATGCGGGAACTCTGGGAAACGGGTTGGATGCACAACCGTGTCCGCATGATTGTGGGATCCTTCCTTGTGAAGCATTTGCGCATTCACTGGCGTGAAGGCGAAGACTGGTTCTGGGACACGCTGGTCGATGCGGATGTCGCGAACAATCCGGCTAGCTGGCAGTGGATCGCCGGAAGCGGTGCCGACGCAGCCCCCTATTTCCGGATATTCAATCCCATGACGCAGGGCGAGAAGTTTGATCCGAAGGGCGACTATGTGCGCAAATGGTGCCCCGAACTCAAAAAGCTATCAGACAAGAAACTTCACCAACCCTGGACCGCATCCAAGGCCGAGCTTTCCGATGCTGGTATAACTCTAGGCAAAACCTATCCCAAACCGATTGTTGAACACAAAGCTGCACGAGAAGCGGCCCTAGATGCGTATGACAAGACAAAGTGAACTGGAAATTTGAATGAAGAAGATTGCTGTTATCGGTTCGGGTATTTCAGGTCTGTCTGCGGCCTGGGCGCTGCGCAATACTGCTGACGTCACGCTTTTTGAAGCTGAAGACCGTCCCGGCGGTCATGCCCACACCGTTGAAATCAATCATTCGGGATCACCGCTCAAAGTCGATGTCGGCTTTATTGTCTGCAATCCTCTGAACTATCCAAACTTCATGAACTTCATGTCGGCACTCGGAGTCGAGACCCAGCTCAGCGATATGAGCTTTTCCGTCAGTGACCCGGTGGGATATGAATGGTCGAGCAATCCGGGCGGCCTGTTCGCCAAGCGCCGGAACCTGTTCAATCCAAATTTCATTGGCATGCTGCTGGAGATTCTCAGGTTCAACAAACTTGCACAAGCCGATGTAGAGGCGGGCACGATCCCGTCAGACATGACACTGGGTGCCTATCTGACCAATCTGGGCATGAGCGACCGGTTCCGTCGAAATTACATCCTGCCGATGGGCGCGGCGATCTGGTCGACCCCCGAGGCCCAGATGGATGCTTATCCGGCGTTGAGCTTTCTGAACTTTTTCAACAATCACAAACTGATCCATATGGAACGTCCGCAATGGCGCACCGTTTCAGGCGGAAGTCAGTCTTATGTTGCCCGGATTGTTGAGACCCTGGGCGACCGCGTGCGGCTCAACACACCTGTCTTTCATGTCGACCGGTCAGACGACGGCGTCGTGCTCAACCACGCGCACGGGCAGGAACAGTTCGACGACGTCATCCTTGCCTGTCACGCTCCGCAGGCCAAAAATTTGCTTGGCAATGGTTTTGACGCGGAACTCTCCGCCCTTGACGGTCAGCAGACCATTCCGAACCGCGCTATTCTCCATTGTGATCCGTCGCTCATGCCAAAACGCAAAGCGGCCTGGGCATCCTGGAATGTCCTCAAGGGACATGGAGAGCGCGTTACGCTCACGTATTGGATGAACAGACTGCAGTCGATTGACGACGATAAGCCGGTATTCGTGACGTTGAACCCAGAAATCGATCCGGCCCCGGAAACGGTTTTCGGCGAATATGAGTTCGACCACCCATTGTTCAATCTGGACGCATCACGGTCAGTCGAGGAAATTGGCGCGCTGAATGGTCAGAATGGTGTCTGGTTTGCCGGTGCATGGCTCGGACACGGCTTCCACGAAGACGGCCTGAAATCTGGTCTACGCGTCGCTCTGGCGCTTGGCGGTACGATCCCATGGGAACCAGCGAACCTCGGCAACATTCCTTATCCTATGGAAGAACAAACCACCGCGCCTGATCTGGCTCTGATGGCGGCCGCCCAATGACGACTGCCTTTGCGCCTGCCCATCTTATGCGGGGTCGGACGGCACACACACGTTTTGAACCCAAGCGTCACAGCTTTAACTATGCCGTGACGATGATTGACATCGACGTCGACCAACTGACCGCAGCGGATAAGATGTCATCACTGTTCTCGGTAGATCGGCAAAACCTTGTGTCGCTGAATACGACAAAGCGCGGCGATCTGGGCAAATCCAGCATGAGTGACTGGGCAAGAGGTCTATTTTCTCGTGCCGGTATCAGCACGGAGAGCTGCACGATCCGGCTTCTGACCTTTCCGAGAACAGAGCTGTTCTCTTTTGCGCCATTGTCCGTCTGGCTTTTGCTCGACCCTGAACAACATGTGCGAGGCCTGATCTACGAGGTGAATAACACCTTTGGTGAACGTCATAGTTACGTCGCCCGTGCGGATGGCAACAAGGATAGTCAGTGCGTAGATAAATCCTTCCATGTGTCGCCATTCTTCGACGTGGAAGGCCAGTACCGCTTCACGATTTCCAGCAACACCGAGCGCTTTGATCTGCTGATTGAAAACATAGTCGATGACCGACGCGTCCATGCGGCGAGCCTGCTTCTGGAGCGCAAGCCGCTGTCAACATGGGCAATCATGAAGTTTGTGCTATCCTCCCCCCTGTCCGGAGTGGGCGTTGTATTGGGTATTCATTGGGAAGCATTGAAACTATTCATCAAGGGCATGAAATATCGGCCCAAACCCTCTGTTCCTGCAAATGATTTTTCTGAATGCTGGAACAGCGAAGAAGGTTTGCCGACGGGGAGAAAACAAAATGTCTGAGGTCTATATCAGAACCGCAAATGATGTTCGCAAGATAGCCGATATCCCTAACTCAATACGTCTGGCCTTCATTGCATTGACGCGGACGAAGAACGGGCGGATGAAAATTTCCCTGCCCGATGGACGTGTGTTCGTGTTTGACCAGGACATACCCGGCCCGGACGCTCACATCATAGTCAAAGATCAGGCCATGGCGCGCCGGGTTCTGATGAAGGGCGATATCGGCTTCGCCGAATGCTATATGGATGATCAGTTTGAAACTCCGAGCCTGACCGCTGTTCTGGAATATTTTGCGGTGAACTTCGAGGAAGCCGGCAAGCTGGGCCGTGGAAGTTTTCTTGGCAACATTGTCGCAAAGGCGATTGACGCATTCACTCGCCAGAACACGCGCCGCGGTTCGAAAAAGAACATTCTCGCTCATTATGATCTGGGCAACGCATTCTATGAAAAATGGCTTGACCCAAGTATGACGTACTCGTCGGCACTGTTTGATGGAACGCGTGACATGCTGCCCGCGCAGCAGAAAAAGTATGATTCAATTGCGCAGAAAATCGGCGCGCAACCGGATGCGCACATCCTTGAAATTGGCAGTGGCTGGGGCGGTTTCGCCGAACACGCCGCCATGAATTACGGTTCGCGGATCACGACGATCACCATTTCTAATGCGCAGCATGAATACGCCAGTCGCCGGATCTTCGAGGCTGGCCTGGCCGAACGCGTCAAAGTCGAACTGCGCGATTATCGCGATGTTGAGGGCCAGTATGATGGCGTTGCATCAATCGAAATGTTTGAAGCCGTTGGTGAGAGCTTCTGGCCCTCCTATTTTGGCAAGCTGGCTCAGGTGCTGCAAAGTGGCAAACGGGCGGCGCTTCAGATCATCACCATTGATGACGGTCTGTTCGACGGGTATCGAAACCGTGTCGATTTCATTCAGAAATACATTTTCCCGGGCGGTATGCTGCCAAGTGAAACTGCACTGAAAGAACAGTTTTCGCGTGCGGGTCTGGTTTTCGAAGGCGCACATATGTTCGGCCAGTCTTATGCCGACACGCTCAAAGAATGGGGGCAATCCTTCCGGAATGCCTGGCCAGAAATTGAGCAGCTGGGCTTTGATCGCCCCTTCCGGAACCTCTGGGAATACTATCTGAGCTATTGTGAGGCGGGGTTCAGAACTGGCCGGACTGATGTCGGCCAGTTTGTCGTTCACAAGGCTTAGGCCAGGTCAGCTTTTCAGCACATATTCGATATTCTGGTCGCGGGCTACGAAAGCGCACTTCACCCAGCGACCAGATTCGTCGTACCAGAGATCAACGGTCAGGTCTGACACCATTCGGAATCGATTGGCGAGAATAGTGCCATTCTCCGTCTGGATTTCTTCCTGTCCCAGGTCTTCGACGCTGACCTCAAGAATCTCACCATTTTCAGACGACAGGATCTTGTCGGATTTCACTTGTTGGATGTTCCAGTGGCTGGACGGAATGATCATCGGCGAAACCTCGCCATCAAACCCGCTGCCTGAGACTTTCAGGGCGTCTTCCGCCTTCTGAACGGTCATCGTAAGCGTGTCTCCATCTTTCCGGGTCTCGCCATTCATGGTGTGAAGCTGGCCATCCTTCCAGACTTCTTCGCTCTCATGACGATAATAGAAAAGGCGCAACGGCCCCATGGATACTTTCAGCTCAATGTCATTGGTGACTTCAATCTGATCATTTTCGACACTGAATTCCACCGTATGATAGCCAAATTCATTGCCATTTCGCAGCACCTTGAAATCCAGCGCTTCACCATTTTCCGGCCGCCATTGGAACTCAGCATCTGAGGCAATGGCTGGAAGGCTGCTGGTCAGGCCGAACCCGACGGCGAACAGGCAGGAGGCGATGGCAATGCGCATGATAAACCCTTGTGTTAGAAGTTTTGGGTGGTCTTGTTAGAACCTTGGACGCGACGTTCTGTTCCATTACCCCTATCTACGTCTGGAACGAGAGAATGGATTGTCATCAAACTGTTGAAGGCTATGACTTCACCAGATACGCTGTGAAACAAGGAGACACCCGCATGCAGATTCATCAGAGTGTTGTGGACGCAATCGGAAATACGCCACTCATCAAATTGCGTCGGGCTTCTGAAGAAACCGGGTGCACCATTCTTGGCAAGGCGGAGTTCCTGAACCCAGGACAATCCGTCAAAGACCGCGCGGCTCTTGGTATTATCCGCGACGCTGAAGAGCGCGGCGTGTTGCGTCCCGGTGGTACGATCGTGGAAGGCACAGCTGGTAATACGGGCATCGGGCTGGCACTGGTCGGCAATGCACTGGGCTACAAGACCGTGATCGTCTTCCCGCGCACTCAATCGCAGGAAAAGAAAGATGCCATCCGCATTCTCGGCGCTGAGCTGATCGAAGTGGATGCTGTGCCCTATGCGAATCCAAACCATTATGCGCGCTATTCCGGGCGTCTGGCAGAGGAGCTGAACGAGAAAGAGCCAAACGGCGCGATCTGGGCCAACCAGTTCGACAATGTCGCCAATCGGAAAGTCCACTATGAGACAACCGGTCCAGAAATCTACGATCAGCTCGACGGCAAGGTGGATGGTTTCATCTGTGCGGTTGGCTCTGGCGGCACGCTGGGCGGTGTGTCCATGGCATTGAAAGAGCGCAACAAGGACATCAAAATCGGCATAGCAGACCCGGGCGGCGCAGCTCTTTACGGCTATTACAAGAATGGCGAACTGAAAGCTGACGGCACTTCCATCACCGAGGGGATCGGCCAAAGCCGGATCACGGCGAATCTCGAAGGTGTTGAGGTCGATCTCGCCTACAGGATTGATGATCCGACCGCGCTGGGCATTCTCTACGGGCTTGTGCAGGAAGAGGGCCTTTGTCTTGGCGGGTCAGCCGGTGTGAATATTGCTGGCGCAATCGAAATGGCGAAAGAGCTGGGCCCGGGCCACACCATCGTCACCATTCTATGTGACTACGGCAATCGCTATCAGAGCAAGCTCTACAATCCAGAATTTCTAAGGACGAAAGATCTGCCTGTTCCGCCGTGGATGGAATAATGCGAGCAAACCCATGAAAGTTGACGACCCACTTGTATCAGTAGACTGGCTGAAAGATCACCTGGCCGCCCCGGACGTACAGGTTGTCGATGCGACATGGGTTCCGCCCTGGACAGACAATGATGCCCGCGCCACGGCAAAGCGCCTCTATGCAGAAGGCCACATTCCGGGCGCCGTGCATTTCGACATTGATGACATTGCCGATACAGACACCGATCTGCCTCACATGCTGCCCCAGCCAGAGAAATTTACGTCACGGGTGCGTAAGCTGGGCCTGGGCGATGGCAACCGCATTGTCGTCTATGATCGTGCGAATTTCATGGCCTCTGCCCGCGTCTGGTGGATGTTCCGTGTCATGGGCCATGAAGATGTCCGTGTGCTTGATGGCGGCTGGAATGCCTGGACGAACGCTGGCGGCAGCGTTGAGGACCTGCCGCCCGTGGTACAGGAACGCCACTTCACCACACGTGTTCAGAACCATCTTGTGCGGAATTACGAACAGATCACGCAGGCCATCAACAATCCCGACATGCTGATCCTTGATGCACGCAGCGAAGGCCGGTTTGAGGGACACCAGCCGGAACCGCGCGCCGGGCTGCCATCCGGGCATATGCCAAACGCCGTGAACACGCCCGCCTCCAGCCTGATCAACTCTGACTGCACGCTGAAATCCGCAGAGGAGCTTTCAGGCCTGCTCGGCCCGCTGAGCCGCGACAAAGCCCTGATCGCCAGTTGCGGCTCCGGCGTCAGCGCGGCTGTCATCCTGCTGGCCCTGCATCGTCTCGGACGCGATGATGTGGCGCTTTATGACGGATCGTGGACAGACTATGCCAGCCGGCCCAATGCTGAGATTGTCAGTTCATGAGCTCTGAAGACGATGAACTGAATACGCGTATGATCCATGCGGGACGCTCAGCCACGCGGTTTGGCGGCACCGTCAATCCGCCTATCCAGAGAGCCTCGACCATTCTGGCACCCAATATGGATGGGCTCTATGGCGGAACCAAATCGCTATATGCACGCATGGGCACAAGCGTTCATGAATCACTTGCTGAAGGTCTGTGTGCGCTTGAAAACGCCAGCCACACCCAGCTTGCCGCGAATGGTCTGAATGCCTGCTCGCTGGCACTGGCCTCTGTTCTGAATGCTGGCGACCATCTGATCGCGTCTGATTCGATTTATGGGCCAACCCGACGATTCTGTGAGAAATTTCTTTCACGAATGGGTGTTCAAACGAGCTTCATCCATCCGCGCACGAGCGCTGATGAGCTTGAGGCCCTTCTGAGGGAAAACACCCGGGGTATTTTTCTGGAAATGCCGGGCAGTCTAACCTTCGAACTTCACGACATCAAAGGCATCACGAAACTGGCGCGTGAGCGTGATCTCATCACCATCCTCGACAACACCTGGGCGGCTGGCGTCTTCTTCAAACCGCTTGACCATGACGTCGATATTTCCGTGCAAGCCCTCACCAAATACGTCATTGGTCATTCCGACGGCTTTGGCGGCGCGGTGATGACGAAACGCAAAGACCTCGCCAACAAAATCAAATCCACGGCAGAAGAATGGGGAATCACCATGTCCCCTGACGATGCCTATCTTGCCCAGCGTGGGCTCCGAAGCCTTGCTCTACGGATGAACTCTCAGGGCGAAGCCGCGCTTGATCTTGCCCGTTTTCTGGAAGCGCACCCCGCCATTGAGCGCGTGTTTCACCCCGGGCTGGCCTCACACGAAGACCATGACATCTGGACGTCATGCTTTTCGGGCGCGGCCGGCTTGTTCAGCTTCACGCTCAAGCCTGTCTCTGACGATGCGCTGAAGCGTTTCTTTGGCGCGCTGACTCTCTTTGGCTTTGGTTTCTCCTGGGGCGGTTTTGAAAGCCTGATGATCTATTGTGACCCGCAATTGCGGCGCACAGAGAGCCCGGAATGGGCGGCCGACGCCCATGGTCCTTTGATTCGCGTCAGCGTCGGACTGGAAGACCCGAACGACCTGCAAGCCGATCTGGAACAGGCGCTCGCCTCACTTTGACCCCTACCCCGGCTGCAAGGGCCCGACATGACCAGCACAATCTATCTGGATACCAATCCACCGCTCGCTGAAATCATTCTGAACCGGCCGGGGAAACGCAATGCGCTGTCAGTTGAAATGTGGAGCGCCATACCGGACCTGATCGGGCAGGCGACGAATGACCCGTCTGTCAAAGTGATCATTCTCCATGGCGGCGATTCCGGCAGCTTCGCGGCTGGCGCGGACATATCGGAATTCTCGACCATCTACGCGACGCCTGAAAGCGCCGCGAAATCCGGCAAGACCATTGCCGACGCTTTGGCCGCAGTCGAGGACTGCCCCAAACCCGTCATCGCCGCCATTCAGGGCGCTTGCGTGGGCGGCGGGGTCAGTCTGGCGATGGCCGCCGATATCCGGCTCTCTCATCCCGGTGCGCGGTTTGGCATTACACCGGGCAAGCTTGGCCTGGTCTATCCGCCCAGCGACACGCGACGGCTTCTGAAAGCGATCGGTCCGGGCGCCGCAAAGGATCTTCTCTTCACCGGAAAAATCATCTATGCGCAAAGAGCGCAGGACATTCGTCTGATTGATCTGCTTTGTGACGAAAACGAAGACATTCTTGAATTTGCGCGCGCCTATGCAGGCGAGGTTTGCAGCGTGTCGCAATGGTCGACCAGAGCGATCAAGACCATGATCGCGGGCTTTGAAGCAGGCTGGACAGACAGCCACCCCGACGCACAGGCACTGTTCCTGGAAGGCTTTGCCAATGTCGATTTTCAGGAAGGCTACAGCGCGTTTCTGGAAAAGCGCAAAGCCGCATTCTTATTTGAATAGAATGGCGGGTCGGTGACGACGACTGGAGCCGTTGGATTACGCCAATTAAAGCGGCACACGGCAGTCATGAGGCATTCGAAGAGCTTACCCGTGCTCAGATAGAGGAAGGCAATCTCTGCGCTGTGGACATGGAGGACGTGCTCAAGGCGCTACGCCGCTGGCACACAAACGGTGCTTGGTACTGTTGGAAGCGCCCTACTCGCCACCAATGGGAATTTGCAGGGTAGCAACACAATAACCAAACTGGGGTGGCAGCACTGGAACCCGATCTGACATCATTGAAGGTGACTACTTTGAATGCTGCCTGTGGATTTCCGCCAAATTGGGAATTCCAATTACCCTCATTTGAACTGCCGATGACTGATCGCGAATAGCCCTATGAACTGCGTGATTATAATCAACAACGTAATTCTTAACTTGTTCATCCACCTCGGCAAACACCTGCGCACTTGTGCTGAATGAGAAAGACTTTTGCCACCCGTATAACTTTCGACCAACTTTCTCGAGGACAAAACTCTTCGATTGTTCAGGATTGAACCCCTGAGGGTCAGATACAAACGCGTTTATCGATCTCTTCGACAAACTCAGTTGTTTTCTAACTTCTTCAAGCAGCTTCCTCTTGGAAGCGACACTGGGAACACATCGATTTGGCTGCATCGAGCAGCCTAGGAAAGTAAATCCATCACGACATTTCCCCGCCGCTGCTTTAGATGAATCTTTTTTCGGATCGTATAAAGAAAGCCCGAAATTATCCAACGCGCATTTTAACAGATCGACGGCTTCAGCTAATATTTCGGGATCGTTTGAAGTAATAAAAACGTCATCAATATAGCGAATTGCAGTTGCGCCCTTCTCATTCAGTTCGTGATCCAGATCAAAAAGTAGAACGTTGCCAGCGAAAGCCGAAAGAGACGAACCTTGCGCTACGCCAATTCCATTTTGTGGAAATATATCTGCATACCCGGAAAGCTCTTCTTTGTTGGCAAGATGAACAACCAACGCATCTTTGAAGAGCCGCACCAGTTCATCGTCATTGGTTTCATTCTGAATGATATCGCAAACATTGGCGGTGGGGATAGCAGTGAAAAAGGCACGGATGTCGGACTGAAAAAAATGTGTCGCACCGTTCTTCATCGCATCGAGAATCGCTTCAATTCCTGGCTTAACTCCGCCATAGGGCCTCATCAAACCTCCGATCCCATATCTGGAATTGTTAACTGCATTCAGCTTGCCAATTCGCGAGTCGTTCTTCGGAATGTAGGGTGAGTTCGGATTCGAAGGGTCAGCAACTCGGCGAGGCTGAAGAACTTGTAAAATAGCTCTTTGAACAACACGGTTTCTGATTGAACCGATAGCAATTGGGCGAGGCTTTTTACCTTCACTCTCACGCTTTCGCTTATCTTTCAGTACACCCTCGTACGCATCGAACTTAAATCGGCGTTCTCGAAGCTGTGTTTGGATTGTCCGAATATACCTTTGATGCGAATGCTCAAACTCTGACGCTTGCCCTCGTATGCTGTCATTTTTTGAAGCTAAGGCACTCTTTTTGACATGACGCCAAGCTGCAAATAAATTCGCTCCCGATCGAACGCTATCATATAACGAATTTACCATTCTTCGTTCGGGGCCCCTCGCTAATACTCACCCGACCGTCGACGGGAACCATCCACTGCGCACGATACTGTCGTGGCAACAGACATCTCTGCCGCTAATGCAACTTCGATGACACCGCTTCCGGACCAGATCGTTTTGCTCAGAGCGAGCGGCCCGATCATCGCGAAAGCGATATTGGATGCTGCGAGCAATGTGTAAATCACACTGCCGGTTATCCGACCTTTTACAGTCAGTTTTTGTGGGCGTTTGGTCGCATCTTCTCAGCCTCTACCTTATCAGGTTTTTAGCAATGTCAAGCGCCTTGCGGCCCGGCCCGGCCCGCCGGTAAATATGTCTATCAGCTGCCGAAGGGCCTCCATTCGCAGGAGTATTCACAGCTTCATCGACATCGGTCGGGTCGAAACCATCCACTGCGCACGATACTGTCGTGGCAACAGACATCTCTGCCGCTAATGCAACTTCGATGACACCGCTTCCGGACCAGATCGTTTTGCTCAGAGCGAGCGGCCCGATCATCGCGAAAGCGATATTGGATGAGGAACAAATAGTGAATAGCTTTTGAAATTCAATACGTGTGATTTATCTTTTCTGCTTTTCGCCAATCGGACCTGAATTGGAAAATTTTCATTAGAAGAATTGAGAGTGTAACGGCACGCTTAAATGAGCGCATTAATGCGCGCGCGCCATACAAAAGACGCATAAACACTTGTATTGCAGAGGGGAAATGGCGACCCCTGCAGGACTCGAACCTGCAACCGTCGGATTAGAAGTCCGGTGCTCTATCCAGTTGAGCTAAGGGGCCGGAATGACGTGTTCAGTGAGTCCAGGACTGCTTCCGGTCGGCGGAGAAATTCGCGCTATAGGACTTTACCAGTCTTTTCGCTTCACGCGGTTCTTCCACTGAGAATGTCAGACCTTCGCGCTTTGCGTAAGCAATCGCATCCTCACGCGTATCAAAGGACAGACGGACCTGAGACGAGGTGTCGTTTGTGGAGATCCAGCCCATCAGAGGGTCTGGGTGACGAACGCGGCCGGTGTTCTCAAACTCGACAACCCAATGACTGGATTTTGCTTTTCCAGACTGCATCGCGGTCTTTGTAGGTTTGAAGATCCGTGCGTGCATCGTGCGTCCTCAAATTAAATGGTCGGAGTGGAGAGATTCGAACTCCCGACCCTCTGGTCCCAAACCAGATGCGCTACCAGACTGCGCTACACTCCGACGAGCGCTCCAAATAGCCACCTCTGCGACAGAACTCAAGCCCTCATTTTGGTTTCCTGCGTACGATATGAAAAACTCCGCTCGCATGGGCCGAAAGTTGTTGATTATTCCGGATGATATCGGCCTCTACGTGCACTATATCGCCCTGGGTGGAAATATGCGTTGGCCGGGCAACCAGCCAGTCGCCGATTCGCGCTGTTTCCAGAAAATCGAGCGAGAGACGAATCGTTACCGCATTGCGCCGGGTGGCCTTGCCAACGCACCAGGCCAGCGCGCCGTCGGCAAATGCCGACACCATGCCGCCGTGCAAAAATCCATAGCCATTACAATGCCGCTCGAGGATATGAAGGCCGACTTCAAATGTCTCGCCATCGTCGCGCCGATAGATTGGGCCATTATGGGATGTGAACGGACCGCGGCCCGCATCCATGTAAAACCCCTCGGGAGGCGTGAATGCCGCGTCCGATCCGGTTTCCTCACCGCTCATTTATTCTGACTCTGTCGCGGGGTCGGTATCTTCAAACATGGCATGGCGCACAATGTCGCCAGGCTCGATCCCCAGCTCGTTTGCCTGACCGGAACCAATCTCAAGCACCCCCTGCACCGGGAAGCCCGGATTGATCAGGCGTTCGGAGAAAGGCTGAACTCTTGCCACAATGGCCAGGATTTCGCCGTCCGTATCCAGAAAAAGCATATCGAGCCCGAACGGCACGTTACGCATATACATGTTGGCTTCGCGCGGATTGCCGAAATCAAACAGCATGCCGGTGCCTTCTGGCACGCCCTGGCGGAACATAAGCCCCGTTGCCAGTTCAGCCGGATCATCTGCCAGCTCCACCGTCAGATTGATTTCAGTATCGCCGATATCAATGATGGCGGGCGATGTTGGCAGAGACTGAGCTTCTGTCTGCGCAGAGGCAGGCAGCGTTATGCCCAGAAACGCGAGTGCGAGGATGGTGTATTTCATGGCAAATTCAGTAGCGCGGCAGGTGGAGCACGACAAGATGTCTTTCTGCCTGTGCCTGGATCAGGCCGGGTCCGCCAGCTGAAGCAGCGCCACGTGCTCACCCTTAGGGCCGGATTCGATCGCAGCGGAAATCAACTGCCCGTCTTTAAGGTCTTCCAGGCCTGCTTTACGCACCACCACCATGTGAACGAAAATATCGACGTCCGGCGCCGACTGTCGATTCACGAAACCATACCCTTTGGCCCGGTTGAACCATTTCACAACCACAATTTCCTGCGGGACGTCAGCGTGTTCTGACGGCTCTGGCATGACTGATTCGTATTTCAGGATTTCGCGGGCCTGCAGGCCCTTGGGACGGCGTATGACGATACAGTTGATCTTTCCGCCCTCTGTCATGGCTGACAGGCCAGCCTGACGCAGACAGGACACATGGATCATGATGTCTTCGCCGCGTTCAACGAAGGCATTATCATCCGGCGTCATAAACCCGTATCCCTTGACAGCATCGAACCATTTCACGGTGCCGGTCGCTTCAAATGTGGGGCACGCGTCATCACCGGGCTTTTCGTCCGAGTGGTCGTTAGTCATCGCTGTCCTATGATCCCCAAATTCCGCCATTGAAGCAGGTTAACACAAACCGTGCGTCTATAACCAGAGACTGGCTAAGTAAATAAGTCTTAGAACGGAGGAATAAATGGCACGCCCTAGGGGAATCGAACCCCTCTTTCCAGGTTGAAAACCTGGCGTCCTAACCGATAGACGAAGGGCGCACACTGTTTCCGAGACAACGAAGCATCTTGGAGAGGCGGGATATAACGACCTGTTCTCATCCGTGCAAGCCCTAATTTCACTTTATTTTGACGGCATCGAAAATTTCAAATTGGACCCGGTCCCGACCTTGCCAGACGTTCCGTTGGGCATAGCCAATGACATCGAGAACCTGACTGGTGCGCAACGCCTCGCCCAACGGCTGATCGGCGCATCGCCAGGCAATTGCCTCAATCTGGGCGCTGCCATCGGACAAAATGGCCTTGATATGGTTCTGCCCGATGATACGGGACGAGACCACCCGCACATCTCGCAATCGCAGGATAGGCTTAGGGGCACCGGCGCCATAGGGTCCGGCCTGTTCAATCAGTGTGACGAATTCAAGATTGCAGGCAGAGCACAGAACATTCTGCTGTATCTGAACGTTCCGCGCTGTGCGGATGGCTGCATCGTCATTCTGGCAGAGCTCTTCGAGGAAGTCTGACAGTTGATCGAGGCGATCAGGCTCCATGCTCAGCCCGCCTGCCATCGCGTGCCCGCCGCCCGATGCCAGAATGCCCTCTCTTGCTGCTGCGGCGATCGCGTCGCCGATATTGATGCCGCCCACCGACCGCGCAGATCCCTTTGCCAGTGCGCCGAATGAGTCACCATAGCCGATGACAATAACCGGCCGGTGAAACTCATCCTTGAGACGGCCAGCGACAATCCCGATCACACCCGGATGCCAGTCTTCGCCGGCGGCGATCAGGATTTTGCGATCCGGATGCGCTTCAAGTTTTCGGATAATCTGGTTTCGGGCCTGGTGAAGAATATCGGCTTCAACATCCTTGCGTGCCTGATTGAGCGCATTCAGGGTTTCGGCCATGGGGATGGCAGCGTCGAAGGTCTGTGTCGCCAGCAGCCGGGTTGCCAGCCAGGGGTCACCAATACGCCCGCCTGCATTCAGTTGCGGACCGATGCCGAAGGTCAGATCGGTGACAGACCTCGGGGCACTGCGGCCCGAAACCTGGGCCAGCGCAAGAATACCCGGACACTCATCACGTTCGAGAATGCGCAAACCCTGCACTACGAAGGCGCGATTCACGCCGTGCAAAGGGGCCATGTCGCATAACGTTCCCAGCGCACAAAGGTCGAGATAGGTCGTCAGGTCTGGCAGACTTTTCGGCTCGCGATGGTGGACTTCCCGAAACACGCGGTTCAGTGCGACAAGCAGGATGAATACGACGCCCGCGGCCGCCATATGCCCCTGCCCCGATGTGTCGTCCGGCCTGTTCGGGTTCACCAGCGCCAGGCAGTCTGGCAACGCCCCACTCATGAGGTGGTGATCCAGAACAATGACGGGCAATCCGATGTCTCGCGCATGGGCCAGGGCTGGTATCGCGGCAGCGCCACAATCCACCGTGATCACGAGGTCAACGCCGTCATCCTTAAGTGACTGAAAGGCCTCCGGCGACGGACCATAGCCCTCTTTCAGGCGGTCCGGAACATAAAGCCCCAGGTCGCGATCAAAATGCCGGAAATAGCGCATGAGCTGCGCTGCACTGGTCGCGCCATCGACATCGTAATCGGCGAAAACCGTGACCTTCCGCCCATCAAGAATGGCCGCCGCGATTTCGGCCGCCGCCTTGTCCATATCCTGTAAGGAGGATGGGTCAGGACAGAGGTCGCGCAGTTTTGGCTCAAGAAATCCGTCGACATCATCGGGCTGAACACCCCTCGAAACAAGAAGCGTCGAAAGCACTTCATTCAGCCCTGTTTCCCGCGCAAAACGTGACACCTTCTGCGGATCAACAGTTGGCTCCAGCCAGTTCAGGCCACGAATACTGAGCGGTGCGCTGGTCTTTTCGGTCTCGATAGTTTGATCAGCCATAGACAGTCAGATCGGACGGCGGGTGCGGATGCGACGAATTGCACGGTCATCTGATGTCATGACCAGCGATTCGGTTTCAACGTAATCGCCAGAATAGCTCACACCGTCGAGCAGGCCGCCCCGCGTAACGCCCGTGGCGCAGAATACCGTTTCACCTTTGATCATGTCATCGAGCGAATAAACGCGATTGAAGTTGGTTATGCCGGTACGCCGGGCACGTGCTTTTTCTTCGTCGTTCCGAAAGTGAAGGCGCGCTTCGATCTGTCCGCCAATGCATTTCAGCGCCGCCGCGGCCAGCACACCTTCAGGTGCCCCACCCCGGCCAACATACATGTCGATACGGGTTGATGGATCTGTGGTGTTGATGACACCCGCAATGTCCCCATCAGGGATCATCACAACCCGGGCACCGGCTGACCGAAGCGAATCGATAATCTCTTCGTGACGTGGCCGGTCCAAAACGCAGGCGGAGATCATGGAGACGTCCACTCCGCGTGCCCTGGCCAGCGCTTTCGCATTGTCACCAGCCGTTTCATCGAGCGACACGCAATTCTCCGGATACCCCGGGCCTATGGCTACCTTGTCCATGTAAACGTCTGGGGAATACAACATGCAGCCGCCTGGAGAAATGGCGAGCACAGCCAGCGCGTTCCCAAGCCCCTTGGCCGTTAGTGTGGTGCCTTCCAGAGGATCTAGCGCGACATCAATTTCCGGGCCGTCACCGGTGCCGACTTCTTCGCCCACAAACAGCATAGGCGCTGCGTCCCGCTCCCCCTCACCGATAACAATACGGCCCTTCATCTGAATTTTGTTCAGCGCAGTCCGCATTGCATCAACCGCAGCCTGGTCGGCTTTCTGTTCGTCGCCGCAACCTGAGTATTCAAATGCCGCGATGGCCGCCATTTCTGTGACGTTGATCATGTTGCCGATAATAGCGGGGTCGGCAATTCTCTCAGTCATTCGGGACCTCCGGTCAGCGCTCAATCGCTCTCGATACGCAATAGCCTCGCAGGTTCAGACACAGCGTCGAGCGAATCAATACGAGCCTTCGCAGCGCGAACCGTGGATGCAGAACAATTGTGCGTCATAATTGCAATTGGTGCAAAATCTGAATCACCGGCTGAGTCCTGCAACAATACGTCGACAGAGATATCGGTCTGAGCCAGCGCTTCTGTCAGAGAGGCAAGCGCACCGGAACGGTCGGCAAGTTCGACTCTGATCAGATAGCGCGATTCAGACCGTGAGATGCTGTCCAAGTCGGCAAATTGGGCCGTCAGCTCGCTCGCCGGAACGCCGAAGACCGCGCGCCCGTCGCCTGCAACCAGCGCCGCAATATCGCCCAGCACTGCGCTGGCCGTTGGTCCGGCACCAGCGCCAGGGCCCGTAAACGTCATCGGCCCTGCGTGGACCGTTTCGACCATCGCCGCGTTCAGCGGCCCATCGATATTCGCCAGTGGTGACCCGTTTGGAAGGAGAACAGGCTCAACCCGACAGATCACACCTTCCGGTGTCTGGAGACCTTCTGCGATCAGTTTGATCTTATGATCGAGCTTTCGCGCCAACTCCAGATCCTTGAGGCCGATGGAATCCACGCCGGACAGAGAAACCTTTGAGAAATCAATCGGAACGCCGAATGCGATCGTGCTCAGAATAGCAATCTTGTGCGCGGCATCTGTACCAGAAACATCAAGGAAAGGATCAGCTTCGGCATACCCAAGACGCTGCGCGTCTGCGAGCACATCGTCATAGCTGGCACCGGAATTCAGCATCTCGGTAAGAAGGTAGTTGCAGGTTCCATTCATGATGCCGCGAATGGAGGAAATCTCTGTGCCAGCAAACGATTCGCGAATGACGCGAACAATCGGTATCGCGCCAGCGACAGCGGCCTCAAACAACAGCGGAACGCCCTGCTCCTCGGCGAGTTTGGCCAGCTGTTCCCCATACTCCGCAACAAGTGCCTTGTTTGCGGTAACCACCGGCTTGCCGTGTTTAAGCGCAGCTTCCACGGCCAGTTTCGCCGGACCGTCAGAGCCGCCCATAAGCTCGACAAACACTTCGACATCGTCATGTTCAGCCAGAGCAACGGGATCATCGAACCAGGCATAGTCATCGATAGACACCGCACGCTTGCGCGAACGATTGCGGGCACTGATGCCGACGATTTCAATTTCGCCGCCGAGTCTGAGCTTATCCTGTTCCTGCAAACGGGAAATCAGCCCGGCACCAACATTGCCGAGTCCAGCAATTCCGATCTTAAGTTTTTTCATCTCAGTTTAACCTATCGCCGCCTGGCGATCGCTTTCCGGATTGAGTGAGGTCAGGAAGCGTCGAACGTTACGCGCCGCCTGTCGAATGCGCTGCTCATTTTCGACGAGCGCGATGCGGACATATCCCTCACCATGCTCACCAAACCCGATACCGGGGGCAACGCTGACGTGAGCTTCGTTCAACAAACGAAGCGAAAATTCAAGAGAACCGATATCCCGAACCTCTTCGGGAATAGGCGCCCATGCAAACATGGAGGCTTCCGGTTCAGGAATATTCCACCCGGCCTGTCCGAAGGATTCAACGAGTACATCACGGCGCGACCGATAAATGCTGCGCAGCTCATCGACGCAGGATTGGTCGCCATTCAACGCCTCGCAGGCTGCAACTTGAATAGGCGTAAAGGCACCATAATCGAGATAGGACTTAACGCGCGCAAGCGCGCCGATCAGGCGTTCATTGCCCGCAGCAAACCCGATACGCCAGCCGGCCATATTATAGGTTTTCGAAAGCGTGGTCGTCTCGACACAGATGTCTTTGGCACCGTCCACCTGAAGAATGGACGGTGGCGGATCGCCAAAATAGATTTCATTGTAAGCGAGATCCGATAGGATCCAGAGTTCGTGCTTTTTCGCGAATGCGACCGCTTCCTTGTAGAAATCCAGATCCACGACCTGAGACGTCGGATTGGCCGGATAGCACAATACCATGGCGGTCGGTGACGGCACACAATAGCGAACCGCGCGGCCAAGGCCGGACAGATACTCTTCAGGCGAAAGCGCGCGAACATGCTGGACCGTTGCGCCGGCAATGATGAAGCCGAACGAATGGAGCGGATACGATGGATTGGGTGCCAGAATGACATCACCTGGCGCAGCAATGGCCTGCGCGAGATTGGCAAAGCCTTCTTTCGACCCGAGCGTTGCGACGACTTCGCGATCTGCGTCGAGCGTTACACCAAACCGGCGCTTGTAATAGTTCACATGTGCACGACGAAGCCCCGGAATACCTCGTGAGGCCGAATACTGGTTCGTCTTCGGCTTCTTGGCCGTTTCGACGAGTTTCTCAATAATATGCGGCGGTGTCGGGAGGTCCGGATTGCCCATCCCGAAGTCTATAATGTCCGCACCTGACGCACGGAGCGCTGCCTTGTTGCGGTTGGTTTGTTCGAAAACGTAAGGTGGAAGGCGACGAATCTTGTGGAATTGTGTGGGGATCATTGGTGTTAACTTCAGTGTGGTGTTTGGGGGACTTAATAAGGCTCTTCGCCTTTTGCGACGAGGGCTTTTTGTTCTGCCGCCCACGCTCGCATGTCCGCTTCTGTCACCTTCACCGCACCCAGATCCGCGCGCTCGATTTCCTTGTAAGCCGTATCCAGCTCTTTCTCGATGTCACGCCAAGGCGCGGTCTCGACATCGGATTGCATTTCTGAAACCTGACGGAAAGACGGATAGCCTTCACCGGCCAACTGTTCCCGGCGCTCGTCAAACCATTCAGGTGCTGACTCAAAACCATCGGAAACAGAGCTGACACAACCTGCGGAAAATGCGGACATCAGAATAATGGCGCGAAAGTGCATGTCTGCGTTCTCCAGTGTCAGCTTAGTGTTTCAGTAGCCATGTTCATGCTAGTATACCCTTTCGCATGCAAGAGGCAAAAGAGAATGGCGGGGAAAAAGAAGAAATCTCAGACGGCGAAAAAAGCAGCGACTGAAGGTAAGGCGCAAGCGGCCAAAGCGCCTGAGACAGACACCAGCTCCGCCAAATCAAAGTCTGACACTTCCGCACAGCCAGAGAAATCCTTGCAGCAGATTGTCCAGTCCGCTGATCCGGAAAAGCTCGAGTCTCTATCGCGAAATCTGTCGGAAGCGCTGTCTGAGAGTCAGGAAATCCTGCGCCTGATGACAGAGCGGAATATTCGGAACGGGTTCACAGGCTCCGCTTCAGCCGACCCGTTTGGTACGTCTCGGGCCTGGGCGAAAATCGGCGAAGACATGGCCCGGCACCCAGACCGGTTGATGTCTGCCCAGATGAAGCTCTGGGAACGCCATATGGGTATCTGGCGCTCCTTCCTCACCTCGGAACAGCCGCAGGGGACCAGGGACAAGCGATTTTCAGACCCGGAATGGCAGACCAACCCATTCTTTGACCTTATTCGCCGTACCTATGAAGCCAACAGCCAATGGCTTCTCGATCTCGTCTCCGAAGCAGATTCCCTCGATCAGAATACAAAACGCAAGGCAGAATTCCTCGCCCGTCAGACGGCTGACGCCTTTTCGCCGACCAATTTTTTCTCGACCAACCCAACCGCATTGAAAGCCATGCTGGAAAGCGGTGGTCAGAGCGTTCTGGACGGGCTGAAACTAGCCCATGAGGATATCAAGCGCGGTCATGGTCGTTTGCTGATCAGCCAGACAGATGGCTCCAGCTTTGAAGTCGGCAAGAACATCGCCACATCACCTGGCAAGGTGGTCTATCGCAATGATCTGATCGAGATCATCCAATACGAGCCAAGAACGGAAGAGGTATACGAAACTCCCCTTCTGATTTTCCCGCCATGGATCAATAAATTTTATATTCTTGATCTGCGTCAGGAAAACTCAATGATCCGCTGGCTTACGGAACAGGGATTCAACGTTTTCATCGTATCCTGGCGCTCAGCAGATCACAGCATGACCGATATTGTCTGGGATGATTACATTCGCATGGGTGCTTATGATGCGGTGGAGCAAGTGTGCGAGATCACCGGCGAACCTCACATCAATACTGTTGGTTATTGTATTGGTGGCACCATGCTGTCAGGCGCGCTGGCGCATATGGCACAAATGGGCGACGACCGGATCGCCTCTGCCACCTATTTCGCCTCGCAATCTGATTTCGTTGAAGCTGGCGACCTTCTGGTCTTCATCGACGATGACGGTATCGACTATATCGAGAGCATCATTGAGGCGAATGGCGGCATCATGGCTGGCGAAGATATGGCCGAAACCTTCAATTATCTCCGCCCAACCGACCTTGTCTGGCGCTATGTCGTCGACAGCTACATGCTGGGCAAGAAGCCGCGCCCGTTTGACCTGCTGTACTGGAATGCTGATCAGACAAACCTGCCTGGCAAGACCCACCTGACCTATCTACGGGAGCTTTACGGCAAGAACGCTCTGTCAGAAGGCACCTTCAAAGTGCTCGGCAAAACGGTTCAACTGGAAGATATCAAAATTCCGATGATGATCCAGGCCGGACGTGAAGATCACATCTCCCCTTTTGCATCGGTCTATCGCGCGGCGCGCAAATTTGGCGGCGATACCGAATTTGTTCTGGCTGGTTCTGGGCATATTGCCGGGGTCATCAACCATCCTGATGCCAAAAAGTATCAGCACTGGACCCGCAAGGATTTACCGGGAACGCCTGAAGAATGGCTGTCTGGCGCGAAGGAACATCCAGGTTCCTGGTGGCCACACTGGGGGAAATGGCTGGCAAAGCGGTCGGGCAGGAAAATTCCGGCACGCAAGCCGAAAGATTACGGCCTGGGCGACGCGCCTGGCCGCTATGTATTGCAAAAACTCGAAGATCTCGGCGTCGGGCCGTCCGCCAAATAGCTTACGGGAAAAGCGGCTGGAGCTGCGACAGCCCCTCGCCTTCTTCAAATCCGAACATCAGATTGGCATTTTGCAGAGCCTGCCCTGCCGAGCCTTTTACCAGATTGTCGATCGCGCCGACAACTATCACACGGTTCGGCACGCGATCAGCAAACACGGCAATCTCACACCGGTTCGTGCCGCGGGTATGACGCGTATCAGGCGGTAGCGCCCCAATAGGACGAACGCGAACGAAAGGCTCGTCGGCAAAACGATCTGCCAGAGCCTTGTGGACCCCTTCAACCGATTCCCCTTCGGCGATGTCCGCGTAAATGGTTACGAGTTCACCGCGCGTCATTGGAACCAGATGCGGTGTGAAGGTGACACGGGTATTCGCTACGCCGAATCGCTGTGAAAGCTCTTGCTCGATCTCAGGCGCATGCCGGTGCGTACCGACCGCATATGGATGTAGCCCCTCAGCAGCTTCACAAAAGAGATTACCCTCTTTCAGTCCGCGCCCTGCACCGGAAACGCCAGACTTGGCGTCAATGATCAGACCTTCGCCCGAGATCACGCCCGCCTCAGCCAGCGGCAGCAAGCACAGCAAAGTGGCCGTTGGATAACAGCCTGGGCATGCCACAAGGTCTGCCTCCGGCAAACGATCACGCGCAAACTCTGTCAGCCCATAAACAGCGTCTTTGGTGGCCTGCGGATTCAGGTGCGGACGTCCGTAGACGCTGGCATAGAGGTCAGCATCCCGGAACCGGTAATCGGCGGAAAGATCAACCACGCGGGTACCGGCCGGAAGGCTTGCAACAGCATCCTGGCTGGTGCCATGCGGAAGACAGCTGAAGACAAGATCCACGCCGGAGAAGTCGGTTTCCTCGAGCGTCGTTAGGGACTGATCAAAAATGCCGGTAAGATGAGGAAAGACGTCATCAAGCTGTCTGCCAGCCAGCGAGTTCGCCGTCGCCGCACGAATCGCCATGCCATCATGCGTCGCGAGCAGACGAAGCATCTCTGCGCCTGTGTATCCGCTTGCGCCCAGAACGGCGACATTCAGCCTGGTCGTTGTCATCTCATTTCACCCCAAGAAAAAAGGCGCTCCATGACGAAGCGCCTTTCGAATACCAGTCGGTTGACCCGATTAACGCTTCGAGAACTGGAAGCTGCGGCGAGCTTTCGCGCGGCCATACTTCTTACGTTCAACGACGCGTGGGTCACGTGTCATGAAGCCGAACGGCTTGAGAACAGGACGAAGACCTGGCTCGTAAGCAACGAGAGCACGTGAGATACCGTGACGTACAGCGCCAGCCTGGCCCGAGAGACCAGAACCTTTGACCGTGCAGACAATGTCGAACTCTCCACGACGCTCAGCAACTTCGAGAGGCTGTGCGATGATCATGCGAAGAACCGGACGTTTGAAATACTCGGTTTCATCCTTGCCGTTCACGGTGATCTTGCCAGAACCTGGCTTGATCCATACGCGAGCCGTCGCAGACTTACGACGACCGGTTCCGTAAGAACGACCAAATTCATCGATCTTTGGCTCAACAGGTGTGTCCGCCATAACAGGCGTCGCGTCACCGCCGAGCGCGTTCAGATCTTCGAGTGTCTCAACAGTATCAGACATGCGTTAGGCCGCTTTCAAATTCTTGGTGTTCATGGATTTGAAGTCGATCACTTCCGGCTGTTGAGCCTCATGCGGGTGCTCGGCACCAGCATAGATCCGCAATTTCGAGAATTGCTGGCGTGACAGACTGCTTTCACGCGGCATCATACGCTGGACGGCGAGCTTCAGAATACGCTCAGGGAAGCGGCCACGAAGGATCGCGTCTGCTGAGAGTTCCTTGATTCCGCCCGGATAACCGGTGTGGCGATAGTAATTCTTCTGCTGGCGCTTACGTCCAGTGAAGATTGCTTTTTCGGCGTTGATCACAATGATATGATCACCACAGTCAACATGTGGGGTGTAATCAGCACGATGCTTGCCGCGAAGGCGCTTCGCGATGTAAGACGCGAGGCGTCCGACGACAACGTCGGTGGCGTCGATCACGACCCACTTGTTTTCGACTTCCGAAGGCTTGACCAAATAGGTTTTCATTGCTCCATCGGAGCCTTTCTTGAAGGTTGTTAAAAATGGCAGAGCGCGCGTCACTAAAGCGTCAAAACACACTTGTCAATCGGAGAGCGGCACTCGCAACATTATTTCTGCTCGCTGCGTGCGGCGGACAGGAAGAAAATGTCGGCGAAGTTCGGTCCTCTTCGGTGACAGCGCCGATTGTATGGCAAACCCCCGTATTCGGCAATGATATTGCGGGCTTCTCTCTTTCTGATGCTGCGCCCATGCAGATTCTGATCGCGAATGAAGAGTCCGGCATTCAGTTGATTGACGTCGACGGGGCCACAATCGGGCGTCCCGGCCCATACACGGCGTCAGATATATCTGAAGCTGTTCTGGGATCATTCGGCGAAACCCAATTGCGATTGTTTCCCGGCATTGACCGGAATTCCGGGCGGCTCTCACTCTTCGCCCATGGAGATGGCCTGGTCGCTCCGATTGATATCGACGTCGAAAATGCTCCCTCTGATTATCTCGAAGGTCTATGTTCAGGACGACCCGCGTCTGACGATGGCCTGATGCAGATTGGATTCTGGACACAGCTCGACAAAGCGACACTTGTGATCGGTGAGCTGACAAACGTGGCAGGCGCTCTCACCTTTGAAGAAACAGAGCGCCTGGAGTTCGACAAATATCTGACAAGCTGTGCGATTGATGGTGACACCATCGTCGCAGGTGGCGGATTCGGCCTCGCATTTGGTGCCGTCAGCGACGACAATCCGTCTCTGGATGTGCCAGGCGTACCGGTTGAGCTAACCGTTCGCGAATTTGGCGACACCGCGCTTGCGGCACTGACCATGTCAGGTGGCCAGGTTTATCTCGCCTATCCCGATGGCAAGATCGCCGCGGTTCAATTCAGAGCGGGCCTTTCGAGTGCCAGCCCGCAAGCCGTTGGTGATATTGCCATGACCACGCTTGGCAGCGTGGGCAGCTTTCCTAATGGCTTCCTTGCCGTAGAGAGCCAGACAAGCCAGGGCAGCCAGCTGGTCTATGCTGATCTGCGCGAGCTGATGGCTCAATTCCAGGAAAGTGAATAGCGCCCGCGCCAGATTGATCTGACGCTCGCCAGCATCACGAGAACGCCGAGTCCCTGGTGTACCAGAGCCAGGGACACAGGTGCCGCTGACATCAGAGTGTAGATACCCCAGGCAACCTGCAGCGCGATCAGGAACATCAGAATTCCCAGACCGGTTCGATGCCATTGCCGACGATATCTGATCGCCATGATCAGGGTGAACGCAACGATGACATAAGCCAGGATACGGTGATTGAACTGAGCTGCAGCGACATTCTCGAAAATGTTGCGAACACCCAGAGCCTCCATCCAATACCCGGTCGGCACGAACTCGCCCGCCATCATTGGCCAGTCTGTGTAGGTGCGACCGGCGTCGAGCCCGGCCACGAGTGCACCTGCTGCCATCTGGAGGAAGATTAGTAGGAAAAGGATGTAAAACCCTATTCCGGCTGACCGTGCGCGAATCGATTTGAGCGTCAGGTTCATGAACAGCCAGTAGATGTAGCAGAGAATTATGAGTGCCAGCCCGAAATGGGTCATCAGGCGGTAAGGCGCGACATCAACGCGATCAGTATCGCCTATGCCACTCGCAACCATCCACCAGCCGATCGCACCCTGAAGCCCGCCAAGGGCAACCAGGACTATGAGCTTGGTTTTCATGCCGCGCTTCAGCCAGCCAGCCAGCCAGAAAGCGGCAAGACCACCCACGGCGAACATTCCGACAAGTCGTCCGAGGAAACGGTGGCCCCACTCCCACCAGTAAATGTATTCGAACTCAGCAAGGCTCATCCCGGCATTCTGGAGTCGGTATTCAGCCGTTTGCTGATACTTTTCGAACAGAAGCTTCCACTCCGCGTCGCTCATAGGCGGCAGGATTCCTGAAATCGGCTTCCACTCGGTGATCGAGAGGCCGGAATCCGTCAGGCGCGTTGCCCCGCCGACGAGAATCATCCCGTACACCATCAGGCCAAGCAGAAAGAGCCAGGTGCGAATTGTGAAGGTCGCGCCGGCCGAAATGTTGTGACTGTCTTTGTGGATTTTCAGAGGCATTCGGACTAGATGCCTGCAAGCTCGAATTTGACAAGTGCCAGCATGTCACACATGTCGCCAAAAAGGATGTTTTCTTATGCGCAAATTCATCACCATGCTCGTCATCCTGACCTATCTGGCGATCTATATTGGTGTTGCGGCCACGCTTGGTGGAATGTTGGCGAAAACGCCTGTGTGGATACAGATCCCATATTTCGCGCTGGCAGGAACACTCTGGGCGATTCCCCTGCGCCCCATCATGAAATGGATGCACAAATCGCCCAGAGAAAATGCCGAAACGTCTGACCGTTAGGTCTTCGGTGTTTCGGTGTCTGGTGCGGGTTCGGCTGGTGCTTCAACAACCGTCGGCGCTTCGTCTACCGCGGGTTCAACCGCTGGCGTAACCTCGACATCCTCCGGAACAAGCGTAGGTGTTGCCTCGTACGCCGCTTCGGATGCTGGTGCCGTGTCTGTGTCCACGCCCTCAAGGTCGGTCAGAATGGTCTCACCGCCAACGACGCTCATGCCGGGCATAAGACTCACCGTTGCGCCGAGAGGCAGGAACACATCACACCAGCCGCCAAGGCGACGAACACCGATCTTACGTCCGCCACGAACACCGTCGCCAGCTTCAATATCAAAATCAAGCCGCGGCCCAAGCCCGCCTGTGGCAACGCGAATGCCAGCCATGGCCTGCTCACCGGAGAACAGTACGAACGCTTCTTTCAGATCGCTATTATCCGGCTCCAGCGCCAGCGCTGTGGGCGCGCCATCTTCTTCAAGGATGCTCTCGATATTGCCCGTGATCGGCGCGCGAACGCCATTCACTGTAAAAGGCGAAGATGAGAGGCGGATGCGAACCACTTCAGGCGTGTCCCAGCGGAGTTCGCGAGGGGGCGGCACGGTGGCAACATCAACGATTACGCCGTCGCACGGCGCAGTGACCAGTGTGGTGCCAACCGGTGTTGTTCTTTCCGCATCCCGGGAGGCAAAGAGAATCGCCACAAAGGCGATCCAGAAAATCAGTGAAATGATCCCGCCGATAAACGCGATCCAGCTGGTGACAATAGCCAGGACCAGCGCAAGCCCCCCAAAGCCCAGCCCTTCGAGATCGAACTTGGCGCGATACCATGGCGGCATTGATCTTGATTCTTTCTTGGACATTGGCTCATCAGTCTCCTGAAACGGCTATCTTGGTTTCCCGGGCAGAGTCAGCGCCCTGCTTACTCCACATATCAGCATAGAGTCCGTTTTGCGATATTAGTTCCGCATGAGAGCCGCGTTCGGCGACGCGACCGTCATTGAGCACCAATATTTCATCAGCATGCATAATTGTTGAAAGCCTGTGCGCCACCGTCAAAGTCGTCCGCCCCTCTGACGCCCGCATGATGGCTCGCTGGACAAGGGTCTCCGTCTGACTGTCGAGCGCCGACGTCGCTTCGTCCAGAACCAGAATGCGGGGGTTTTTCAGAACCACGCGCGCCAGCCCAACCCTTTGCTTTTCGCCACCGGATAGTTTCAAGCCGCGCTCCCCCACTTTCGTATCCCATCCCTTCGGGAGTGACTCAATAAAGTCGAGCAATTGAGCACTGGCCGCAGCCTTGCGAAGATCGTCTTCACTTGCGTCAGGGCGACCGTAGAGAATGTTCTGCCGAATCGTGTCGTTGAATAGGACGACATCCTGCGGCACCAGGCCAAGCTGTTCGCGCAGGCTCTTTTGTGTGACGTCCCGAATATCCTTGCCGTCAACGCAAATGCGACCCTCGCCAACATCGTAAAACCGAAAGAGCAGTTTCAACAGCGTAGACTTGCCCGCGCCGGACGGTCCGACAACCGCAAGATTCCGTGCCGGCTCCAGATCAAAGCTCACACCGCTCAGTCCGGCCAGGCGTTCGTCGTGACTGAAGCTGACATTCTCAAAGCTGACCCGGCCAGAAATATCATCCAGTTTCTCGGCGTCATCAGCGTCTTCAATGTCTGGCTTCATGCCCAGAAGCCCAAACACCTTCTCCAGATCCACGACGCTTTGTCTGATCTCACGCCAACCCCAGCCAAGGATGTTCAGCGGCCTGTAAATATTCAACAGCATGGCGAACACTGCCGCCAGTGCGCCGACCTCAAGACGGCCATTGGCCACTTCAATGCCGGTGAATATTAGCATGGCCGCCATCCCGGCGTTCATGATCAATTCCTGACCGGCGTTCAGGAAGTTGAGCGAGCGATTGGTCTCCACGAGGCGATCATTATAGGTACGGAAAGCCCGATCAAATCGCGAGGTCTCACGGTCTTCAGCCGCGAAGGATTTAATCGTTTCAAAATTGGTCAGGCTATCAATAGAGCGACCGCGAAGCTCGGTATCTGATTCGTTGAGCACCCGGCGTTGCCTTGCCCGCCATTCGGTCACAACCACTGTGAACCCAATATAGATCACAATAGTAATAATAATAATAACCGACAGCATAGGCGAATAGGCCACCGCCAGCACACCCGCCGCAAGCGCCAGCTCGATGAGCGTAGGCGAGATATTGAAGACGAAGAATCGCAGAAAGATGTCGAGGGCCGCTCCGCCACGCTCAATCACACGATTGAGTGCCCCCGCCCGTCGGGTCTGATGGAATGACAGGGACATGTCCTGAGCTTTTCCGAACGACTTCACGGCCAGAAAGCGTTGTGCATCCTGGCTGACCCGCACAAAGAAGAAATCGCGTAGTTGTGGAATGGCGGATGCGAGAAACCTTGCCCCGGCAAACAAGGCGATCGCAACGATCAGTGCATGAATGGCGGATTGCGCGTCCTCGTTCGAAGCCAGCGTGATCGCTTCGCCCAGAAACAGCGGTGCAGACACGCTGAGGAACTTCGCTCCAACCGTCAGCGCAAGTGCAAGCACCATACGAAAACGCCAGCGCGCAAGCGCCTTGTCACCCAAAATCCCCAGAACCCGTCCAAATGCTGTGAACAAGCCCCCGGAGGCCGATTCGATCGGATCATCGTCCGGCGCAGAAAAATGTCTCATGCTTGGCAGATAGTCTGTGTCGTGCTCCCTTGCCAGCACGGAAAAATCATGACCATGCAGATTTTTTCGTCCGTCTGTCTGTTTAAGCGAGTAATTTGATGTCTGCGCTGAAATCCATCTGTCTGTTTTGTGGATCCTCTAATGAAGTGGATCAGCGCTTTCTCGATCTGGCCGAAGAGCTCGGACACTATATCGCCGAACATGGATATCGGCTCGTGTATGGCGGCGGCGGCGTCGGCCTGATGGGGGCTGCGGCTGAGGCCGCTCATAAGGCGGGCGGCGAAGTGCTGGGCATCATGCCGAAATTCCTTCTGAAGAAAGAACGGATTTTCGAGGATGTGGAACACCGCATCGTCGACACCATGCATGAACGCAAACAGATGATGTATGAAGAGAGTGACGCCTTCATCGTGCTGCCAGGCGGGATCGGGACACTTGAAGAGGCGGTAGAAGTGCTGTCCTGGGCGCGTCTGAACCTTCATGCGAAACCGATGGCCTTTCTCGATCACGGAGATTTCTGGGCTCCCTTCTTCGAGCTGATGGATCACATCGTCAAAGGCAAGTTCACACCGGCCGAGTTTCTGGATCAGTTTGCACACACCAGATCACCTGCCGACGCGATCAAGGCGCTGGAAGAAAGATGTGTGCAGTGCTGATCGAAGATCAGTCCCCGAGCGCCGCTTTCATCCGCTGACGGGCACGGTCCGCCCCCATCAACATCAAAACACGATCCATTTCGGGCCCGTGCTGCATGCCGGTAATCGCCTTGCGGAGCGGCATGAAAAGTTTCCGGCCCTTGCGCCCGGTTTCTGACTTGAGTGTATTTGTGAGATTGGACCAGGTCTCTCCGGTCACTTCACCTTCAGGAAGCGTAGCCAGTGCCTCGCGGATGAAATCTGCGTCTTCCTCATCCACAATGCCTGCCTGATCACCGTAAAAGACGTTCGCCCAATCGCTTGCCTGTCCGACCACATCAACATTTTCCCGGATGGTTTCCCAGAAAAGAGCAAGGTCATTACAAGCTGCAAGGCCGTCGATCTTGTTCAGCTGATCTTCCACGTCTGAAAACGGCTTGGTGGACACGAGCGCTGAATTCAGGCGAAGCAATTCGTCATCGTCAAAACGGGCCGGTGAGCGACCGATTTTGGAGAACTCGAACTCATCGCGCAGCTGTTCCAGGCTTTCTTTGATTTCGATATTGTCGCTGGTGCCGAGCTTGCCGAGATGGCTGCAAATAGCGAGCGGTTCGATGCCTTTCTCGCGCAGATCCGACATGCTGAGAGATCCGAGACGCTTTGAAAGTGGCGAACCATCTTTCCAAACGAGCAGCGGTGTATGCGCCATATCCGGTGCCTCGCCGCCCAGCGCCTTGAAAATCTCGATCTGAGCGCCGGAGTTGGTGACGTGATCCTCCCCGCGGACAACATGTGTGATGCCATATTCAATGTCATCGACCACGCTCGGCAAGGTATAGAGATAACTGCCATCTTCACGGATCAGAATCGGATCGGAGACAGAGCTTGTATCTATGCTTTGTGGTCCGCGAACGAGGTCGTTCCATTCAACGCGCTCTCCAGACAGCTTGAAACGCCAATGCGGCTTGCGGCCTTCAGCAATCAACGTCGCCTTGTCTTCATCTGAAAGCTTAAGGGCCGCACGATCATAGACGGGTGGCCGACCACGGCTTTGCGCAATTTTCCGCTTCCGCTCAAGTTCATCCGGCGTTTCGAAACATGCATAGAGCAGGCCCTTATCCTTGAGCGACTGGACGGCCTCGTCATATTTTCCGAACCGGTCGGACTGGTTGAAGGTGTTGTCCCAGTCCAGACCGAGCCATTTCAGGTCTTCTTTCAGCCCGTCTTCATAAGCCTTCGTCGAGCGTTCCAGATCGGTATCGTCAATCCGCAGAATGAACTGTCCACCCTGTCCCTTCGCGAACAGCCAGTTGATCAGAGCCGTTCTGACATTCCCGACATGAAGGCGGCCTGTGGGGGATGGCGCAAATCGTACAACAGGATTGGACATGGATAATTCGCTCTATTCGACTGTGTTATTGAGACGCCCGTTCAGGCGCGCAAGACCCGGCTGGATAAGAAACATCACGACGCTCGCCAAGATACAAAAACCACCGAAGATCATCAGCTGCACGTCGAAGCCGAGACCCATATCAATAAGATAACCGGTAAGGAAGGGTGATATCGCCGTTGAGGCAACCATTGCCGCATAGGTCAACGACCGGATCTCTCCCAGATACCGGCTACCAAACAGCTCAGGCCACAAAACACCAAGCAGGGTTGCCGATATGCCAGCGGACATGCCCAGAAGCCCAAGCACCAGTGGAACAAAGACAATCAGGTTGGTGAGGAACGGCAGTGACAGGCCAATGGCCAGCGGGAACAGGTAAAACGGCAACAACGCTTTTGCGGACCATTTGTCGATAAGAACGCCCGTCACCAGTTTGGCGACAATCTGGAAACCCGCAAAAAACGCCATTGAGCCGACAATTGCGCTCAAGGGCCAGTCCTTTATGGCTGCCAGATGCTGCTGGTGAAAGAAAAAGGCAGTCACCATGAAAGGCGGACACAGCACGGCAATGTTCACAAGATAGAATTCAGGGCGACGCACCACATCGCGGCGGCGCCATTGCACAACGCTAATACCCGACTTGTCATATTCTTCAGCGTCTTCACCCGAACCGACAGGATGACGATCCTGCCTCAAAAGCACGTAAATGCCCGGCATGGCCAGACACAATACCAATGCACCGGCGAGTCCCCACATTTGCGTAAAACCGATCAGAGCGATCAGGCTGGCACCGAATAGCGGGAAAACGACTTCTGAGAGCGGAAATCCCATACCGACAAGGCTGATCGCCTTCCCCCGGTTGACCGAGAACCATTTGCCCGCAGCAGTGAAGGCGACATGGCCGGGAAAGCCCTGTCCAAACAAGCGCAAGCCCAATATGGCCGCAAATAGCAAGATTACGGACAGATCGGCAAACGCCATGAGAAAGCAGGCAGAGACCAGTCCTGTCAGCGTAATCAGCGCCGATTTGCGTACGCTCCAGACATCCGTGACATATCCGAACTGCGACATCGCAAACGCGCTGCACAAGGTTGCGATGGCATAAATACCGCCAAACTGCGCGTGGCTGAGCGACAAAGATTGCCGCAAATGCTCGTTTGAGAGCGAGATGAAGAAAGTCTGACCGAAGCCCGAAAAGAAGCAAAGCAGAAACCCGACGCCGATCCAGCGAATGTTTCTGAAAATGAAATCAGCCATCCCGGAAACGATTGGTAATCGGATAACGCCGATCGCGACCGAAATTTCTCGGTCCGATTTTCGGGCCTGGCGCAGACTGGCGACGCTTGTACTCTGAAATGTAGAGCAAATGCTGGATGCGCTTCACGACATCAAGATCATGCCCTCTGGCAACAATGTCTTTGACCGACATTTCATAGTCGACAAGGCAGCGCAGGATATCGTCGAGCACCTCATACGGTGGCAGGCTGTCTTCGTCTTTTTGATCTTCCCGCAATTCAGCACTTGGCGGCTTGGTAATGATCCGGTCAGGGATCACCTCACCAACAGGCCCTTTCAAGCCTGATGCATCACATGCATTTCGCCATCTAGAAAGCTCAAAAACTTCAGTTTTGTAGAAATCCTTCAGCGGATTGTAACCGCCCGCCATATCGCCATAAATGGTGGCATAGCCAACGGCCATTTCGGACTTATTGCCGGTGGTGACGAGCATACCGCCAAACTTATTGGACAGCGCCATGAGTGTGACACCGCGCAGCCTGGACTGAATATTCTCTTCCGTGGTGTCCGGCTCACGATCCGCGAAAAGAGATGACAGCATGGTATCAAGTGCGTCTACACCTGGCGCAATCGAGACACTGTCATAGCGGACGCCGAGCGCTTCAGCGCAAGCCCGGGCATCCTCCAAGCTGTGTTCACTGGTGTATTTGGACGGCAGCATCACGCACCAGACATTATCAGCGCCAAGCGCATCCACCGCAATCGCGGCCGTCAGGGCCGAGTCGATACCGCCGGACAGGCCGATCACCACACCGGGAAACCGGTTCTTGCGGACATAATCGCCGAGCGCCATCACCGCCGCACGATAGTCCGCTTCATTGGCCTCCAGCGGGGGCCGGGCTTCTTCAAGTTCAAATGTTTTAGACTGCGGATAGAATTCAACGGTGCGAATGCCCGGTTCGAAGTCAGGGAACAACCATTGGCGACGAGCCTCTGCGGACCAGACATAAGACGCGCCATCAAACACGAGCTCATCCTGGCCGCCGATCTGATTGATAAAGACGTGCGGCAGGTTTGGATCTTCCCAAAGGGCGAAGGCTGTATGACGTTCACGATGGATCGTCCGGCGCCACGGAGACGCATTCAGCGCCAGTAAAAGCTCACCGCCCTCAGCCTTGATCTGACGCGGAACACGATCGAACCAGATGTCTTCGCAGATGGCGACGCCAATGCGCACACCCAAAAGATCAAAGCAGAGATCCTCACCGCTTCCCGGCTGGAACACCCGCTTGTCATCGAAAACGCCGTAATTCGGTAACTCGAACTTGTCGAAACGCTTCTCGATCTTGCCAGCCCGCAAAAGAAACGCGCTGTTTCTGACACCACCATCAACCAGCGACGGCGCGCCAATCAGAATGGCCGGATCAGTGGCTGACTGCAGGGACGCCAGGCGTGTCAGTGCCGCATCGCACGCCGTGACAACCGCTGGCTTCAGTACCAGGTCTTCCGGTGGGTAGCTCAACAGGAAGAGTTCGCTGAACACCAGAAGATCAGACTGATCCTCACGCGCTTTTTTCAGTGCTGATTTTGCAAGCTCCAGATTTCCCGCCACGTCACCGACAATGGGGTTAAGCTGTGCAATCGTGATTTTCAGATGGTTCGACATAGGCGGGCAATACAACGCACCAGAAAAAGCGCAAGCCCTCAGACAAGCGCGATGGTCTCGGCAGCCTCGGCCATGGCGACCGCAGAGATCGCACCATGCCCCGGAATAACACTGTTCTGCTCTCCCAGACACGCCGCAAAGAAGCTCTCATCTGCCGCGCCCAGCGGATCTGGCAGAACAGACGAAACATCTACTCTGACTTCGTACGGCGTTGTGTTTTTTACTTCGCGCGTCAGGAAGTCGACCGAGATTTCGCCGGACGGATACACGACCCGCATGGTGCGCTCACGCGCTTCGGCTGCGCGGCTGGCCTTAAGAATGGCCTTGGCCCCACTCGAATAGCTGAATTCAGCCTCTGCGATATCCAGGTGATCTGAGTGAACTTTACGTCCCTTCGCCCGAACGCCTTCAAAACGTCCTTCGATCAGACATCCTGCAAGATCGAGATCATGAATCATCAAATCCCATATGACCGAGACATCGCCTGCCCGGCCTTCCGGGGATGGCGGAGAATAACGAACCGATTCGAGCACGAGCGGGGCTTCTTCGATCCGGAACATGCCCATGGCCTTCGCAACGAAACGTTCCTGATGACCAACCTGTAAAATCTTGCCCCGTGTAATGGACTCGCCGGCCAGAGCCCGAGCCGTCTGAGCCCGCAGGGCCAAAGGTTTTTCCACCAGCACATGGCGATCAGCACGCAACGCCGTTTCGACCATTTCCGCATGGAAGGTGGCCGGGACTGCGACGATCACCGCATCGCTCGCATCGAGGAATGCCTGAAAGTCAGTGTGGGCCTGAACGCCAAACTTACCAGCAAGCTCTGTCGCACGTTCTGCATTGACGTCAAAAATGCCGGAGAGCGTCGTTCGTGCGGACGCGGCCGCCTTTTGTGCGTGATAGTTTCCGAAGACCCCGGCTCCAGCTACTCCAACTCTCAAATCGCCCATTTACTCTTCTCCGGTCACACTTCACTCGATCAGCGCAAAGCTGGTAGCAAAACCAGCCTGCCCGTCCCAATCACTCTCTGTTGCACATTCCTACACCTTCTTACCGGGTTTCCGATTTATGGATACCGCCCTTGTCTCTGCCTGCCCGTATCGCCTAAACCGGAACGGCACTGCCGGGCTCACTTCCTGAGCCCGGCTTTCTATTTCAGGGCGAGACGCATGAGCAGGATTTTTGACAGCTATTTAATCGTCGACTGGAGCGCCGCCAGCAAACCGACCACCGGTGCCGATTCAATCTGGATCGGTGCGCTGACGCCTGACGCGCGTTTTCGCCTTCAGTTCAGCGCATCCAATCCCGACACGCGCGCAAAAGCTCTGGCGCAGCTGACGGCAGCCCTGGAGCGGTTGGTAAAACGCGGTGATCGGATTCTTCTCGGGTTTGATTTCCCGCTCGGCTATCCTGCAGGGACGGCGGAACGACTGGGACTGGCGACCGACGACATCCCGCCATGGCTAGCCATGTTCAATTTTCTGTCGAAAGAGCTCCGGGACAAGCCGGACAATTTCAACAATAGGTTCGCGCTCGCAGCCCGTATGAACCGGATAATGTCTGACAGCGCGTTTCCATTCTGGGGGTGCCCCAAACGCGATGTCATTACGACCTTGTCTGACAAGAAACCGCGCGCCCACACGAATGATGACCCGGCCGAATTCCGGATTTCTGAGCAACGCGCCATCAGTCAGAAACTTGGTCGCCCGCAACCCGTCTGGAAACTTGGCTATGCTGGTGCGGTCGGCGGGCAGGCGTTCACCGGCATTCCGGTTGTCTCCAAGCTGAAAGCACATTTCGGAGACGCACTTGGAATCTGGCCGATGGAGACCGGATGGATGGATGCAGACCACGACATGCCACAGATTCTGGTATCCGAAGTGTACCCAAGCATGGTGCCGATCAAGGCCGAAAAGGGCCGCGTGAAGGACGAAATACAGGTCGAATCACTGGCGAAATGGTTTGCCGAGACAGATTCGAAGTCGGGCCTTGAGGCAAAATTGACCCGTCCCAAGGGGCTTGCAGACCCGGAATCTTCGATGATTCTCTCTGAAGAAGGCTGGATTCTTGGGGTTTAACGGGGAAATCCGGCATTTTCACTTGCTATTTGGAAGCAGAATCTCATTGGTTTAGTCGCCAAGGCACCAAAGCGTGCTTGGTTGAGGAGATTGAAATGAACAAATCAGAGCTTACCAAAGCAGTCGCCGAGAAGGCGGGCATGCCACCAAAGCAGGTTGCCAACGTTCTCGACGCGGCATTTGACGAAATCGCTTCACAGCTGAAAACAAAAAGCTCAGTGACCATCGGCGGTTTCGGTACGTTTGCGACCAAGGATCGTGCTGCCCGTGAAGGCATCAACCCGGCTACACGTGAGCCGATCAGCATCCCGGCTCGCACGGTTGCGGTTTTCAAACCGGCCAAACCACTCAAAGAGATTTAACGCTCTTTCAGGCGCTTCAGTCGATCTTTTATTCAAGATCGACTGAAGGCTCCTTTCGATGGCGCACAAGCCATTCGAAAAAGATCACCTGAAGCACGCCCGCAAGGAATGATGCCGTGATCACACCTTCGACAACGCCGCGCAGTCCGCGTTCGAAGTGCAGGCCAAACAGCCAGGCCAGAGGCAACATCAGTCCGAGATAGCATCCCATATGGATGAAGGATGGCGGCCATACGCTGCCCATTGCCCGGCTTGCCATACTGGCGACGTTCTGCAGACCATCAAAGATCACCACAACAGCTGTCAGCATCAACATGCTTGCCAGAAGTGGATGCAGCGCAACCTCTCGCAGTGTTTCGTCCGAGTGTACGAATATGCTGGCGATATGTTGGGCGCCGAAGAACATAACGGCGCTGCCAAGCGCGCCGACGCCAATCGTGGTGACAATACCCAACCGGCCTCCATCGGCAGCCTGCTGAATGTTTCCTCGCCCCAGGGCTTCGGCGACACGAACACTGGTGGCCGTACCTATCCCCAGAAAGGCCATGAATATGAAGCCCAGTGTATGGATGATCATGCCATAAACCGTTCCGGCAACCAGACCGACCCAGGTGGCGATGATGAAGGTGAAATTAAACGAGCCCCATTCCGCAACGCCGCTGGCGGCCATGCCATACCCAAGCTTGAGCTGTTGGTGCCCCTCCCCCTTCGGAGACGGTGCAGACGATCTGAAGCCGGGCGTAAACCATGCCACGAAGATCAGCAGGATAACCGTGAGAATGCCGCGCGTCGCACTCGTTGCGATGGCAACACCATCAGCACCCAGCTGCGGGAATCCCCACAGGCCGCCCACAAACGCCAGATTCAGAACCAGATTGAACACCACACCGCCATACATGGCGATGGTGACGACTGCCGGACGCCGCAGCGCCTCGAGATAGGATCCAGCTGCATGCGAAACGAGATGCCCGATAATTCCAAGCGCAAGAATTTGGGTCGCTGATGCCGTGCCGGAGAGCAGCTCTCCCTTGAAGCCAAGCAAGGTGAACAGAGCCTGCGCGCCAAAAAAGACCACAAGCGTGGAAACCGTACCGAACAGCAAGGCTGTCCAGAGCCCACGTCGGAATACTCTGCCTGTGTCGGCACGTTCGCCCCGTCCCGACATCTCAGCGGTCAGAATGGAAACGCCCAGCAATAAGCCGATGGATACGCCCATCGTGATGCCGAGCGGAAACCAGCCATTCAGAATGTATGGCAGTTCTTCGGGCGCATTTCGCGAGAGAACGATGGTGTCCGTCAAACCCATGAGCATCATGGAAGAGCGGCTCACACCAATGGGCACCGCCAGACGGATAAGATCAAGAATATCGGATAGCCGCGCCCAGGCGGGCCATTCCCGCCTGAGCGTGGCCATTTTTACTTACCTATGCAGACGCGCGAAGCGTCTCTTGTTGTTTCTGCGTCATGTCCTGCAGCTTCTGCGCGATGAGGAATGCCAGTTCAAGAGCCTGTTCGCCATTCAATCTTGGATCACAATGTGTGTGATAACGAGATGAAAGGTCGCCCTCTGAAATCGCCTGCGCGCCGCCAATGCATTCGGTGACGTCCTGTCCGGTCATTTCGAAGTGAACGCCCCCAGGATACGCCCCCTCAGCCGAGCAGATGTCGATGAAGTCACGAACTTCCGACAGGATATGATCGACAGGGCGAGTTTTGAAGCCGGAGTTTGTCTTACGGGTATTGCCGTGCATCGGGTCGGATGACCAGACGACCGTTTTACCGGCCGACTGGATCGCCTGAACCAATGGCGGCAAACCTTCCGCAATACCTTCAGATCCAAATCGCGCGATCAATACGATGCGACCGGCTTCATTCTCCGGGTTCAGCTTATCGATCAGACGAAGTAGCTCATCGGTTTCGAGGCCCGGTCCACATTTGATGCCAATCGGGTTTTTCACACCGCTGCAGAATTCAACATGCGCATGGTCGATCTGACGGGTACGGTGGCCGATCCACAGCATGTGCGCTGAGGTGTCGTACCAATCGCCTGATGTGGAATCCACGCGCGTCATGGCTTCTTCATATCCAAGCAGAAGCGCTTCATGCGAGGTGTAGAATTCGACCTTGTCCAGCGCTGGCGTATTGTCCGGCACAACGCCGCACGCCTTCATGAAGGACATGGATTTGGTGATCTGATCTGCCAGTTCCTTGTAACGCGCGCCCTGCGGCGACCGTTCAATGAAGCCCATCATCCAACGGTGAACATTGGTCAGGTCCGCATATCCGCCCTGAGAGAATGCACGAAGCAGGTTCAACGTCGCAGCAGACTGGGAATAGGCTTTCAAAAGCCGCTCCGGGTCCGGAATGCGCGCTTCGGGCGTGAATTCCATGCCGTTGATGATATCGCCGCGATAGCTTGGCAGCTCAACACCGTCGATGGCCTCAACAGGGCTTGAGCGCGGCTTGGCGAACTGGCCTGCAATCCGACCAACCTTCACCACTGGCTTTTCGGCTGCGAAGGTCATCGCCACAGCCATTTGCAGAATCACACGGAAGGTGTCCCGAATATTGTTCGGGTGAAATTCCTTGAAGCTCTCGGCGCAATCGCCGCCCTGAAGAAGAAACGCTTTTCCGGCAGCCACATCGGCCAGCCGGCTTTTCATGCGACGGGCCTCACCCGCAAAAACCAGAGGGGGATAAGTCGACAAAGTTTCCTCGACCTCACGCAGTTTTGCGAGGTCTGGATAGTCTTCTGGAATATGCTTGGCGGGCTTCTCACGCCAGGATGAGGGCTTCCACGTCATCTCAAAATCTCCTTGAAGGGCGGGACAAGACCATATCTGGCCTTCAAGCGCAAGTATATTTCACTGCACATGCAGTATTGGTGTTTTACAGCAAGATTATTGCTTGTTGATCAAATCCTCTGGCACACTTGCTGCGAATTCGCGTATTCAGTGTGTCCAGTCAGAGGACATCCATGTCACACGTTTATATCGCATTCGATCCGGCAGATGTCGACCAGCTGTTCCAGCTACACGAAGCCTTTCGAAAGGCCAATGTTCCAGACCGGTTTCGCTCAGCGGATGCGGATACGCCCTTGCCGAAAATTGACGACATGGAGGCGCTCGCTGACGCCAGCGCTGTCGCCTTTCTGGCATCGTCCAAAAGCCTTGCGTCCAAGGGGGTGAAGAAAGAAATCGAGTTGGCACACAAACTGAGAAAGCCTCTGCTGACGCTGTTTCTCGACAATGAAAAGCCAAAGTCGGACTGGGCCAGCTTACTGACAAGCTCACAGGAATTTGACCTTGTCAGTTCGCCCGAGGCGTCTCTGCGCGACCTGGCATCGGCCGCCCGTGAGATTTACGAACGGCGTTGCCCTGTCGTCTCCGTGATGAATCTGAAAGGCGGTGTCGGCAAGACAACCATCACGTCACAAGTGTTCGGTTATCTTCAGAAAGCGCGCCGCAATAAAGTGCTGTTGATCGATTTCGATCCCCAGTTCAACCTTTCCCAATTCTTTCTGACCCGCGACGAAACCGACGAGCGCACATCCAGAGACCTGAGCGTTCTGACCATGTTTGAACCCAGCCTCGTCACCAGTACCGTTCACAGTTCACCAGCGCTCGACTGGACCGTCTTCAATGACGGAATTTTTACGCCCGCCGAGGCAGGTCAGATCGCCAGGCGGCTGATCCCTCGCGAAGATCTTTCCGGGTCTCTGGATATCATTTCCGGCCAGTTCGAATTGACCAAGTATGCGTTTCTGGATGACCAGGAGGCTTTGAAAACGGCGGAATCCAATCTTCAGCAATCCATCGATAAGTATCGCAAGGATTATGATCTGATCGTCATCGATACCAATCCAAGTGCATCATTCCTGACGCAGGTCACTCTTGGCGTCACAGATCATATTCTGGCCCCCGTCCGGCCCAATGAGTTTTCTCTGCGCGGGCTTCGCTTGCTGGAAATGCTTCTGCATCGTTTCTGCGCGCCTGGTGACCGACCGGACGTTTCAGTTCTGTTCAACGGCGTGCCGAAAAGTCAGCAAAACCAGTTTGAACAGGATGCGCGTGACGGCGCGTTCGATGATGACGTCGCCTTCGCACTCTCAGAAAAGCTGATGACCAGCACGCTGTATGAATCGGCCTATCTCGACATCAAGGCAGATACAGCCCACGACAAGCCAGTCACGAGGCTGGCGGCCTATAGCGCACGCGGTCCATTTGCGTCCGATCTGCGCCGACGGCTCGCCATGATCTCGAACGAGCTGATGGACCGCCTTGTCGCTGACGAGGTTAACTAGACAAGATCAGCCGGGACGTACTTTTCTCGCATGGTCACGAGCTCTTCAGCCAGTGACGGATGCAGGGCGCAAGTCCGATCAAAATCGTCTTTGGTGGCGCCCATCTTCACGGCGATCGCAACCGCCTGAATGATTTCCGGCGCATCAGGTCCAACGATGTGGCATCCAATGACCACCTGATCTTCCTGGCGGACGATCAGTTTCATAAGCACACGCTCTTCATCGCCGGTCAGCATGTCCTTCATCGGGCGGAAGTTTGATTTGTAGATGTCGAGTTTTCCGTATTTGTGGCGCGCTTCTTCTTCTGTCATTCCAACGGTTCCCACCGGCGGCTGCGTGAAAACAGCTGTCGGCACATTGTCATAATCGAAATGTTTCAGATCATTCTCAAAGACAGATTCGGCAAATGCCTGACCTTCACGGATCGCCACAGGTGTGAGCTGCATCCGGTCGGTCACATCACCAACCGCCCAGATGTTGTCGACATTCGTCTTCGAGTAGTCGTCAACGACGATGGCACCATTCTTTCCGACATTCACGCCAGCCTTTTCCAGGCCAAGACCTTCGGTTGCCGGGACACGGCCAAACGCGCCGAGCACGACATCGGTTTCGATGTGCATACCGTTTTCCAGCTTCGCGTTCAGCCGGCCATTCTCCAGCTTCTCGATCTCTGAGAATACCGTTTGCGTGACCACACGAACGCCTTTGCGGATCAGTTCGTCATGGACATGGGTTCGCACATCAGCATCAAAGCCGCGCAGCACGGTTTCCCCGCGATAAACAAGACAGGTTTCAACACCCAGTCCCGCAAAAATACCTGCGAACTCAACCGCGATATAACCGCCCCCGCCAATGACGATCTGTTTTGGCAGGTCCTCAAGGTGGAAGACTTCATTCGATGTGATCAGGTGCTCCGCACCAGCGAAATCGTCCTCTGTTGGCATCCATGGCGTACCGCCAACAGCAATCAGGATCTTCTCGGCGGTAATTTTTTTGCCGGATTCCTTCAGCAGCAAAGTGTGCTGATCAATGAACTCCGCCCGATCTTCGATGACATCCACACCCGCATTGGAGAGATTGCGATTGTAAATGCCGGATAGTCGGTCGACTTCGGCATGCATGGTTTTCATGAACTCAGCGTGATCATAGCTGACATTTTCAGACGACCAACCATAACGGCGAGCATGTTTTATCTCACGACCATATTCGCTTGCATACACCATGTATTTTTTGGGCACGCACCCGCGAATGACACAGGTGCCCCCTGCCCGATATTCTTCGGCAATGGCGACTTTCGCGCCTGCCATGGAAGAGCGTCGTGCTGCTCTGACCCCACCTGATCCAGCTCCAATCACAAACAGATCATAGTCATAGGCCATCAGCTTCCACCCTCACTCTAGTATTCGAATTCGAGCACTTCTGCGCCTTCCTCGTCTCCGAGAATGACGGTCCGCGCCATGTTCAGGAACAGTCCGTGTTCCACCACGCCCGGAATATTAGCGAGGTAATTCGCTGTCGCGGCGGGGTTCGGAATCGCACTGCATGAGCAATCCAATATGTAGTTGCCGCCATCTGTCACAAGGGGCACGTTCCCTGATCCCTGATCACGAAGCCTCACGATCGGTTTTGCAACGCCGCTGGCAACCAGTGCGTCGTAAACCTTCTTTGCGGTGATCGTGAAGCCGAATGGCGTGACCTCGACGGGTAGCGGAAAGGCGCCCAATTGTTCCACGGCCTTACCAGCGTCCGCAATGACGACCATATGATCGGATGCATTGGCGATGATCTTTTCGCGCAATAGCGCCGCGCCGCCACCCTTGATCAGATTTGCAGCCGGATCGACCTCATCAGCGCCATCCACGGTCAGGTGAATGCGCTCGACCTGCTCAATGGGCGTCAGTGGAATGCCATGCGATTCAGCCAGTCGCATTGTTGCCTCGGACGTCGGCACACCACGAATAGCCAGGCCGTCAGCCACTTCATCGGCCAGAAATTCAACGAAGAAGGCAGCAGTCGAGCCCGTTCCGAGGCCTAGCGTCATGCCGTCTTCCACAAACTCCAGCGCGGCCGCTGCCGCATTCCTTTTGGCGTCATCTTTTGACATCACGCTAATCCTGTTTCTTCTTCCCGCGACGCTCGTGAAAGCGGATCGCCCAGTTCTCAATATTCGATTGGCGGCCACGGCCCAATCCCAGCGCCCCGTCTGGAACATCCTCCGTGATGACGCTGCCCGATCCCGTCATGGCATTGTCACCAATCCGGACGGGTGCAACCAGTGAAGAGTTTGAGCCTACGAACGCGTTTTTTCCGAGCTCAGTCCGGTGTTTGCCGTATCCATCGTAGTTACAGAATATGGTTCCTGCGCCGATATTTGCGCCTGCGCCCACATCGCCGTCACCCAGATAGGCGAGATGATTGGCCTTCGCGCCTTCCGCAAGTCGCGTATTCTTGACCTCTACAAAATTACCAATCCGCACGTCTGGCCCGATGTCTGCGCCCGGTCTCAGCCGCGCATGCGGACCGATCACAGCGCCTTCGGCGACGGTTGCGCCCTCAATGTGCGAAAAGGCTTTGATGGCGACATTAGACGCGATCGAAACGCCGGGACCAAAAACAACGTTTGGCTCGATATGGACATCATTCGCAATGTCGGTGTCGTAGGAGAAATAAACGCTCGATGGATCAACCAGCGTAACACCGGCCTCCATAGCCTCTGCGCGCTTGCGACCCTGAAACACAGCTTCAGCTTCAGCCAGTTGAACGCGGGAATTCACCCCGAGCACATCCTCTTCAGCACAACGAACCGCCGCCGCACGAAGCCCCTGCTCCCGGCCGATCTCGACAATATCTGTCAGATAATATTCGCCTTTTGCGTTGTCGTTGGTCACCTTGTCGAGCAATTCAAAGAGCATGTCAGACCGGACGGCCATGACGCCGGAATTGCAAAAGGTGATCGCCAGTTCCTCATCGTTCGCGTCTTTCGCCTCGACGATTTTGAGAAGCTCATCATCTTCGCCACAAACCAGACGGCCATAACCGCCCGGTTCAGCCGCATCAAACCCCAGCACCGAAATATCAGCCCCGCTCTCCAACGCCTCAAACGCTCGCTCGATTGCAGATTGTGGCAACAGGGGTGTGTCCGCGTACAGAACGACGACATGCCCCTCAAAACCATCCAGCGCGCTTCGAGCGCACTGAACGGCATGACCTGTGCCCTGGGGCGGGTCCTGAATGGCAATGCCCTGCGTTCCGACGCGCTCGAGAGCCAACTCGTGAAGTGCGTCTGAATGTGTCCCGATCACCAGTACCTCACGTGAACAGCCCAGCTCGCCCGCCAGTGCCAGCGTCCAGTCCACCATCATGCGCCCGCCAACCTTGTGCATGACTTTCGGGAGGCTGGACCGCATACGCGTGCCTTTCCCCGCTGCAAGGATGACCGCCGCCCGTTTCATGTCGAACTCCACTCCCGGAATGATCTGTTGCAAAGGGGATTACACCCTATAGACAGGGGAGCAAGCTCAAGACGGAAACAAGTTCAATGCCCTGGTCGAAAAATACGATTATCTTTGATCTGGACGGCACGCTGATCGACACAGCGCCTGATCTGCATGCGGCATTAACCCATGCATTCGAATCGAAGGGACTGACGGCCATTGATTTGCCCACCGTTCGCAGCAGCATCGGGCATGGCGCTCGCGCGATGATCGAGACGTCAGCGAATGTCACAGGCATATCACTGACTGACACGCTGCTGGACGAGCTGCACAAGACATTTCTGGACTATTACACCAGCCATATCGCTGATCATAGCGCCCCCTTCCCCGGAATACTCGACTCGCTCGATGTCTGCGAGGTGCGCGGTGCCACTCTGGCGGTTTGCACAAACAAGACACAACACCTGGCTGAGCAGGTGCTGGAAAGCCTCGGCTTGATAGACCGCTTCAGGGCCATTGTTGGAGCTGACCGGACCAGCGAAAAAAAACCTTCAGCAACACATTTGCTGGAAACGCTTTCACTGGTCGGCGGTCAATTGGATCAGGCAGTCATGATTGGCGACTCGTCCACAGACGGATTTGCCGCTCAGGCTGCGGGGATGCCTTTCATTTTCATGACCTATGGCTATCCCGACGATAAGACATCAGAACTGAAGCCATTCAAATCGCTCGGCTCAGCCGAGGATCTCCCGGCTGCAATCCATGAATGCTTCAGCTGAGCCAGGAACGATTGTCGTCAGATTCGTGAGATTTCATTCCGGCCATCGCACCCAGACCAGGCTTGCGTTCGCGCCGGGCTGGCATACCGTTGACCATATTGCTTCGCACGTCGGTTCGTCCTGAACGCATTGCCGCAACGAAGCCAGCATCGACGAGATTGATATTCACGTCATAGCCGCGTTCGCGCCAGTAAGCTTCAATTTTGTCTTTCAGTTTCGAAGCACCGTCGTTTGTGCACCAGTCTCCACTCATGATTTTCTCCTGGATCAATTGTTCTTTCCGAACATGCCCTTCTTGATCCCGGGCCATCTTTTATGCGGCCATCTATGATCTTGAGGTTAGGTATGGATTTGGGCGAAATCAAGGAAGAGGAAGATCATTTTTGATGTAATTGGGGCTATTTGTGGAAAACTATATTTATACAGACGGATAAATATCCTACATGAACAGATGTTCATTGAAATTATATCAGTAGAGGCCTCACATTAGAGGACAACAATCCGGACCACTTGATATTCCCCTGCGTCATATATTGCTGACAAGAACCGACGTGTTACGACTTGGTTCAACAATAAAGTTCATGGCATTGGGAGGAATATATGGACCCGCTTTTTGATTTTACGGGAAAAACGGCGCTTGTGACTGGAGGCAGTCGCGGACTGGGATACCAAATGGTCAAGGCGCTCGCCGAACGCGGCGCAGATATCGTGATCGCCAGTCGCAAACAGGACGCCTGTGACGAGGTCGCCGAGGAAATTCGCAAGCTAGGACGAAAAGCCCTCCCTATGGCCGCACATTGCGGCAAGTGGGATGACATCGACCGGCTGATCGAGGCGTCCTATGATACGTTTGGTAAAATCGACATTCTGATCAACAATGCAGGTATGGGCCCTGCTGTACCGAGCGCGGACGTCTCGGAAAGTCTTTTCGACAGCGTCGTGAATCTGAATTTCAAGGGTCCGTTCCGCCTGGCAAGCCAGATTGGCAAGCGCATGGCAGACAATGAGGGCGGGTGCATCATCAATGTGTCGTCATCAGGCGCGCTGGTACCACTGCCGAATGTGGTTCCATATGGCAGCTCAAAAGCTGCGCTCAACGCAATGACTGTGTCTCTGGCGGCAGAATACGCTCCGAAAGTGCGTGTAAACACAATATCCGCCGGACCGTTTCTAACTGACATCGCCAAAGCGTGGACAGAAGAAGCCCGGGAAACGTCGGACAATGCTCTCCGCCGTCCGGGCAGGCCTGAAGAAGTGGTGACGACCGCGCTCTATCTGGCAAGTCCCGCGTCAAGCTTCACAACAGGCGCATTGGTCCGGGTCGATGGCGGCATGGTCTAAGCCAGCGACTTTTCAAAGAATGAGGGAATTGGTGTGCCCAGCAGGATTCGAACCTGCGACCCACTGATTAAAAGTCAGTTGCTCTACCGACTGAGCTATGGGCACCACCGAGTGAGTTGGGCTAGATAGCTGCACAGGTGTTACAGGTCAATAAAGGTCTGGCCGGTTTCCTCGTCTTTTTTTCGACTTTTTTCAGCCATTCGCGGATGCCAATGGTTTTTCTGAACGCAAACTGCAGGACAATTCGATGTTTTCGGACTTTCGCCCGTCGATTTTTCTAGCCCTTTTTCTGTTTTCCGCCTGTGCCTCATCGCCGGACAAGGCGGAAGCTTCGAAAGAATCAAAGCGAAGCGTGGTGGAAACCAGTGCTGATGTCAGTCGGGACACGATTCGCAAGACGGGCGATGGTTTTACTGACGCCGCCTTGTCGCCATTAGAGGATCTGAACCTCAAGCGAGACAAGATCCCAGCAGAGTTTGATCAGTTCAACACCCCTTATGACCCGTTAATCATTCATGATTGCGATCTCATTGCTGCTCGCGTGCGGCAGCTGGACACCCAGCTGGAAGCAGATTTCGACGTTCAGCTGGCTCGCAGCCAGAAGGAGGACGAGACCGGGAAAGACGATAATGGCGAGAAAATTGCCAGTCAGGCTTCGGGATTTGCTTTAGGGACCATCGCATCCGAAGCCCGCGGGCTGATTCCGTTTCGAGGCCTCGTCAGGCATGCGACCGGGGCATCTGCACACGAGAAAGCGGTCGATGCAGCTTTTCAGAAAGCCTATCTGCGACGCGCCTATCTGAAAGGTCTCGGAAAAGCATCAGGTTGTGTGTATCCCGCTGCGCCTCTGGATCTCGATTATTCCGATGAAGAGATCGGCGCGCCGATCTCCTACAGAAACACCCAGCCCGATTGATCTAGGCCGACGTCCAACGCTGTTTCAGCTCTTGTCGCAGAGTCTCAAAATTTCCAGCGTCCAACGCATCCCGTATCCGCGCCATCAGGCTCTGGAAGAAAGCCGTATTGTGCCAGGAGAGCAGCATGGGTGCCAGATACTCTCCGGCCTTGAAGAGATGGTTCAGATAGGCTTTTGAATAATCCCGGCTGGCCGGGCAGTCTGAATGCGGGTCCAGCGGTGTATCATCTTCAGCAAAGCGGGCATTCTTAATGTTGATCGGGCCATCCCAGGTCCAGGCCTGACCGTGGCGGCCAGAGCGCGTGGGCAATACGCAGTCAAACATATCTACACCGTTCGCGACGGCTTCGAGAATATCAATGGGTTTCCCGACGCCCATCAGATAGCGCGGACGATCGATTGGCAGATGCGGCTCGGTGAAGGCGATGACCTCAACCATTCGCTCATGCCCCTCCCCGACAGCCAGCCCCCCTATAGCATAGCCGCCAAAACCAATCTCTCTGAGGCTTTCGGCTGACTGGCGGCGCAGGTCTTCAAAGGTTGAACCCTGAACAATGCCAAACAGGTTTTGCGTGTCACGATCACCAAACGCATCACGACTACGCTGGCCCCAGCGAATCGACATTTCCATGGACGATCTGGCTTCATCATGCGTGGCTGGAAAATTCGTACACTCATCCAGCTGCATGGAGATATCGGCCCCAAGATGATCGGCCTGGATTTCAATCGACCGTTCTGGCGAGAGGAAATGCTGTGACCCGTCGATATGTGATTTGAAGGAAACGCCTTCCTCGGTCATTTTCCGCAGACCTGCGAGCGACCAAACCTGAAATCCCCCCGAATCTGTCAGAATCGGCCCATCCCAGCGCATGAATTTGTGCAGACCGCCGAGCCGGGCCACACGTTCGCTACCGGGGCGAAGCATCAAATGATAGGTATTGCCAAGAATGATCTGCGCGCCTGCATCCCGCACCTGGTCGGTATAGAGCGCCTTCACCGTGGCGGCCGTTCCGACCGGCATAAAGGCAGGCGTCTCAATGACACCCCGCGAAGTGGTCAGACGACCGCGTCTGGCACGTCCGTCCTGTTGGAGCAGTTCAAAAGGAAAATCAGTCATGGTCTGGTATCAGGAAGCAGGCATCGCCATAGGAGTAAAATCTGTAACCGGTTTCAATTGCGTGCCGATATGCGGTTTGCATGGTCTCTGTTCCCATCAACGCACACACAAGCATGAACAGGCTGGAACGCGGGAGATGGAAATTTGTGATCAGCGCATCGACACATTGATAACGGTATCCGGGCTTTATGAAGATATCTGTGGTGCCTGCAAGTGCTTCTGACGACGTGAGCTGGTCGGCAATTGATTCCAGCGTACGGGCGGCTGTTGTTCCAATCGCAATAACCCGTCCGCCTTGCGCTTTCGTTTCCTGAATCTGCGCAATCGTTTCTGAGCGCACTTCATAGTATTCCGAATGAAGCTTGCCCGTGTCGATCTGCGCCTGCGTCAGTCCGGCAAACGTACCCGCACCAACATGCAGGGTCACCGTATCGAAACCGACCCCCTGCGCTTTCAGAGACGAAATAAGCTCATCGGTGAAATGGAGGCCTGCTGTAGGTGCTGCGACAGAGCCTTCATCCCGCGCGAAGACAGTCTGATAGTCCTGATGGTCTGCGTCATCCGATGGTCTGAGTTTGGCAATATATGGCGGAATGGGCATTTTCCCGGCCTCATGTAAACCAGACCAGAACGCTTCGTCTGCCTGTTCAAACACGAGCCTGACGCGACCAGAATCACCTTTCGACTTAACAATCGCGCTGAGGGATGCGCCAAACTCGATCCGATCACCCACTCGAAACCGGCGTCCGGGCTTACACAGACAATCCCAGCCACCATCGGCAAATCGTTCGAGGAGATTAACCTGAACATCGACCGTACTGCTGTTCTCGTCCCGAGCCAATCGCTTGCCGAACAGCAAGGCGGGCAATACCCGCGTGTCATTGCCGATCAGCAGATCTCCCGGTCGCAGACACGAACCGATGTCACGGAAGACCAGATCAGAAATCTGATCACCTTTGACAACCAGCAAACGGCACGCATCGCGAGGCTCTGCCGGACGAAGTGCGATGCTTTCATCCGGCAGCTGAAAATCAAATTCGGCTAAATCAGGCTCGTTCAAAGGCTTATTTCAATATGGCCGGAACTGGCGGCAACTCGCAGACATCGGCAGACTGGTTCGTCGCCAACACGTCCGCAAACATAGGTCCGTCCGTCTTTTGGATCAGAATACGCGGACGGTTTTCCGGCGCCATGTCTTCGACCATCTGAGCCTTCACCAGAACATCTGGACGGTTCACAGATCCGCCGTCTGAAGGGCTACCTTTCTTGATGCTCTGGACGACATCAAGGCCAACCACTACCCGTCCCCAGGCCGTGTAGTCCTTGTCCAGATGAGGAGAGGTTTCGCGCATCAAAAAGAATTGAGTACTCGCCGAATTTGGATCTCCCGTGCGGGCAGTTGAAACCGTGCCGGGACAATGAACAATCCAGCTTTCGACCGCGCCGCTGGCTTTAGACAGCGCGTTGTACTCGTTTTCTGAATGGATCGGAAACCCATTGATGTATCCAGGCAGATCAAAACCCGACTTACGAAGAAGATCAGCTTTCGGAACACTATCCTCATCTGAGAACGGCTGACGCTCGAACACGAACTCCTGTTCGATGTTCTCCCATTCCGCCCCGGGCTTGACCATTTTAACATCGCCGCCCTGGGCCATGAAATCGTCAATAACCCGGTGGAACACAGTGCCATCGAAGTCGCCGCTTTTGACGACTTCCTTGAACCGCTTCACATGGTTCGGCGCAGCGAAGGCTGCCGTTTCGATGTAGAGCTCTCCACGCAGCTTGCCTTCTGATGTGACAATCTTGAAGTAGATCAGATCCGAAGGGTCGGCCTCACGCCAGTTTTCCGTGTCTGCCAACGCTGTTTCAAAATCGATCTGCGTCGCGGCCTCATCTGAGGCTGCGGCAATGCCGCCGAAAGATGCAAGGCCAATTCCGGCGAGCAGTGCCTGGATCAGGGATTTCATTTTCCGAGCTTTTCCTTCAATCGCGTTTTGATATTCGGTGGCACAAAATGGCTGATCTCACCGTCCAGCATGGCGATTTCCTTGACCAGCCGGGATGCCACAGCCTGATGTTGAGGGTCGGCCATCAGGAACACGGTTTCAACATCCGGATTCAGTTTCTGATTCATCGCCACCATCTGAAATTCGTATTCGAAATCAGAAACCGCCCGCAAACCGCGAACAATGACCTGGGCGTCTACTTCCTGCGCAAAATGCATCAGCAGGGTATCGAACGGCCGGACCTCGATCTCTGCGAATTTGCGAAGCGGCTCGATAGCCTCAAGGACCATGTCCACGCGTTCTTCAAGGGAGAACAAAGGCTTTTTCGCTTCGTTGATGGCAACACCGATAACAAGCTTGTCGACCAGCTTAACGGCACGCTCCATGATATCGAGATGACCGTTCGTGACCGGGTCAAACGTTCCCGGATACATACCTGTGAGCTGCGCCAAACTATCCTCCCTGATCGCAATCAAGCCTCAGGAGGGATTTCGTTTTCATCACCCTCCGGCTTGTCTTCCCCTTGTTCGGCCAAACGCTCGACAGATACAACCCTTTCGTCGCCAGAAGTGCGCAAGACGCGAACGCCCTGGGTCGACCGGCCCGCCAGACGGATTTGATTGACAGGGCAACGAATGAGCTGACCGCCATTGGTGACCATCATCACATCGTCTTCTTCATCGACCGGGAAAGACGCGATCAGTTTCGCCTTGTCGTTCACCCGATGCGCAATGAGGCCTTTGCCGCCCCGTCCCGTAACGCGGTAATCATAGGCTGATGCCCGTTTGCCCATACCCGAGCTTGTAAGCGTGAGAATAAACTCCTCGGCTGCACCAAGTTCGGCAATGCGTTCGGGGCTGAGCGCAATGTCGTCGCTTGCGTCATCATCAATTTCGGGAGCAACGTCTACAGAAGCGTCTTCCTCGGTCTCATCCATCGCGCGACGCATGGCGGAAGCGTGTTTCAGATAAGCCCGTGCTTCCGAAGATGTCACATCGACATGGCGGAGGATCGCCAGCGAGATCACCTCATCGCCTTCGCCGAGACGAATGCCGCGAACGCCAGATGAGGTCCGCCCCGTGAACACACGCACATCGTCAACACGGAAGCGGATGCATTGAGCGTCGGCAGTTGTAAGCAGCACATCTTCCTGATCGCTGCACAGCTGGACACCGACGATGCCATCGCCTTCGTCTGGCTTCATGGCAATCTTGCCATTTCTGTTGACCTGAATGAAATCGCTGAGCTTGTTCCGGCGCACACCGCCCTTGATCGTCGCGAACATGACATCGAGACGCTGACGCTCTTCCTCGCCCTCAGGCAGTGGCATGACGCTGGTAATGTACTCGCCTTCATCCAGCGGAAGAATATTGACCAGCGCCTTGCCGCGCGAGTTCGGCGCGCCAAGCGGCAGGCGATAGACTTTTTGTTTGTACACCATGCCTGTCGACGAGAAGAACAGCACTTCTGTATGCGTGTTTGCCGCGAACAAGCCCTTGATGAAGTCTTCATCCTTCATGGACATGCCTGAACGGCCTTTACCGCCCCGACGCTGAGACCGGTACGTCGTCAACGGCGTACGTTTCACATAACCGCCGTGTGTGACTGTGACGACCATCTCTTCGCGCTCAATCAGGTCTTCATCGTCGATATCAAGATCGCTTTCCACCATCTCCGAACGTCTTGGGACAGCAAATGCGGTCTTCACCTCATTCAGTTCGCCCTTGATGATGTCGAGAACGCGAACCCGCGAACGCAGAATATCAAGGAAGTCAGCAATCTTGTCTGCCAGTCCCTGTGCCTCATCACCGATTTCATCCCGGCCCAGCGCCGTCAGACGATGCAGGCGGAGGTCGAGAATAGCACGCGCCTGTTCGTCGGAAAGCCGCATAGTGTCGTCATCATTGACGATGGTCCGGCGGTCCGCGATCAGACGAATCAGCGGGCCCATATCGGAAATTGGCCAGTTCTTTTCGAGCAATTGCTGACGGGCCGTTGCCGGGTCAGGCGCCTGCCGGATGATACGGATCACCTCGTCAATGTTGGCCACAGCCAGTGCCAGACCGACCAGAACATGCGCCCGATTTCGGGCTTTGTTAAGTTCAAACTTCGTCCGACGCGCGACGACGTCTTCACGGAACCGGATGAAGGCCGTGAGAATCTGGCGCAGAGTCATTTGCTCTGGCGTACCGCCATTCAGCGCCAGCATGTTCACGCCAAAACTCGTCTGAAGCTGTGAAAATCTGTAGAGCTGGTTCAGGACTACTTCCGGAGATGCATCCTTCTTGATTTCGATGACCACTCGAATGCCGTTACGGTCGCTTTCATCGCGCAGCTCGGCAATGCCTTCGATGCGCTTGTCACGAACCAGTTCAGCGATCTTCTCAACGAGCGATGCCTTGTTCACCTGAAACGGAATCTCCGAAACGACAATCGCTTCGCGTCCGTTTCGCATGGTTTCAAACGCCGTCCGTGACCGCATGACGACGGACCCACGACCTGTCAGCAAGCCAGACCGCGCGCCGGCCCGACCAATGATCAGACCACCTGTCGGGAAATCCGGCCCCGGTACGATCTCCAGAAGCTCTTCGTCTTCAATTGCCGGATTGTCCATCATTGCCAGGGTGGCATCGATGACTTCCCCGAGATTATGGGGCGGAATATTTGTGGCCATGCCGACGGCGATACCACCAGCACCATTCACCAGCAGATTTGGAAACTGTGCTGGCAGAACAATCGGTTCCTGTTCCTTGCCGTCATAGTTGTCCTGAAAATCGACCGTGTCCTTGTCGATATCCGTAACAAGGTAATTAGCCGGTTTCGCCATACGACATTCGGTATACCGCATGGCTGCCGGGGGATCGTTGTCGATTGACCCGAAATTGCCCTGCCCGTCGACCAGCGGAAGCCCCATGGAAAATGGCTGCGTCATCCGCACAAGCGCATCATAGACAGCGCTGTCACCATGTGGGTGGTATTTACCGATCACATCACCAACGACACGCGCCGATTTCCGGTAGGGC
>CAYFGB010000006.1:0-132152 GCA_964342455.1 uncultured Hyphomonadaceae bacterium
CGATGGAAAGCTGGGGCTTCTTCATCGCTGGTCTGATCATCGCCCGCATTCTCTTTTAACCCAAATATACAGGAGACCGACCATGGGACTGTTTTCCCGCTTCGGCGACATCGTAAATTCAAACATCAACGCCATGCTGGACAAGGCTGAGGATCCGGAAAAGATCGCCCGCCTGATGATCCAGGAAATGGAAGACACACTGATTGAAGTTCGCACCGGCGCTGCCCGCGCAATGGCCGACAAAAAGGAAATGGAACGCGAAATCGCCCATTTCGAAAAAGTCGCCAGCGAGTGGGACCACAAGGCTGAGCTCGCCATCGATAAAGGTCGTGACGATCTGGCTCGCGGCGCGCTGCAGGCCAAACAGAAAGCCAATTCTGAGATCGAAGCCCGCAAGGCTGGTCTTGAAGCAGCCGAAGATGCCTTCACAAAGCGTTCAGACGATCTGGTAAAGCTCCAGGCCAAGCTTGACGAAGCCAAGGCGAAGCACCGCGCACTGATGATGCGTCGTCAGACAGCTGAACACCGCATCAAGGCACGCTCTCGCACCTACGACTCACGCGTGGATGATGCTCTGGCTCGTTATTCTGCTGTCGAACGCAAGGTCGACGAAATGGAAGCCTATGCTGACACCATCAAGGGTCATGAGCCAACGCTCGAGCAGGAATTTGCTGACCTCGAACGCTCTGACTCTGTCGAGAAAGAACTCGAAGAGCTGAAGCGCCGCAAAGGCGTCACCCCGGGCGCAACGTCAACGCCGGCAACGCGTCCGGACACGGATCAGGAGGCATAAGGACACCAATGTTACTGCCAATTACCATTTTAGCCGCCATTATGGGCGCAATCACAGCCCCCGGCCTGATCGCCCAGTATCTGGAAGAACGCCGGTCGGGGAAACAAGCCGGCGAACAACAGGACGGACACGCCAATGCCTGAAGAAATCGTAGCCATAGTCATCGTCAGCATGCTCTTCATTGGCTTCCCTGCGGTGGTGTTTCACTACATCACCCTGTGGCGGAAGCAGAAGACCCTGCAGCCAGACGATGAGCGCATGCTCGAGGATCTCTGGCGGTCGGCCCGCGCCATGGAGCAGCGGATTGAAAGCCTGGAGGCCATTATCGAAGGCGACTCGGAGCGGCCACAACGCTCCGACCCCCGCCGGGACGACATTTACAGGAAGAACTGATGACTCGCCGTAAACACCATAAATCTCACCAGGACTATGAAAGCTGGAAAAGCAGCTTTCACGGCCCACCCGAGGACGAGCAATATGACTATTATGGCTCGCCCAATCCTCAGAAGCTTTACCGATCCAAGTCGGAACGCGTGATCGGTGGTGTCTGTGGCGGAATTGCAGAACGCTATGGCTGGGAGCCCGTGCTCCTCCGGATTGCCGTCGTCCTGTCATTCTTCCTGTTCGCCGGGCCTCTGATCATCATCGCCTACATCATCGCCTGGATGGTGATCCCGGATCGCCCGCGCCATGCGCGTGAACTGTCACCGGATGAGGAAAGATTCTGGCGCGGTGTTTCGGACAGGCCGTCCGTCACCTTCTCGAACCTGAGATACAAATTCATGGATCTGGAAGACCGCCTGCAAAGAATGGAGCGCTCTGTCGTGTCAGACGAATGGCGCCTCAGAAAAGAATTCCGCGATCTTGAACGCGGTTAACATCAACACATAGCCACAGCCAAACTGTGTAAGAGGGACTTAAAATGACAAGAGCAAGAAAAGGAACTGGCGTAGTTATCGGCGCGGCGATTGCCGCAACCACTCTGGCCCTTGCTGTCGGGTCGGTAATGACCGGTGACGTTCACATGAGCCTGGCAGGTCTGGACGTATCTGTTCAGAACCACGCCGAACGCGGGCTCGTCGTCCAGGTTGATGGTGCAGATTGCCCCGGCAAGGGTTGCCCGGCTTTCGCACTCGACTGGAAACTGGCGCGCCAGGGCTAAGTCCCTCGCTTGACGGCCCGTATAGCAAACCGCGCTGGAGACACCTGCTCCAGCTCCGGACGGGCCAGGGGAAGGGGACGACCTGTCACATGACAGGCAATCAGATCGGCAAGACACGGTGCAAAGGTAAATCCTCGGGCGCCGAGACCGGTCAGCACGAAACAGGACGGGTCATGGGATATCGGCCCGTCAACGATCTGCCCCTTCGATAACGGGGCAATTTCTGAACACAGCACATCATGATCGAACGTCACACCCGCCACCGGCATCCGGTCTGGCGTGGTAGTTCGAACAGCGGCCCGGCTCTGCCATGATGACCCACTCACCTCGCCCGCCCAGTCCGGCGCAAGTTCTGTCAGATTTCTGAGGTTTTCCGTGCGGGCCCCCTCGCTGATAAACGGCAATTCGTCGTCCGCCAGCGCTTCGAATGTCGCTCCGCAAAGCAGTCGCCGATCATGCCGGAGCGCATAAGATCCCGATGCCCGGCCCGCCGTTTGAGAGGAGGCATGCTCAACCCAGTCAACCTGCCCCATCTTCGCAATCAATGGCAAAGACATCTGTTCTAATTGACTTTTTATCGCCATTGCTGACGCAAAAACAAAAACTGTTTCATCGTCATGTCCGGCTTTCAGGGACGCAAAATCCGTCACGTCGCATCCATACTGAAGATCTGCACCGCTGAGCGACATCAGATCAGCCACAAGACGCGCCGGCTCAACCAGCATGGCGTGTCTGTGGATCAGCTTGCCATCTGAAAAACCAAGCCAATCAGCATCAAGGGGCGGATCAGCGGCGAGCTTGGCAAATCGCCTGATCTCCGTATCCGATTGCGGGGACTGCTCCACATCCAGACGCGTGCAGGCGCTGGTTTCAGCTCCCTCATAGAATTTGAGCGCATAAAGATAGCTTTGCAGCAGAAACCTCGCCTGAGGCGTATCCGCAGCGTCCAGCCGCGGCATAATCAGGCCCAGCGGATTCCCACTCGCCCCCGACGCAGGCCCATCTCCGGCATCAAGCACCGTCACCGACATGCCCAGCCGCCTGAACGCAAGAGCCAGACAGGCCCCGGCAATCCCGGCACCGACAATCACAATCTGTGAAACCTTTTTACATCGCGGCGATGAGAGAAAAGGATCCGACACATTGCGAGTTTCACTGACGTCTGGCCATATCGCCTCCAACCGCTCACGCTTTCGGCCGAACCCGGCCTGTTTGCTGACCCGATAGCCTGCATCTGCCAGTCCGCGACGCACTGCGCCTGCCACTGTATAGGTACCCACCAGAGCGCCGGGCAACGAATGCGACTCCATCAGCCGGTAGATATCCGGCCCCCACATCTCGTCATTTTTGGCGGGCGCAAACCCATCCAGAAACCAGGCGTCCGCCATGAACTCACAGCTCGAGAGCCAGTCCTGAGCATCGCCCACATAAAGCGTCAGCGTCGCGCGAAACTCCGGAAACTCAATCCGCTGCAAGCCTTTAGCCCGCACGGGCCAGCGCGCGATCAACGCGTTCCGGAACTCAGCCAGCGCGTCCCACCGCCCAACCACGCGGGCAGCCTCCGACGCTGACATCAGATACTTCTCGACCGACAAAAAATGCAGCCAGCCATTTGCCGCTCGCTCACTGCGACACCAGCACTCCAGTGCGCCCAGAAAGTTCAGGCCCGATCCAAACCCCAGCTCGGCAATTGTAAAAGAGGCTCGATCCTTCCAGCGTTCAGGCAGACCGCATGCCTTGAGAAACACGTTCCGGGTTTCTTCCAGACCATCCGACAGGGAAAAATAAACATCATCAAACGCCCTGGCAACGGGCGTGCCATCAGGTTTCCAGTCAAGATCGGGTAAATCGGGAAGTCGCGGCATGCCGACCTGTTACATCGGAACCTGCCATTTTGTCAGGTAGAAACTGGCCGGAATTTACGGACGAAGCGCCGCAACAACGGCTTTTGCGGCCCGCTGGGTTATCACTTCGGGCAGGGGCCCGCGCATCAGGACCATGCGATGCCAGATCGGCCCGAACAAAAGCTCAGTCACCGCATCAATATCCCAGTCCCGCTTGATCTTGCCGCGAACAGCCGCCTCAGCCAGAACGGCTTTCATGGGCTTGCGAAAATGCGTATTGAACCAGTGACGGAACACCTCGCCAGCATGGGAATCGTCGGAAGCGGCCAGAAAGGCACTGCGCAAAAGGTGAGCCCCATCTCCGACCCGCGCCAGATCGGCAATCGGATCCAGATATTTACGAAGGGCGACTTCCAGATCCTCTGTCTGGTCGACATGGGGAATTTCCACCATTTCCAGCGCCGCCTCCACGGCAATGGACGCCACTGATGGCCACCAGCGATAGATCGTCTGCTTGCTGGCCTTGGCCCGCCGGGCCAGCCGGTCCGGGCTGAAATTGCGCCAGCCCTGTTCGGAAAGCTCCAGTCGTGCGGCAGCCAGAATGGCCTTCTTCGAAGACTCGCTTCGCTTTGGCCCTTCGCGCCGCGCTTCCGAGGAAGCCGAATTTTGCTGGTTGTCGAGCGTAGAACCCATAAGCCTGTGTCCCCTCGGGTGTCAGTCTACCAGAAACGCCGGGCTCGTTCGATTTGTTTCGGGCCGTGACCCGCGAACAACGGCGCTTGTGGTATTTTAAACACAATAAAGGCGACCTCCCCGGGAGATCGCCTCTGATCATCATGGCAATGGGATAAAAAAGGCTTACAGCTCGCCTTTATAGCGTTTTACTGACAATTCGATCAGTTCTTCCGCTTTTTCGCGACCTTCCCAGCAATCAACCTTCACCCATTTGCCCTGCTCGAGGTCCTTATAGTGCTCGAAAAAGTGGGTAATGCGTTCAAGAAGAATGTCTGGCAGATCTTCTTTGTCTTTCACCTTGTCATAAAGGCGGGTCAGCTTGTGATGTGGTACCGCGAGGATTTTTTCGTCCTGGCCACCATCATCTTCCATCAGAAGAACCCCAACCGGACGGGCACGAAGCACAGAGCCCGGCACCAGCGCGCGAGAGCCATAGCACATCACATCAATCGGATCGTTATCCAGGCTCAGCGTGTGCGGAATGAAGCCGTAATTGCATGGATAGTGCATGGATGTGTAGAGGTAGCGGTCGACGAACATGGCGCCTGATGGCTTGTCAAATTCATATTTGATCGGCTCGCCGCCCAGCGGCACTTCAATAATCACATTGACGTCTGTAGGCGGATTCTCGCCTGCAGAAATTTTCGTAATATCCATCTGGCGTCCCTTTGGCACTGTAACAGAGCGCTGCTCTAGCCTTGTGAGGCGGAGTGTGCAAGCGCCACAAAAGGCTAACGGTCAAGTTTGAGCCGGTCAGTGCAAAAATTTCTTCGTCAGACCAGAACTCACAGAACCTGCCCGTAGAACGTGCAGGTTTTCCGCTCCGGCCCAACCGCTAGAGCCTCGGCTTTGGCAGAGACAGGTTAAACACAATGGCCAGCGCCCGTAAAACAAAGGCGGCGATAAATCCACCGGCGAACGACATCGTCTCCGCCAATCCGACATAGGTCAGAGCCGCAAACACCAAAGCGCCAAGAAGAGCGGCCGTCGCATAGATGTCTTCCTTCAATAAAAGCGGGTCGCGATTGGCCACCACGTCCCGGATCAGCCCGCCAGCCGACGCTGTCATGACACCCATGATCAGAATGATGATGAACCCGTGGTCGAGCTCGGCGGCCTTTGCCGCACCGGTCACGGCAAACAGCGCCAGGCCCACAGCATCAGCACAGCGGAGCGGACGGAAATTCTCAATCACCTTATAGAACAGGAAGGCAGCCAGGCCGCCTGCCAGGGCCAGCCAGAGCGATATCGTGTCTTCCAGCCAGAACACCGGCACGTCCAGAATGACATCACGCAGCGTGCCGCCGCCGACAGCCGGCAGAAAGGCCAGCGTTACGACACCAAACAGATCCATTTCCTTTCGGACAGCCGCAATGCCGCCAGAAAGCGCAAACACAAACACCCCGATCCGGTCGCCCAGAAGAAGGATCAGATCGGGTGTCATATTCGTCCGGACTAGACTTTATCGCGCGCGGCCAGCGTCCGCAGACGAAGCGCGTTCAGACGGATAAAGCCCTCAGCATCTTTCTGATCATACGCGCCGCGGTCATCTTCGAACGTCACCAGCTGGTCGCTATAGAGCGAGTATGGCGACCGACGACCCGCAATCATGACATTGCCTTTATAGAGGTGAAGCCGGACTTCGCCCGTCACCTTTTCCTGGCTCTTGTCGATCATGGTCTGCAACATTTCGCGATCTGGAGAGAACCAGAAACCATTATAGATCAGCTCGGCATAGCGTGCGAGGAAATCGTCCTTGAGGTGAGCTGCGCCGCGGTCGAGCGTGATGCTTTCAATCGCGCGGTGCGCCGCCAGAAGGATTGTGCCGCCCGGCGTTTCATAAACGCCGCGGGATTTCATACCCACGAACCGGTTTTCCACGATATCGATCCGGCCAATACCATTGTCATGGCCCAGCTTGTTCAGCGCAGTCAGCATGTCAGCAGCCGAAAGGGCTTCTCCGTTCAGGCTGACAGCATCGCCCTTTTCAAAGCCGATTGTGATCTCGGTCACTTCGTCCGGCGCGTCCATCGGGCTGATGGTTCGCTGAAACACATATTCCGGGGCAGTTTCCCACGGATCTTCCAGAACCTTGCCTTCAGATGATGAGTGCAGAAGGTTCGCATCCACCGAGAATGGCGCTTCGCCGCGCTTGTCCTTTGCAATCGGAATCTGATGCTGCTCGGCAAATTCCAGCAGCGCTTCGCGGGATTTGAAGCTCCACTCACGCCATGGCGCAATCACGCGGATATTCGGGTTCAGCGCATAAGCCGAGAGCTCGAAACGAACCTGGTCGTTGCCTTTACCGGTCGCACCATGCGCAATGGCGTCCGCACCGGTTTCTTTCGCAATCTCGATCAGGCGCTTGGTGATCAGTGGCCGGGCAATCGACGTACCCAGCAGATATGTGCCTTCATAAATGGCATTGGCGCGGAACATCGGGAACACGAAATCGCGCACGAATTCCTCGCGAAGATCATCAATATAGATGTTCTCTTCCTTGATCCCCATCATGCGCGCCTTCTCGCGCGCCGGGCCAAGCTCCTCGCCCTGGCCCAGGTCAGCGGTGAAGGTAATGACTTCGCAACCGAACTCCGTCTGCAGCCATTTCAGAATGATCGAGGTATCAAGACCGCCGGAATAAGCCAGAACAACTTTCTTTGGCACCGGGCGCGTGGGCAGGGATGGTACGATCTCGGGAGCTTCAGGCATGGTTTCCTCTGGTGATCCGGCGTAAAACAGGCAATTGCAGCGCGATACAGCTATCATGCCCGCTAAGCAATACCGGGACGCGGAATCGAGGCTCTACATATCGTTTACGACGTTCTGTTCCCCGAGCACTGAACTAACTATCCAGCTTCTCTGGACCCATTGGCTGCAGCCCCAGGACACAACTCTGACACCTGTGGCGAGAGCAAAAGAGTATGCGAGGTCGCAAAAACCTCCACTGACATTGAAATTGCCCTGAACAGAACCCCGGTTTGCCACATTTCAGCCCGAAGTGTGAGTAAGTCTTCACTTCGGATCAAAGAGGACGTCAGATAATGTTCAGCAAAATCGTCACAGCAGCCTGCGCTGCCATCGCAATCGGCGGATGCGCGAGTGCCGCCACCACAAAATCAGAGCCGGTGGAGCTGAACTCTTATATCCTGCTCGACCGGACTGGATCGATGGACAATATCTGGGATGAAGCACTCAGCTCGGTAAATGCGTATGTGAAAAGCGTGGTGGAGCCTGATGATGGCCCCGACGTGAAGAACGACATTACCCTGGCTGTCTTCGATTCCCAGTCCGGAATGCAGTTCGACGTTCTTCGTCAGAATGTCAAAGGCACCGAATGGTCCGACGTCACCATCAGTGAAGTCAGCCCGCGGGGCATGACGCCGCTCTTCGACGCTATTGGACGCATCATTGCAGAGGCCGACTCCGACGCGCCGGAAAAGGCAGTCATCGTCATCATGACGGACGGCAAAGAGAATTCGAGTGTTGAATTCACCAGGGAGGGCGCAAAGTCCGCACTCGACCGCGCTGAGGCCAAAGGCTGGCAGGTTGTGTTCCTTGGCGCTGAATTTGCGAGCTTTTCAGATGCCGACGCTGTCGGTGTTGATCGGTCAAAACAGATGGCCGTCTCCAAGGACCGGCTGGGCGTGACGATGGAAAACCTCGCCAAGAAAAACCGCAGCTATGCGCAGGAAGCCGAGTCGAGTGTCGACTTCGATGATACCGACCGCGAGCTGGCCGAAGAAGAAGATGTGAAACAACGCAAGGGTGGGAACTAAAAGCAGCAGTCGTGGGACGCCGGGGTTTGCGCAGCGGGACATTTGCCCATCCTGGCATTGCGCAACCTCTTTAGACTGCTGGCCGGACCGACCCAAGGTCCGGTGGGGAACACTCTCGCAAGTGGGGGCAGGTCAGACCTTCGGGTCTGGCCTGCCTTCTTTTGTGAGTGAACGGTCTGTGATAATCACCAACAAAAGCCGTCATGCAGGCTGGCGGATACGCGCCCAGACGCGCTCATGACATGAGTACGCGATTGTCTGCACCAATGGTTCCAGCAAACCAATCGCGAGCGCGGCATGCCAGTTACGTGTCAGCGCATACGCCACGAGAATGGCGACAGTCAGGTGCATCAATCCGTAAGTCAGGGTTTTGGTCATGAACTCGCTCCGCATTACCGGCCTGATGTAACAGTTTGCGAACCATTCTCAAATAAAAAATGCGAATAGCTGCTATAGCTTTGACCTTGTGTCACCTTCCGGCGTTTGAGACTCGATAACGAGTTGCTTTCACACAAAACCGTTCTACGCTCCCCCGAAACCAGTTTTACGGGGGTTGGCCATGGAAGCCTGGACGAAAATCACACTCTGGAAACGCGTCATGGCCGGGCTTTTGCTCGGTCTGATCGTCGGTCTCGGGGTTCGGTATGGCATGGGCGTTGAAGCCGCCAGCTCGATTGGAGGCAGTTGGTTCAAGCCCTTTGGCGATGCCTTTGTGAACCTCATCAAAATGCTGGTCGTGCCGCTGATTTTCACAACGCTTGTGGCAGGCGTTACAGCAATGGGCGATCCATCCAAACTTGGCGGGCTCGGGGCGAAGACGATTTTGCTCTATATGTGCACCACCGTGTTCGCGGTAACGCTCGGCCTGCTGATGGGGACAATCTTCCAGCCCGGTCGCGGCATAGACATCACCCCATCTGCCGATGATCTGGCAACGATTGAGGGCCGGCTTGAGGCCGGTCGCGCCGCAAGTGGCACGCTGGCCGACAAGCTCCTCGCCATCATCCCGACCAACCCGATCGAGGCGCTCGCCTCAACCGATGTGCTGGCCATTATTTTCTTTGCCATCATTTTCGGCGTCGGTTGTCTCATGGCCGGTGAAAAGGGTCGCCCTGTCGCGCAAGCCATTGAAAGCGCCGCGGAAGTCATGCTGAAAGTGACCATCCTCGTTATGGAAGTAGCGCCATTTGGTGTCTTCTTCCTGATGGCCTGGGTTATGGCCACAAAAGGACTGTCCGTTCTCGACAATCTCGGCCTGCTTGCGATCGCGCTTTATCTGGCCTGCATCATCCACATTGTGCTGGTGTATGGCTTCGGTCTGATCAAGGGTATTCTCCGTCTGCCGCTGGTGCGCTTCTTTGGCGGTATCCGCGACGCACAGATCTTTGCCTATTCTACAGCCTCCAGCTCCGGCACGCTGCCCGTCACTATTGCCAACGTCTCCGAAAACCTCGGCGTGAAAAAATCAGTTGCCGCGTCCGTCCTTCCGGTCGGTGCCACCATCAATATGGATGGTACCGCCATCTATCTCGGCCTGATTGCGCTTTTTGCCGCGCAAGCCAGCGGCATTGCCGTTCAGCCGGGCGACTATTTCCTCATCGCGCTCACGGCTACGCTTGCCTCGATCGGTGCGGCTGGCATTCCGTCTGCCGGTCTGTTCCTTGCCGCCACCGTCATGGGCGTCATGACCGGGCCAGAGGGCGACCCGCTCTTTTCGGATGGCCAGATGGTCGCCGTCATCGCGCTCATCTTCCCGTTCGACCGCCTGCTCGACATGATGCGTACATTGACCAATGTCACGGGTGACGCTGCCGTCGCCTCTGTGGTCGGCAAATGGGAAGGTGAACTGGACGAAGAGGTCTTTCGTAAAAAGCCTACAATCTGACGGCAATACGAAAGACACACGACATGACCCTTCTGCGCGGCATTCTGATCCTTCTGGGCGCCGGATTTCTCGGCGCCTGCGTCTGGGCTTATTTGAGTGGCGACTTTGCCGCCGAGTTTGCCGCGATCACCGGGCTGCCCTGGGGCAAGATTTCTCTCGCCGATCTCTATCTCGGCTTTCTGGTGATTGCCGTCGTCATCTTCTTTCTGGAGCCGCTCTGGATCAGCTTGCCCGTCATCATCGTGATGATGCTGCTCGGCAATTGGGTCAGCGCGTTCTGGCTTGCCGCCAGATTGCCAAAGCTTGTCCGGAAACTGCGCGGCGTCGCCTGATCAGTCTGTCTTTTTCAGCCCCTCCGAGAAAAGCTCCCGGAGCTCGTCAGCCACCAGTTTCGCATCTTCCTCCCGGGACGAACCCGTGCGCCAGGCCACGCCAATGGATCGGCCAATTGCCGGCGGCGAGAAAGGCCGGATGTTGACGTCCAGACCGTTACCGATGCCGGCCTCCATCGCAATACGCGGGATCAGCGACACACCAAGCCCGCCGGCCACCATCTGGATCAGCGTGTGAAGGCTGGTCGCGCTTACCTCACCACCATCCCGAACGCTCGGCAATTTGCAGACAGACAGCGCATGATCGCGCAGACAATGCCCGTCTTCCAGAAGCAACACATCATGTGGGGCCAGATCTTCGGGCTGTAGCGCGCCTTCCTCTCCCAGAGGATGACCCACAGGTGCCGCGAGAAGAAACTCATCTTCAAACACGGAAACGGTTTCAATTCCTGTTGCTTCATAGGGCAGGGCGATCAGCGCCGCATCCAGCCGCCGGGCGCGCAAATCGTCCAGAAGACGCGCCGTCTGGTCCTCGCGCAGATAAAGGGACAGCTCCGGATAAGCCGTTTTCAGATGCTTCATCACGCGCGGCAGAACAAAAGGCGCGATGGTGGGGATCGCGCCAAGCCGGAAATTCCCATGCAAGGGCTCGCTTGCCCCGCTGGCCGCCAGCACCAGCTCTTCCGCGTCGGACAGGATCACCCGCGCCCGACTGACCACTTCAACCCCGGTGGGTGTCAGCGTGGCACCTCGCGCTTCCCGCTCCACCAGTTGAACGCCCAGCAGCGCTTCAAGCTCGCGAATGGCCGTCGACAGGGTTGGCTGGGTAACGAACATGGCCTGTGCGGCGCGGGAAAAAGACTTCTCACGCGCAAGGGCATCCAGAAACTGAAGCTGTCGAAGTGATGGTAGATTCATTGGCCTGTTCCTAACCCGTTCAGCAATACAATCAAATCAGTACGACATGACGCCGGATCGCCCGACATTCCGGCTTCGGACGGTCACATCATACATTCAAGATGGGATCGAATAATTTTATCGTTAGTATAAAAAATATAAATTTGTTTTTCGGCTCGGCCATCGCGATATAGATGCCATCCTGAACACGAAAGGGGATGTGCAATGGCGCTTATCAACACTGAAATCAAACCATTTAACGCAACAGCTTTCAAAAACGGCGAGTTCGTCGAAATTTCCGACGCTGACGTCAAAGGTAAATGGGCAATCTTCTTCTTCTACCCGGCCGACTTCACATTCGTCTGCCCAACTGAGCTCGAAGACTTGGCCAACCTTTATGACGACTTCCAGAAGCTTGGCGTGGAAATCTACTCCGTCTCTACAGACACCCATTTCTCACACAAGGCATGGCACGATTCTTCGCCGGCTATCGGCAAGATCAAATACGCAATGGTCGGCGACCAGTCCGGCACCATCACGAACAATTTCGAAGTGATGCGTCCAGGCGTTGGCCTTGCTGACCGTGCGACCTTCCTCGTCGATCCGGACGGCATCATTCAGTTCATGGAAATCACGTCTGAAGGTGTTGGCCGTAATGCAACTGAACTGCTCCGCAAAACGAAAGCGGCTCAGTACGTTCGCAACAATCCAGGCGAAGTCTGCCCGGCAAAATGGGAAGAAGGCGAAGGCACACTTGCTCCGTCTCTCGACCTCGTCGGCAAAATCTAAGCGACGCTTTACACAGCCCCTGGCGCTGGCGGCTCTGCCGCCAGCTGCCATTGGCACGACGTCCGATCTTTCGGGGATCTGACCTCCTGCCAATGGATAAGAATAACCTGGCGACGCCATTCGTGCGCCTGCCTTTGCAGAAAGGATGATGACCAATGCTCGACGCCGGAATGAAAACCCAGCTGAAATCCTATATGGAAAATCTGCGCACGCCGATTGAGCTTGTCGCATACACCAACGATACGCCCAAGTCAGACGAGCTGGTCGCACTGCTTCAGGATATTGTTGAGACCTCCGATCGCGTTTCAATGAATATCGTGACTGACAGCGACCGCGAATGGGTGCCAAGCTTTGACATTGTTCGCGTGAACGAGCCGGAAACCCGTGTCACCTTTGGCGGCATTCCGCTGGGCCACGAGTTTACATCGCTTGTCCTGGGTCTGCTGCATGTTGGCGGTCACCCCCCAAAGATCAGTGATGAGGTCAAGGAACAGATCCAGGCGCTGGAATTCGACGAAGTTCAGGAATTCACAACCTTCTTCTCGCTGTCCTGCCATAACTGCCCAGACGTTGTTCAGGCGCTGAACATGATGGCTGTGCTTAACCCGAATATCCGCCATACCGCGATTGATGGCGCGATCTTCAAGGAAGAAATGGAACGCCGTGAAGTCATGGCTGTGCCAACCGTGCTCCTGAATGGTCAGCCATTTGCGTCTGGCCGGATGGATCTGGCCGAGCTGCTTTCCAAAATCGACAGCGGCGCTGGCGAACGCGAAGCCAAAAAGCTGGCCACAAAAGATGCGTTTGATGTTCTGGTTGTCGGTGGCGGTCCGGCTGGCTCTGCCTCAGCCATTTATGCCGCCCGTAAAGGCATCAAGACCGGCGTTGTCGCTGAACGCTTTGGCGGTCAGGTCATGGACACGATGGGCATTGAGAACTTCATTTCCGTTTCCTACACGGAAGGCCCGAAACTGGCTGCCGCGCTGGAAAATCACGTCAAGGAAAACGACGTGGACATCATGAACCTTCAGAAGGCGAAGAAGCTGATCCCGGCGAAGACACCGGGGGGTTTGATCGAAGTCGAGCTGGAAAACGGCGCGTCCCTGAAATCCCGTACTGTTGTTCTGTCTACGGGTGCACGCTGGCGGAAGATGAATGTGCCGGGTGAGAATGAATACGCCAATAAAGGCGTCGCCTATTGCCCGCACTGTGATGGCCCGCTCTTCAAGGGCAAGCGCGTTGCGGTCATCGGTGGCGGTAACTCCGGTGTCGAAGCGGCGATTGATTTGGCGGGTATTGTGGCGGAAGTGACTCTAATCGAGTTCATGCCCGAAATGCGCGCGGATGCGGTCCTGCAGGACAAGCTGCGCAGCCTGCCAAACGTCAAGATTCTGACGAATACGCAGACAACAGAAGTCATCGGCGATGGATCGAAAGTCACCGGCCTGAAATACATGAACCGTAAGACTGAGGAAGAACATCTGCTCGATCTGGAAGGCGTGTTTGTTCAGATCGGCCTGGTACCGAACACCGAATGGCTAAAGGGTAGCGTAAAACTCTCTGATCGCGGAGAAATCGAGGTCAATGCGCGCGGTGAAACCTCTGTGCCGGGCGTGCTGGCCGCAGGCGATTGCACCACCGTGCCGTACAAACAGATTGTCATTGCCATGGGTGAAGGCTCGAAAGCGGCGCTCTCAGCGTTCGATTTCCTTATCCGAAACTCGCAGCCTGCCGAGACTGTTGCAGCCTGATCTCACCTGAAAGACGGAACCTTCCGGTCTGCCGTACCCTTCCGACAGTCCGGAACAAAGAACCGGCTTGTCTGATCAATCGCTTTGATTGACTGACTGGCCGGTTTTATTTTGGGAAATAATTGCTTCGGATATCAAGACTTTCACTCAGTGTGCAGAATATGAGCATTCCTGTGATTGAAGTGTTCCACAATTAAACTAAAAAACTGCCGGGATCAGTGAGTATAGTGTTAATTGCAATATTGTAGTAAGTCCGCCTAGTATCGGCACGGGGGTTACTGCTGAATCCGTTCCCTTATTACGGGAAACGCTTTTGCAGCGAAAATACTTTGCCGTAAAATCAAATAGGAAGGGCAATGCTGGCACCAGACCTGCATGTCCAGAACTGTCTGGGCCATCTTGGCACAGTTGGTCTTGAAGTAAGTGATGGCATGGCCTGCGAGGTCAGAGGGGTATCGATATGAATATTGCAAAAGGTCTCATGATTGCAGGCATGATCACCATGACTGCAATCCCAGCCTGGGCTGGTAATGACGGTGGTGTTGGCGGTGTGGACTATGGTTCCATGTCCGGCGAAGCCCGCGTCCTGACAGAAGAAGAAATCCGCGATCTGCTCGCCCGTTCGGGTGAAGCAAGCGCTGTGAATTCAGGTGACGTTTCCGTTGAGTATCTCGGCGCAGAGACAAATGTCGCTGTCGACAGCGAACTTTGCTGCGAGAACGTCAACGAAGTCGTTACGCAGGAAACACGTGTTGAAGAGACAACAACCTATGTGGATGCGGTCACCGAGCGTGAAATCATCCAGCCTGTTGAACGCACGCTGATCCAGCCTGTTGAGCGTGAAGTGATCAACGGTCGCAAGGAAACGGTTACAGAGCCGGTTCGTTACGAAGAAGAAGTCCTTCCTGTTATTGTTGAAGAAGACGACGTTCCAGCGGTCACTGAGAACGTGATCACCGAGCAGTCTTTCGAAACACGCGAAGAAGTTACCGAGCGCGTTGAGGATGTTGTCGCACGCCGTGACGTCATTCAGCCAATCGTTCGCACAACAATCATCCCGGTTCAGCGCCGCATCGACCGCCCGCAGCTGGTGGAAGAAACCGCGCCAACCCGCTATGAAACAAACACGGCACCATTGGAAGTCATTCCAGCTCCAACGCCGTCTGTTAACGAGTACACGACTGAAAACGTTACAGAAGTCGTTCAGGAAGAATACTCTGAGCGTCAGATCGATGTTGTTACCGAGCGTGACGTCATTCAGCCAGTTGAACGCACAATCGTTCAGCCAATCGAACGCCGCATCCTGCAGCCGCAGACAGAAACCGTTACAGCTTCAACACAATACCGCGAAGAAGTTCTTCCAGGTCGCGTTGAATACGGTCCACGTCCTCAAGTTCAGGAAAACATCATTCCACAAGTCGTAAACCGAACGGTTCTCGAAGTGTCCGACGTCTATGTTGACCGCGTAACCCGCAACGTCACACAGCCGGTTGTTGTCACCACGGTTCGTCCGGTCGAGCGTCAGGTCATCAATGGCCGCAAAGAAACTGTCACAGCGTCTACTCGCTATGAAACAGATTACCTGCCAGGTCGTGTGATCCCGGCTCAGGTTCCGGAAACCCGCGTGAACTACATCCCGCAGGTCACTGAAAACCGCGTCGAAGACTATCGCGAGAGCTATTTTGAAGCGGTCACACGTCGCGACGTGATCCAGCCGATCGTCACAACCCGCGTTCAGCCGGTCGAGTATGTTCGCTATAACGGTGTTACCGAGACGATCACTCAGCCGACCCAGTATGAAACAGTTCGCGCTGGTACGGTTGTCCTGAACGTCGGTGGTGGCTGCGTCTGTGAACCAGCAACACCTGTCTACGGATACGGCGGATACTAAGCCCACCTCTCCAGGAGATGTTCAAAATCAGAAAGGGCGCCCTCTCGGGCGCCCTTTTTCTATGTGCCAATCGATCAACAGCGTAAAGACAGCGCTCATCAATCGAGCGGCAGGGGGTCATTCAGGCCGGGGATTGCGTCAACACGGGTCAACAGATCATTCAAAGACGAGGCCCGCGCTACAATGCGACGCTTCTCATCATAGATATAATAGGTCAGCCGGGACTTGATCAGCGTGAAACGACGCCAGTTGGCGCGCATGCGGAAGATCCAGACCTCATCCCCGCGACCGCCAGGCCTTGCCCAGCCGGTCCAGACATGATCAGTCGGGCACTGACGCCATAATTGATCGATTTCGTCGATCTCAGAAGAAGAGAAGTCAGTCATGGAGAAAGTATCTTCTCCGCAATCCGCAACTTCATCAACCCAGCTTGTCGCGGCGACGTGGATGATCGTGTCCGGCATTCTCTTCACGGCACACATTGCACTGGGAAAATTGCTCAGCGGAACCTATGAGCCGGGGCTTCTGGCGTTTTACAGATCCATTATCGCGCTGATCTGGACCCTGCCCTTCATCCTGCGCATGCCATTGTCCGCATTCAGAACAAGCCGGCCCAGATTGATCCTGCTTCGCAGCCTGTTCGGAACGGCAGGCTTTCTATTCGGATTTTACGCCTATTCGGCGGAATTCGGCATTCCGATGTCCCAGTTTAACGCAATCTCGTTCTCGCGCTCCCTGTTCATCGTCATTCTGGCGGCGCTTTTGTTGAAGGAAACCGTCGGCCCGCGTCGCTGGACGGCAACAGCGATCGGGTTTGTCGGCGTGATAATCATGGTGCGCCCGGACTCTGGTCTGGAGCTTGGCAGCATTCTGGCGCTTGTCTCCGCGTTATGCTTTGGCGGGGCCATCATTCTGGTGAAAACGCTCTCCAGAGATCACACACCGCTCGTGTTGCTCACCTATGCCAACCTGTTATCTGCCATTTTCACTTTCCCGGTCGCCGTCATCCAGTGGGAAATGCCGCATAATCTCTTTGATGTCGGAATGATTGCGCTGATGGCGCTGTCAGGATTGCTCGCACAAACCTGCTACATCACCGGGATGAGCAAGGGCGACGCCTCGTTTCTGTCAACGATCGACTATCTGCGCCTGCCGATGACAGCGAGCGCAGACTGGTTGATTTTTCAGGAGTTTCCGGGCCCCATGGTGTGGATCGGGGCCCTTATCATCGTGGTATCCACGCTTTACATCACCATTCGGGAAGCGCGTGACGCCCGCCGGGCAGCGATAGATCAGGCCACTTCCAACTGATCTGCGCCTGCAATCAGCTGATCGACGGAATAGGTCAGCGCGCGGTCAAAATCCTCAGGGCTTCTCGCCATGGAGCGAAGACCGGCCGCCATGGCCACCAGGAGACGGGCTGTCACTTCTGCCCGGTCGGTTGAATACCCGGATTTCGTGAGGTGACGTCGCAGGAGGCCTTCATACATACGCTGAGCATTGGCCACGATGTCGTTCACGTCTTTTTGAGATGTATCGAGAAACCACGGGGTTGGCCCGTTTGGCTCGCAATACTTGAAAAGATGCCCATCGCGCGCCTGCAAACCACATGTCAGCTGACGACGAACAGACCCGGCGCGGTCCAGTTCCGTAGCGACAGATTTCAGAGTTTCGCGGTGTAGTCGTTCAACCACCTGACGAAGCAGTTCTTTTTTGGTACGAAAGTACTGATAGATCGCCGGGCGTGAAATGCCGACATCATCGGCAATATCGTCCATTGTTGACCGACGCGGGCCATAGCGCATGAAAATACGCTCTGCCGCTTCCAGGATTTGAGACTCTCTTGTCACTTCACTACTCATCCCGACACACCCTTGAACCTTGGTAAGCATCCGCGCTTCCTCTGTATCTTTTTGTGCAGGAATTGTGCCATGGCTTTCCTAAAATCCCGTGAGTCTTCAAGTTCATGACCGAGGAGAAAGTAAATGGATGAACAGGTTCTGGTAACCGGGGCGTCCGGTTTCATCGCGCTCCAGACGATTCTGGATCTTCTGGAACAGGGCTATCGCGTGCGCGGCAGCGTCCGGTCCTTTGATAAGGCCGAGCAGATCCGCGAGACTCTTCGCCCCCACACACCCATGGCAGACATGCTGGAGCTGGTGGAAGCCAGTCTCGATCATGACCGGGGCTGGGCTGCAGCTGTTGAGGGCTGCCAATACGTTCTTCACATCGCCTCACCCTTCCCGGCGGAACGGCCAAAGGACGCCGATGAGCTGATCCGGCCAGCCCGCGATGGAGCTTTGCGGGTACTGAAGGCGTCGAAGGCTGCAGGTGTCTCACGGGTCGTGCTAACCTCTTCCATGGCCGCCATCGGGTATGGCTGGGGCAAGAACCGGCCTGAGCCGCTGACCGAGGAACACTGGTCCAATCCGGACGAGCTGAAAGACAACACGCCCTATGCCCGCTCCAAGACCATCGCAGAGAAAGCGGCCTGGGACTTCGTCAACAGCGCAGAAGGCGAGGGGCTGGAACTTGCCGTGATCAATCCGGTTGGCGTTCTTGGACCGCTCCTGGGCAAGGATGTGTCGACATCGACGCAGATCATTTCCCAATTGCTTGCCGGCAGCGTGCCCCGGCTTCCGAAACTCAGCTTCGCTCTTGTGGATGTGCGCGATGTCTCCGCAGCCCATATCCGCGCCATGACCCTGCCCGAAGCGGCTGGCAAGCGCTTCATCGTGTCCGATCGTACACTCTGGATGACGGAAATCGCCGATATTCTTCGCAAGGCCTTTGCTGAACATGCCGAAAGGATTCCGGAAAAAGAACTGCCGAACTGGAGCCTTCGTTTGCTGGCCAATGTGAACCCGCCCCTCAAGAACGTTCTGCCAGAGCTTGGAAAATTCCGCGTCGTCTCGAACGAACGGATGAAATCAGTTCTCGAAATAAACCCCACGCCGGCAGAGGTCGCCATTAAGGAAACAGCGAGATCTTTGCTTGATCTTGGTCTTGTGTGATTTGAACTCTTGAATTTTCTTCAGGCGTTCGCTCTGATATAGCCATAATCATACAAGGGTTTTTCAAAGCCTGATCAGGGAGCGCGACGTGACGACAGAACAATCGACAATGGGCGGCCTGCCTGAAGTGGCAGAAATCAGTATTGGCGCGCCGTTTCAATGGCTGAAAGAGGGATGGGCCGATTTCCGGCAGATTCCCACACAAGCACTGACCTACGGCGTGATCCTGGCCACGATTAGTGCGGGCCTCACCAATGCGCTGTTATTCTCCGGATATTCCAGCTGGATCATGGTTCTGGCTGGCGGGTTTCTGTTCGTCGCGCCAATGTTCGCCATGGGCATCTATGAGGCGGGCCGGCGACTGGAGCGGGGCGAAAAACCAACCTTGGGCGAGATGCTGGTCGTAAAACCAAGCTCAACGCTGGATCTTGCCTATCTCGGCCTCGCGCTTCTGATGATCTACTTTTTCTGGACGCGGATCGCACAGGTGATTTATGGACTGTCGACTTATCAGGTGCATCGCACGATCTGGGACTTTCTGCACTTTGCCGCCTTCGATCCCGAGGGCCATAATATGGTGCTGACCGGCACCATCTTTGGTGGCCTGATGGCTTTTCTGGTGTTTTGTCTGGTGGTGGTGTCAGCGCCTATGCTTCTCGAACGCCACACCAATGTGTTCTCAGCCACAATCACCAGCTTCCGGACCGTCGCAAAGAACCCGGGCGCCATGGCGGTCTGGGCCGTTCTGATTGTTGGATTGACCGTGATCGGTATTCTGACAGCCTTTATTGGCCTGGTTGTGATTTTCCCATGGATTGGCCTTGCCAGCTGGCGTGCCTATCGGGGCCTTGTAGACAGTCCCGACCACCCGGGATTCACGCCAAAACCGCTTTAAAATCGCTGTTTTTTTCATTCATTGGCCATAGGGCACGTCTAACGTTACGTCAGAGATTGGCACACACGTCAGATCGTTTATGTGTCATCCCTATTGTGCACAATAGGGAGTAATCCAATGAAACTCGATTCCAGTATTTCCGCCGTCATCACCGGTGGTGCATCCGGTCTTGGTGAAGCCACAGCTCGCGCGCTTGCCGCACAGGGCGTCAAGGTTGGCATTTTCGACCTGAATGAAGAGCGTGGTGAAGCTGTTGCCAAAGAACTCGGCGGCGCATTTGCCAAGGTCAACGTCACATCTGAAGAAGATGTTGATGCCGGCTTTGCGAAAGTTCGCTCTGAAATCGGTCAGGAACGCATCCTTATCAACTGTGCAGGCACAGGTAACGCCATCAAGACAGCGTCTCGCGACAAGAAGACCGGCGACATCGGCCACTTCCCGCTCGACAAGTTTGACCTCATCATCCAGATCAACCTGGTCGGTACTTTCCGCTGCATCGCGAAATCAGCTGCTGGCATGATGACCCTCGACCCGATCGACGGCGAGCGCGGCGCAATCGTCAACACAGCGTCTGTTGCTGCTGAAGATGGTCAGATTGGCCAGGCTGCCTACTCTGCGTCCAAGGGCGGTGTTGTTGGCATGACCCTGCCAATCGCGCGTGACCTTTCTAAAGAGCTGATCCGCGTCAACACCATCCTGCCAGGTATCTTCAACACGCCGCTTCTGGCTGCTGCACCTGAGAACGTGAAAGCTGCTCTCGGCGCTCAGGTTCCTAACCCAGCTCGCCTCGGCAACCCGGAAGAGTATGCAAGCCTCGCGCTTCAGATGGTTACGAACGCTTACTTCAACGGTGAAGACGTTCGCCTCGACGGTGCTATCCGTATGGCACCTCGCTAACATTTTCTGTCACTTTGTTGACGGTAAAGAAGAACCCGCCTGGAAACAGGCGGGTTTTTTCGTTCAGTTGTCCTGATCAAACTCTTCCTGACGCCGTTTCCGGTCATACCAGGCACGCATGATCAATATGTAGCCGAGCTCTGCCAGCCCAAAGGCCAATGGCACAACGATCAGCCCCGGCAAGTATGGATACCGGCCGCTGATCAGTGAGTAGATCCCGAACAGAGCCGAAAACACCAGTCCGAACGCCATATAGCTGATCACAGCATGCAAGACGGAAGATGACTTTTCCAGATATCCGCCCGGCCGCATGTAGAACCAGGTCAGAAAGCCGCCCAAGGCCAGCGCGCCAAGCTCAATCGCCCAAAGCGCACCGTCCGGCAACGGATAGGATTGCATGATGCGGCTGATCCCGCTGCGCGACAATGTTTCGACGATCACCACATAAAGCGGCACCACAATCAAAAGACGCGTAAAGTTCATCCGCTCACCCTCCCGCCTCCGTCACTGGGCCGGAAGAGTGTTGGCGTCAATAGGGCTCGGCGCGCTGAATGCGGGGGCTGAGATTAATCAGCACCTCTTCAGCGTTGTACGCATGAGGGTTTTGTGCCGGTTTCGGGCCACGCCACATTGTGATCTCGGCTGTCGCCTCATAGCGCGTGATTTCGCGCGTGGTCACATCATCAAAGAAGGGATCATAATAAGATCTCCATCCGTAATACGGGTGGTAATACCGGTATGAGAATTGTGGCCGCATTGGATGCCGCATGGAATGAAGGCTGCGATCCTCATCAACGCCGCGATTGACCATGATGAAATAGTCATAGCCCTGATTGCTGGTCAGCTCGGCGGCGCGATAAAGCAGATAGGTCTCAACTGTTTTGAGATCCGTCAGGCTGTTACCTGCGAACGAAACGGTCCAGCGATTGTTTTCGACCTGGCTTTCGGTAAAGCCGTATCCGGCATTGGTATTTACCGGGCCATAGGGTGTTGTCGAAGTACAGGACGCGATGAGCCCGAGCGCGCTGGCGGCAAGTGCGAATTTGGTAAGGTTCAGCATTTCGTATCTCCACGCTAATCCCGGCCCGAAAAGAGCCGGGCGGCGCTGTCAGTCTGTTTATGGTCGAACATCTCCGCGCGCCGGGTAATCTTCCTTGTCTATATATTTAATGCCGCTGAGCAGTTCATCAAAGGCCGGACGTGCAAAAGGCAGGCTCTGAAGCCATGCCGCATGCAGTGTTTCCCCACGAAAAAGCAGTAAGGCCGGCTCAGTGAACAGCTTGGGTTCATCATCCTTGATGCTTTCGGAGAGATAGAGGCCATATGTCTTGGCAAATTCCTTCGACAGGCCATAGCCAACTGGCAGATCGCCCAGCGCCCATTCATCATAAGCCTTACTGGCGCGTTCTTCGCTGTCCATGCTTACGGCAACCACCGCAACACCTGCCTCGGCGAAGTCCGAAAGCTGGCCGGAAAGCGTCTTCAGCTGCTTCTTGCAGACCGGACAATGATATCCGCGATAAACCACAACCAGTGACCAGGTCTTGTCTGTGCTCGCCTGAGACTTCAGAGACCATTTCGCGCCCATAATCAGCTGGAATTCTACAGGGGTATCGACGGTCTCGGCGGGCAGGGTGCGGCTCATATGGAAGGGCTCCTTTCAATTCTATCCTTAAACCAACAGGATAAATCGGCGGAGAGTTCCGAAATACCGAGGAAGATCTTTGTGTTCGCGGTGTTTTCCGAAAACAGAAAGGCCGCCCACAAAGGGACGGCCTGACGTGAATGAACTATTCCAGTTGGCTGGAAATCAGGCTGCGAGGCCTGAGACAGCTTTCACTTCGAGGAATTCCTCAAAGCCGAACTCGCCCCACTCGCGGCCATTACCAGACATTTTGTAGCCACCGAATGGCGCTGTGAAGTCAGGGCCTGCACCGTTCACAAGGATCTGACCTGCACGGATCTGGTTGGCAACGCGCTGTGCGTTTTCTGTCGAGCCGGACTGAACATAGCCAGCAAGGCCGTATTCCGTGTCGTTTGCCATGTCGATCGCTTCTTCTTCGGTCTCGTATGGGATCATGACCAGTACCGGGCCGAAGATTTCCTCGCGGGCAATCGTCATGTCATTGGTGACGTCAGTGAAGACAGTCGGACGTGCAAAATAGCCCTTGTTGAAACCTTCTGGACGACCTGTGCCACCAGCCAGCAGCGTTGCGCCTTCGTCGATACCTTTCTGGATCAGGTCCTGAACCTTCTGGTACTGATTGGCGTTTGAAATCGGGCCGATCGCGCCTTTTTCATCCATGCCGACTTTCACAGCTTCGGCGGTCGCCTTGGCGATCTGCTCAGCTTCGGACTTCACGGATTTCGGAATGAACATACGCGATGGTGCGTTACAGGACTGGCCTGAGTTCATCATCATGTTCATGACGCTGCCACCAACAGCTTTCTGAAGATCAGCATCCTCCAAAACAATGTTCGGAGACTTGCCGCCCAGTTCCAGCGCAACGCGCTTCACGGTTGGGGCCGCAGCCTGCTGAACCAGAACGCCCGCACGGGTCGAGCCTGTGAACGACATCATATCGACATCCTTGTGGGTCGACAGAGCCTGACCAACGCCTGGGCCATCGCCGTTTACAAGGTTGAACACGCCGGCTGGGACACCGGCCTCATGCATGACTTCAGCAATGATCATCGCATCCAGAGGCGCGATTTCAGACGGCTTGAGAACCATTGTGCAGCCAGCCGCAATAGCCGGTGCCACTTTACAGGCGATCTGGTTGGACGGCCAGTTCCATGGTGTGATGAAACCGCAAACGCCGATTGGCTCCTTGCGGATCAGCGTTTTGCCGCGCTGCTCTTCGAACGCGTATTCGCGAAGAACCTGAGCGGTTGTTGTGAAATGGCCGAGCGGCGCGGTTGCCTGCGCGGCGTCAGCAAGCCATTTCGGCGCGCCCATTTCCTGAGTGATCGCTTCGGAGACTTCGCCAATGCGCTTCTGGTAGACCGCCACGATCTTGTCCATAAGGTCGGCGCGATACTCGACAGAGGTCTGTGAGAAGGTCTTGAAGGCAGCCTTGGCAGCCGCAACAGCCTTATCGACATCAGCCGCAGAACCGATGGAAATACGGGCAAACGGCTCTTCTGTCGCTGGATTTTCAACGTCGAGCGTACGCGGCTCAACCGGATCAACCCACTCGCCATTAATATAGAATTTCAAATACTCTTTCATTGCGTCATCCTCCCGTTAATGCGGACTGCCCGCAATATAGGAAAGCTTTTCCGCTTTGTCGCGGGGTTTCGTTGGGATAAGTCCGACGATCCGCCCCTCAGAGCCTATCCGGGCAGGGTCAGCGCCCTCAACTGTTCGTGATCACGAATGGCCACCTTGCCATAGCAAATGTCCAGCAGCCCATCGGCCTGCAATTCACCCAGAGCCTTGCCCACCGCATAGCGGGAAACCGACATGTATTCAGCCAGTTGTTGCTGGGTGAGCGGGACAACACCATCACTTCTGACATTCTCCAGCAGCCGCTTTGCGAGGCGCGGCTTCACCTTAAGTGTGCGGTCATCGGAAATGGTTTCCAGTGCCAGCGCCAGCTTGCTGGCCAGAACATTCACCACATAATGCCGGACACTCGGCAGCTCATCGATCAGCTGATCGAGCACATTCCGATCCAGATACAACAGGGTTGTCTTGCCGCGCGCATATGCATCGTTTCGACGTCTGTTCAGCGTGAACAAAGAGATAAAACCGAAAAGCTGGCCCGGATGAATGGCGATATAGCTGCTGATGTTTCCGTCAGAATCGGTCAGGGTCAGCTCGACCTGACCTTCCAGCACGATAACGGCCGAATCTGCGGGTTCATCCTTGTTGTGAATGCAGGCCTGGTGTTCATAGCTACGGACGCGGCCCAGCGTCAGCGCCCTTTCACGTGACGCTGCGTCAAGCTCGTGGAAAAGCGTACCATCATCAAGCTCTGATCGCATTATACGCTCCAAATGCCAACTTGTTGGCAGTTTGAACTAAGAAATTCCTCTATGACAAGTTTTAATGAAAAGCGGTGAACGCTTTCTCTATAAATGCCTTGGGCGCGCGTCGCCGGAGACGGTCAGATCAGAATCATGACTATCCCGGCGACGACCAATCCCGGGTGTTCGGTCCCACCCATCGGCGTCTGCTCCCCTGCAGACGCCTTTTTTTATTGAGGTTTTGCCGCGGGAACGGGAAACGGCCCAGGAGTTCCCGGGCCGTTCATCACGCAAAGAGACGCAGCGCTTAGTAGGTGTAACGCAGGCCGAACTTGGCTGTGTAAGAGTATTCCTCATATTGCAGCAGACGGTTCTTACGTGGGCCTTTCTGATAGGCCACATAAGGCTCGTCAGTCAGGTTGATGAAGTTACCGAAGATCTGGAAGTTGTCATTGATCCGGTATTTTGCGGTCGCGTCGATCTGAAGGTGATCCTCGACATAGCGGTCTTCTTCAGGGTCACCGCCAAGTTCATCCAGATACTCATCCCGATAGGTCGCGGTCAGGCGCAGCTCGAGGCCAGCCTTGTCATACCCCAGCATGGCGTTCCAAGTGTTGTCGGCAGAGGCTGGCAGCGGGATCGTACGGAAACCGCCATCGCCATCCGGCACATCGCCTTCGGCATTGGTGTGGGTGTAGTTCAGGCCGACAATCGCGCCGTCCAGAAGACCTGGCAGGAAGTCCAGAGCCTGCTGATAGCTGAATTCAACGCCGCTGACGGTCGCTTCGTCACCATTGATCGAGTACGCAACTTCAATGTCGGTATCGATGCCTTCTACTTCAGAGAAGGTGTAACCGCCGAATGATTGTGGTCCGTCGATTTCCACATCCACCAGGAAGTCCTGGATCTTCTTGTAGAACGCGCCGACCTGAATCACGCCGCCATTGTCGAAATAGTATTCGGCGCTGGCGTCAAAGTTCCATGCCCGGTACGGGTCGAGCGCCGGGTTACCGAATTCAGCTGCAATCGCGATATCATCATCGTCCTCTTCGACTTCGATGATCTGATTTGGCGCAATGCGGCTCATCTTCGGACGAACGATGGATTTGAAGATGCCGGCCCGCATGACGACATTGTCGGTCGCGTCATACTTAAGGTTAAAGCTTGGCAGAAGGTCGGTGTAATCCTTCGAATACTCAACAGGCGTGACGAAGACGGTGTCGTCATCAACCACTTCGCCCTCATAAGGCAGACCTTCTTCAACCAGCTCAACGAAATTGCCGCGCATGTCGGTTTTCGTGTCTTCAACGCGCAGACCACCAATCATGGTCAGCATGTCGGACTGGTAGCGGCCCTGAACGAAGTAGGCGTAAACGTCTTCGTCGACTTCAAACGCCGCCGCAGCCGATTCAAAATCAGCGTCCAGTTCTTCAAGTTCCAGCTCGCCATTCGCCAGCGCCGCTGCGTTCGCCGCGCGAACGGCGTCAAGCTGAGGCACAGGGCCCATATCGATCAGGCTGTAAGACGCCGGACCGGCCACATCAGCCAGCGTGTATTCCGCGCCCTCATATGGCTCTTCGCTGAGGCGATAGGATTTCTTTTTCAGACGTGCCTTGAAGCCCGTCTTGAATTCAAACTCGTCGCCATTCTTGAGGTCAAACGCCCGCTCGGCATCGAACTTGGCAGACCATTCCTCGTCTTCCGCGAGGCCATCAATATAGGCGACCTTGTCGAACTCATATTCCGACGCGTCGTTGAACAGGTCGGCGCCAGCATCAACGGTAAAGGTCGGCATTTCCATGTTTGAATAATCAAACGTGATGCCAAGACCATCTCCCTCAAAGCCGCGAACGAACTCTGTCTGGTCCTGCGTATCATACTCATGCTCTTCAGCGGTCGAGAAGGCCAGCTTGTAATCAAGCTTCCAGTCATTGAGTTCAGACTCGCCACCAAACTGGTAAGACTGGATTTTCTGGCTTTCAAAACGGTCTTTCAGGTCGCGAACCACTTCGATTTCTTCATCCTCATCCGAGAAGGACACCGTATTGTCCGTGAAATCGACCACAGAATCCTTGTCGAGCGCAAAGATCAGACGGGTACGCTGCTCGAAATCGTCAAACTGGCTGAACACGCCGCGGGCATAAAGCTCGGTGTTCTCGCTAGGACGCCAGTCGAAAGAGATTGTGCCGCTCATACGCTCGCGCTCTACGTCATAGTCGCGATACTCAACGTCCTCGGCGAACACATAATCGTCTTCGTCTTCCCAGCCTTCAGACTCGATATTATCGGTCGAGGTCTTGCGCTTATAGTAAGACACGCCGCCCGAAATACCGAATGTGTCTGACACAGGGTAGACGAAATCAATCGCGCCCTTTGGCGAGGTTTCGCCATTGAGGTCGTTGTAAGAGCCTTCCAGCGTCGCCGTGAAATACGGGTCTTCGCGGTCAAAACCCTTTGTGGTCTCAATGTCGATGCTCGCGCCGATTGTATCAGCGTCCATATCAGGCGTGAGTGTCTTCTTCACCGATACAGAGCTGATCAGCTCCGATGCGATCACGTCCAGCGCGACAGCGCGCGAGTCAGACTCAGGAGATGGCAGACGCACACCGTTCAGCGAGGCGGCATTCAGTTCCGGGTCCAGGCCGCGAACAGACACGAACCGGCCTTCGCCCTGGTCGTTCAGAACGTTCACACCCGTCAGCTTGCGAATGGATTCAGCAACGTTCTGATCCGGGAACTGGCCGATGTCATCACGTGTAACAACGCTTTCAACCGTGTCGGAATTGCGTTGCTGCTCAACAGAATTCTCCAGCATGGCGCGAAGACCGATAACGTTGACCGTATCAAGCACCTGAGCGTCTTCGGTTTCCTGAGCGATTGCAGATCCACAAAGCGAAAGCGTTGTCAGAGCGGAGGTGACAAGCAGGGCGCGCGTGCGGAACATTTTCCGACTGGTTTTCATTAGACTTTCCCCTGTTTAACAAAACTGGGGCGTCCTTATTCATGATCGATGACAGTTTGGAGACGTCTGCATGACGGATTTATTACACGTGATCTGAGACAGGTGAGATCAGGTCTTTTCTCAGCGACGTTGTATTTAAGTAACGCCGTGAATCCGGGCTCACTTGCGCGTTTCTTCTTGTCGTTACTTTCAGCGCCGCAGTTTCTACAACCCGGATGACAGAATTTTCCACCTCGGCTAAACTTCCCCGCGAAAGGGGATGGTAATGGGGATGTTTTTTGGGGCGCTAATAATCTGTGGGCTGTTCGCCATCGCATTGGCGGCAAACACCCGGCCGAAAACGGCAATTGGTGAACTAATAAAGCGTGGCTCGATAATAGGACTTGCTTTTGCGGGCCTTTATTCAGCCTATCTCGGCATCAGCCAACGCGACAGCCTCTTTCAGACCGAAAAAAGACTGTCTAGCAAAATCGACGAAAGTGATCAAAAGCTCAATACCATCTTGGCTGAACTCAGGCGTCAGGCTGCCTCAAACGGCATTGCGTTAGATGCCGAAGCGGAGGCCAGCATTGCCGAAAGCATAGAAAAATTACTCGCCTCTACGGATGCCCGCAAAGCCCGAGCCCGCGAGGCGCTCTCTGAGGGCAACATTGAAGAAGCCGCCTCACGACTGATGACTTTGGGTGAACAGGAAGGCGCGGGCGCCGATGGTATGGCCAAAGCCGCCGCCGAAAGCTTTAAGGAGGCTGGCGCGCTCTGGTTTGCCAACGATACCTTCAAGGCCATTGAGGCGTATGAACAAGCGCGAAAATACGCGCCCGATGATTTGGAAGTTATGAACTATCTCGCGACTTTGAAACTTCGCATAGGTGAACTGGATGAAGCGATAATATTATATCGGTTGATCGCTGAGGCTGATGCATCGGATGAGTGGAACGCTGTCGCCTACGCCAACCTCTGGGTCCTCGTGGGGACACGCGACGATGTGGACGCCGCTGTAGTCTGGCTCAAGAAAAGCCTTGAACTGAAGGACGCGCTGAGCCGCAAGGTAGGCATAGCGATCCAGTACGGCTATCTCGGGAATGCCGCATTTGACCGAGGTGACAGTGTAGAAGCGATTGAGCTAACAAAGAAAGCGATCTGCCTCTTTCGTTCAACCGGTGCAGATAGCGCGCAAGGTGCCCAGATCTCGGAGAACAACCTCAGAGATTTCGGCGGCGACCCGGACGCGCTCGATTGTGATGCCATACTGAAAGACTGAGTAGCCACGCCGTTTACCCCAACGCCTGTAGAGGTAGCGCCGAACGCCAGAGAGCCACGCGGACGAACATCCTCGCCACAAAAACTTTGCGCATCAGACCTTGATCTGAACACAATTTTCCATCACAAGGCAGGCCGGTTCAACGAGGAAATCTCAAAATGACATTATGTCAGAATTATTTCCCAGCTCTGCGCCTGCCGGTTATCGGCGGTCGAGAGGTGCTGCTTAAAGGAGGTCGTTGGACGTAACGGGCGAAAATCGCCCAACATGACGAAGTGACATCACGCGTCAGTACCAACCCTCCGCATTCCGGAGGGTTTTTTCATGCGCAGTTGCCATGACCATCCAATCCGGCGTGCGGAGATTTTAACACGAGAAAGGAGAGGTCGAAGGATCTCTGTAAGTCAGTGCCGGGGGTCCAACAATTTGATCCCCCTCCAGCTCCCCCTTTTCAAAGGGGGAGAGTTGACCGTGCCACTAGCGCCTCCTCCCCTTCAAAAGGGGAGGATCGAGGTGGGGATCGAACTGGTGCAGCGTGCTCGAAACTGCAGGCCATCCGACCTAAAGTAAAATGAGCAATTTTGAAGTGATCGAAACGTCTCGCGGCGGGACGATCAAGGCCTGGGTGAAAGGGGTTCCCGTTGAACCCAAAGCCCGTGAACAGCTGGAAAACGTGGCCGGGTTGCCGTTTGTGCATTCCCACCTCGCCGTCATGCCAGACGTCCATTTCGGGCGGGGCGCAACGGTCGGGTCGGTTATTCCCACAAAAGGCGCCATCATCCCGGCAGCGGTCGGGGTGGATATCGGTTGCGGCATGATGGCCGTCCGAACCAGTCTGACCGGTAAGACCTTGCCCGACAATCTCTCCCGCGTGCGGTCAGAGATTGAACGGAAAGTTCCTGTCGGCAATGGCCGGGGCGGCAGCTTTGGCAACAAACCTGCCAGCATTCTCACGCGCCTGCGCAATTCCGGGCTCGGGGATCGGCTCGACCGGATTGTTGAAAAGCACGGCAAGATCACGGCTGACAGCTTTGCAGGCCAGCTTGGTACGCTCGGTGGGGGCAATCACTTCATCGAGCTCTGCCTGGATGAGGATGACCGGGTGTGGGTCATGCTTCATTCCGGCTCGCGTGGGACGGGTAACCGGATCGGCACCTACTTCATTCAGGAAGCCCGCAAGGCTCTGGAAAAACGGGTGCTCGGCTATCACGTGCCTGATCGGGATCTGGCCTTTTTCATTGAGGGGGAAGACCTCTTCAATGATTACACCGAGGCCGTATCCTGGGCGCAGGATTATGCGCGGCTGAACCGGGAAGCCATGATGGACCGTGTCCTTCAGGCCGTACGGGAAACGCTGCGGGAGTTCTCAACCGATAAACATGCGGTCAACTGCCACCACAATTACGTGGAGAAGGAGACCCATTTCGGGGAAAGCGTCTGGGTCACCCGGAAAGGGGCTGTGCGCGCCGGTGATGGCGAACTTGGCATTATTCCAGGTTCGATGGGGGCGAAATCCTTCATTGTGCGCGGGAAAGGCAATCTGGACAGCTTCTGTTCCTGTTCTCACGGGGCGGGTCGGAAGATGAGCCGGACGGCCGCCAAGGCGAAGTTTACCCTCGCTGATCACATTGAGGCGACGAAAAACGTGGAATGCCGGAAGGATAAGGGCGTCATCGACGAAACGCCCATGGCCTATAAGGACATTGATGCGGTGATCGCCGCCCAGACAGACCTCATCGAGATCGTCCACACCCTCAGACAGGTCGTGTGCGTCAAAGGCTAGCCGGGAAAGCGGCTAGCCAGCCTCGTGAATGCCGCAAAATACCAACAGCAAGAACCGGAATGCATTTTCGGGCTCATTCTGTTTAGCTGGAGCCATGACCCATCCAGACGACACCCCTTCAATTGCCCGATATGACTGGTCGCAGGTCGAAACCAATCTCAACGAACGCGGCTGGGCCATTCTGCCCGAGCTTTTCTCCCCGTCCGCCTGCGCAGATTTGACCGCTCTCTATTCCGGCACGCCAGAGCGTTTCCGCAGCCGCGTCGTCATGCACCGCCATGGATTTGGGCGCGGCGAATACCAATATTTCAGCTATCCCTTGCCTGAACTGATCGGTGGCATGAGGGCTGCGCTATATGAACAACTCGCACCCATCGCCAATCGCTGGAATGCACGTCTGAACCAGTCCTGGCGGTATCCGGACGATCATGCGGATTTTCTGAAACGCTGCCATGAGGCGGGCCAGACGCGACCAACCCCGCTCCTCCTCCAATATGGGCCGGGCGATTATAATTGCCTTCATCAGGATCTTTACGGCCAGGAAGTCTTCCCGTTGCAGGCGGCGATACTGTTGTCCCGCCCCGGCACGGATTTTGAAGGCGGCTCCCTTGTCATCACCGAACAGCGCCCACGGATGCAGTCACGCCCCCATGTCATTCCCCTTTCGCAGGGCGATGGTGTGATTTTCGCGGTTAATGAACGCCCTGTGAAAGGTTCCCGCGGCGATTATCGGGTGAAACTACGCCATGGCGTCAGCGAGATCTGGCGCGGGCACCGCCACACGCTCGGCCTGATCTTTCATGATGCAGCGTGATGACAATCCGTGCGCTTGATCGCCCCATCCCATCTGGTCGGCATCGTGAGCGGCGCATTGGCACCATTGACAAAACTGTATTCCGCCCGACATTTTCAGCACCGGTCACAGGACATGTCATGACGGCGTTTCGCATTTTGTTTGTTGGTATTCTGGCGCTGTGTCTTGGTACGCAGCAGGCCATGTGTGCCTGCCAGCATGATGACCCAATGCTTCCAGCCCATCAGATGGCCGCATCCGTTGACATGAACATGGGCGCAGATAAGCCCTGTTCCGATCACGCGCCCGAACCTGAAGCGACGAACCACCATTGCGAGTGGTGTGATACGGCGCTGACGGCAAGCACGGCGACAGATCCAGCGTTCGCCGCTGCGCCCACATCCATCAAGCTTGCAACCCTCGCCAGATCGGCCCCCAGGTTTGAAGCTGGCTTGCGTAACACTGCGCCACAGCCTCACCTGATCTGGCCTCCACCGCCCATACGACAAACACCCATCGCACTGAAAACCCGACTTCTGAATTGAGCGGCAATCACGCCAGGCTGAAACGCGTGGCGAATTGCTTTTTACGTTCTCAATTCAAAGGATTTTTTCAATGATCTCCCGGCGACGATTGATCCAGTCAGGCGCGAATGGCGCCCTTCTTCTGGGCATGTCATCTCTTCTGCCCGCATGGGCGCGCTCATCCAGCCATGGCAATCACGGCCTCACAGCTCCTCACCACCACCACACCCGCTTCGACCTCGAAGTTGGCCGCTTCCCGGTGCGCATTGATGGCCGGGCAGGCAAGGCGGTAGGCGTTAACGGCACATTGCCATCGCCCCTCATCCGCTTCCGAGAGAATGACGAAATAACACTGAATGTCAGGAACACTGTGGACGAGGACACCAGCATTCACTGGCACGGCCTGCTTGTCCCCTTCCAGATGGATGGCGTGCCGGGCGTCACCTTTCCCGGCATCCGTGCGGGCGAAACCTTCACTTACAAATTTGCCGTCCCGCAAAGCGGCACATACTGGTATCACTCTCATTCCGGCCTTCAGGAACAACAAGGCATGTACGGCCCGCTGATTGTCGACCCGCAAGGCACAGACCCCGTCGCCTATGACCGCGAATACGTCATGGTGCTGTCTGACTGGAGCTTTGAGAATGCCTATCGCATCTATGACAAGCTGAAGAAAATCTCGCACACCTATAACTTCCAGCAGCGCACCCTGCCGGATTTCCTGATGGACGCGAAACAGCGCGGCCTGGGCAAGGCGCTGTCTGATCGGGCCATGTGGGGCGAAATGCGCATGTCCCCGCGCGACATCGCCGATGTCACGGGCGCGACCTATCATTTCCTCATCAATGGTCACTCGACCGAAGACAATTGGAATGGCGTCTTCAAGCCGGGCGAACGCGTGCGCCTGCGCATCATCAACGCCTCCGCCATGACAATTTTCAACGTCCGCATGCCGGACCTGCCCATGACCATTGTGGCCGCCGACGGGCTCAATGTCCGCCCGCTGGAGGTTGATGAATTCCAGATCGGCGTGGCCGAAACCTATGACGTCATCATAGAACCCAACGCTGAAAAGCCGTTTGCCTTCGTGGCCGAAAGCATTGACCGGTCGGGCCAGGCCGTTGCCAGTTTCGGGCCCGAGCCAGGCATGCGGGCCGCCGCGCCAGAGCTTCGCGCTGTCCCGACGCTCACCATGAAAGACATGGGCATGGACCATGGAGATATGAGCCATGACGATATGGACCATTCGGCAATGGGTCATGGCGAATTGGGCGAAATGGGCGAAATGAAAGCAGACCCGGTACCGCAAAACTCTGCCACGGATCATTCCATGCATCATGACGGGCCTGCCATGCCGGAGATGGACCATTCCGCTCATATGCAACAGGCCAGCTGGCCGGTGGAAAAGAAGCACATTGAGAAAGGTCCGGGCATCGCCAATGTCGCCGCCATGCCGATGAGCCGTCTTGATGAACCCGGCATCGGGCTTGAAGGTGTGCCTCACCGCGTGCTGCGCTATAGCCAGCTTCGCAGCCTTGACCGCAATCCTGATCTCCGCCCACCCGAACGCGAGATCGAAATCCACCTCACGTCCAATATGGAGCGCTATATGTGGTCCTTTGACGGGGTAAAGTTTTCCGAAGTTACCGAGGCCATCAAATTTCGCGAGGGCGAGCGGGTCCGCGTCACGCTGATTAACAACACCATGATGCCCCATCCCATCCATTTGCATGGCATGTTCTTTGAGCTCGTAAATGGTGGCGGCGATCATCGGCCACGCAAACACACGGTTATCGTGAAACCGGCGGAAAAGCTCTCCTTTGACGTGTCGGCTGATCATGTCGGCGACTGGGCGTTCCATTGCCATCTGCTGTATCACATGAATGCCGGCATGATGCAGGTCGTTTCCGTTCTGCCCGACCCGCACAAACACCATCGAATGATGGAAGAAACAGAACCGGCTGATCCCCATGCCGGCCATAAGATGTCGGCGGAACCGTCTCATGAAGGTCATGATATGCCAGACCACGACAGGATGGATCACAGCCAGCATATGGATCATTCCGGCCACCAAATGCACGGAGACATGAAATGAGATCGATCTTCGGGCCCAGCCTGCTTTTCAGTGCAGCGGCTTTGGTAGTCGCCGCACCCGCTTTTGCTCAGCATCATGCCGAAGACGAGGCCGCCCCGTCTGAAGATGCGCCCTGGTCACAGGCCGATGCCTATTTTGACCCGGACGAGATGGCGGCCTCCCGCGCACATGTTCAACACCATCATGGCAGCGAGAATACGCTGATGGTGATGGCCGACCGCTTCGAGATGCAGGACTCAGATAACGCCACACTTGGTGTTTTCGATGTCAGCGCTTCCTATGGTGGCGATATCAACCGTCTTTATGTCCAGCTTGAAGGCGAGTATGATTTTGACGCCAGTGAAGCCGAGCATGTCAGCGTGGATGTTCTCTGGTCACGCGCCATCTCAACCTATTTCGATCTCCAGGCCGGTATCAGTTATGACATCGAACCCGATGGCCTTGCCCATGCAGCGCTCGGGTTTCAGGGGCTGGCGCCATACTGGTTCGAAGTGGATGGACGCGCCTATCTCAGTGAAAAAGGCGATCTGACCGCGAAATTTGAAGCCGAGTATGACTTTTTGCTTACCCAGAGACTGATCCTCCAGCCGCGGGCAGAGCTGAAATTCGCCGCTCAGGACGACCCTGAGCATAAGACGGGCTCGGGTCTGACCAATTTCGAAACGGGCTTACGGCTGCGCTATGACATCATCCGCGAATTTTCGCCCTATATTGGCATCACCTATCATGCTGCCATGGGTGAAACCGACGATATGTTGGAAGTCGCTGGTGAAGACACGGACAGCGCGGCATTTCTCGTCGGTTTTCGCGCCTGGTATTAACAACGCGCACTATCAGTTATCCCAAATTCCCCGTAACAGAGAGATAGGGGATCGTCATCAGCTTGCCGGGCCAACCGGCCCGGCAGCAGCATACGCAGGGAATGGCAGTGCCAGAACGCTTACAACAAATCCGGGTCTGGCTTCAGAACAGCTTTCTTGCTGAGCTGCTTTTGCATATCCAGAAAAACGACCTGACGGTACGCGCGGGCAGTCTCGCGCTTTTTGCCGTCATGTCGGTTTTTCCCTTTATCGCACTGCTCGTCTGGGTCTCCACACTCAGCGGTTCTATAGATGAGGCCAACCGCCTCGTTGAACGTCTGGCGGTGTTTCTGCCGCACGACATTGAAAATCTGGTCCGGTCAGAAGTATCTCACCGTATAGATCAGGAAATCGACAAGGACGCGTTCTCAGTTACGTTCCACGTCCTGCTGTTCGTTTTCAGTACAGGTACGGCGGTGCGATCTTTCCTGTTTTCCCTGCGCCAGATCGCCCGGGCCGATGAAACCGTCGGCTTTTTGCAGATCATTCTACGGTCTTTTCTGTTTGTGATCCCCACCGTGGTATTCGCCTTTGTCGCTTCACTGCTCGTCGGCATTGTCAGCGCCATCAGTCACATTCTTTCGGCCAGCATTGGATCAAACTGGATATCCCAGCCGCTTGTCTGGCTAGCCATGACCTGCGTTTTGATGCTGGTGCTCAACGCCACTTACGCCTCCAGTTTTGTGGGTCACCAGACAATCCGGATTCATGGCTGGTATGGGTCGGCCTGCGGCGCGGTTCTGGTGTCCACCGTCTCCATGGGCATGTCGCTTTATTTCGAAGCCAGTTCGGAGGCCATGCAGAATTATGGCTCTACAGGTTTCATCATAAATGTTTTGCTGTGGTTTTACGCCTGTTCGCTTTGCGTCCTGCTGGGCGCACAGATCAATGCCGTTCTTGAAATTCGCAGGCGGCGCATTCGTGCGCTGCAGGGCAGGCTTTCAAGAGGCGAATGACGGCGTTAGGGTCCACGTCTTCATATCACCGAGACAGGAGTTTTCAGCATGGCCCGATTTAAAAGGACGTTTGCCGTCATTTCGTCAGCCCTGACGCTCTCAATGCCTGTTTTCGCTGATGAAATCTGGTCAACCACGGCAGGTGAAGTGGTCTATGAAGCCGATCTGCCCAATGGCATGGCGGTGTTCGATCTGAATGGCGTCAACAAGATGTTCCTGCCCGGTCTGGCAGGCCAGCACACCGGCCGCGGCAGCTATAATGGCGTCTGGATCATTACTGGGTCAGATGCCGCCAATTGCGACATTGCCATTCTGAACCCACAAACCGGCGAGTTTACGCAGAACTGGGGCCGGGTGCGGCTGTCATTTCTGGACCCGGATTACCCTGGCCGCTGGGTCGCAACGGGCGGCGATTGTATGGAAACGCCAGATCAGCAGCCCATCTTCGCAGAACCCGTGCTGCCGGAAAATTAGGGTGCGGCTTTCGCGTCAGCGTTTGCGGCCGCTTAGCACACCTCGAATGATGTAGCGCATGGCCTGACTGGTGAAAACGCGCACAACCATGCCAATCCCGCGTTCAACAACGCCAGGCCCGGAACGACCACGCGAACGCTCTTTTACGCGCTTTTCTTTCTCTTTTTCTTCAGCAGCTTCAAGGCGTTCGGCCTCTTCGGCCTGCTTTTCCTGGCGGGCTTTCAGAATTTCATAAGCCGACTCGCGATCGAGTAGCGTGTCATATTTGCTGCCAACCGGGCTCGACGACATGACGGCCTGACGCTCTGTGTCAGTCGCCGGGCCAAGCCGGGAGGCTGGCGGCCGGATCAATGTGCGCTGAACAACGGTTGGCACACCTTTGCGATCCAGCGTCGAGACAAGCGCTTCGCCGGTGCCGAGATCTGTGATCACCTCTTCTGTGTCAAAAGCCGGATTTTCACGGAAACTGTCGGCTGCTGCGCGAACGGCCTTGCGCTCAGTCGGCGTGTAGGCTCGCAAAGCGTGCTGAATACGATTGCCCAGCTGGGCCAGAATGCTATCGGGAACATCGCGCGGATTTTGCGTTACAAAGAACACGCCAACGCCTTTCGACCGGATCAGCTTCACCACCTGTTCAATCTTGTCGAGCAATGCCTTGGGCGCGCTGTCAAAGAGCAGGTGTGCTTCATCGAAGAAGAAGACCAGTTTCGGTTTGTCGGGGTCCCCGACCTCTGGAAGCTTCTCAAACAGATCAGACAAGAGCCATAGCAGGAACGTACAGTAGAGCTGGGGTGAATGGATAAGCTTGGTGGCATCCATAATGTTCACATAGCCGCGCCCATCCAATGAGACGCGCAGCAGATCACTGAGATCCAGCGCGGGTTCGCCGAAGAATTCTTCTGCCCCGGCGCGCTCAAGCACCAGAAGACGCCGCTGGATCGCCCCTACACTGGCGGGCGACACATTTCCGTATTCCTGACTGATCTCGTCGCGCTTTTCATTCACGTGGACCAGCAGTTTTCGAAGATCCTTGAGATCCAGCAGCGCCAAACCTTCGTCACGGGCCACTTCAAACGCAATGACCAGAACACCTTCCTGGGTCTCGTTCAGCTCAAACAACTGAGACAGCAGCTCCGGGCCCATGTCTGTAATCGTCGCGCGAACCGGATGCCCGCGCTCTCCAAACACATCCCAGAACACGGTCGGCGCTGCAGCATAGTCATAAGGGTCGAGCCCGATTGTTCCCGCGCGCTCGTGAAGCTTGTCATGCAGCTTGTGGTCTGCGCTGCCTGGCTGAGAAATGCCCGAAAGGTCACCCTTCACATCCGCGCAGAACACCGGAACGCCAGCTTCGGAAAAGCCCTGCGCCAGAATTTGCAACGTCACCGTCTTTCCGGTGCCGGTTGCGCCTGCGATCAGGCCGTGCCGGTTGGCCCGATTGAGCAGCAATCCCTGCGGTTCACCATATTCCAGACCACCGCCGCCAATGAAAAGAGTTTCGGACATGTTTTGCCTCCGCCAGACAGTCAAAGCTTTAGCCGCGTGGCCGCAGTTTGCAATGCGTTCCGACGCTATTGACTGTCGTTCAGGTCAGACTAGCCTGCGCGTCTCTCACGGGGAAGTCGCATATGGAACAGGCTGGTCTGCGTACGGGCATCTGGATCATCGCAACAGGCGTGATCGTGACGGCGCTATACCTTGGACGAAGCATTTTCGCGCCGTTCGCCATCGCCGTTTTCCTATGGCTCGTGATGGAGAGCTTTTCGCGCAAGATCAATCGCGCCATCTCCATTCTGCCTGAATGGGCCAGCCGCGTGATCGGTATTATCATTGTTCTGACAGGCTTCGGACTGGTACTCGTGCTTTTGGGGCAGGGGATAGAAGACATTTCGGCCCGCGCCGGTGATTATGAATCGCGGATCAATGAGCTGATCGCGGAAGGATACAGCCTTCTCGGTTTGCGCGATGCGCCAACATTTTCTGCCATTGTGTTTGGTGAAACCGGGCAGCGCTTCATAGGCAGCATCGCATCCGCCACCAGCAAACTCAGCGAGAATCTTGTTATTGTCCTGATTTATATCGCCTTTCTATTCATGGCGGCGTCCAACTGGTCTGAAAAACTCGATGCAATCTTCAGGGACCCCGATCATCGGGCCCAGGTTCGGGAGATTTCTGCGGATATGGTGGATGGCATTGAAGGCTATCTCTGGACGCAGACGGTCATCTCTGCGCTCATCACGGTGCTGACCTACATCACATTGTTGATTTTCGGCGTGCAGAACGCGCTTCTTCTGTGTGTGCTGATCTTCATACTGAACTACATTCCAACGGTGGGGTCGATCCTGGCGGCATTTGTTCCGCTGGTGTTTGCTATCGCTCAGCCCGAATGGCCCGCCTACATGCCGGAAAGTACGATGATCTCAGCCGGTCTCGTCTTTCTGGGGGTCAGTTTCTGGCAGTTTCTCATCGGAAATTTCGTTCAGCCCCGCATCATGGGCGATACGCTGAACCTCTCTACGCTGGTCGTTCTTTTGTCCCTGGCAGTCTGGGGCGCGCTCTGGGGCATACCGGGCATGTTCCTGTCCGCGCCGTTAACGGTAATAATAATGATAGTATGCAACCAGTTTTCCTCGACGAAATGGTTCGCAATTCTTTTATCCGCCGATGGAAAGCCGGGTCGAATGGAGGTGGCAGACTAAAAGTTTCGTTATTTCAGAGTTGTATAAAATACCCGCTTCCAAACTGTCGCAGTACTGAAATAATAGCTTGGCAATTTCTGCAATTCCAAGCATAAAGCCGTTGAATACGCGATGTAGCGTACCCATCTCATCAGTTGGGCCTCCGCGTGCGTCCCCCACCCAGCCTGCGGAATGAGGCCCTTTGGCCCGTCAGACATGTCCCCGTCTGACGGGCCTATTTATTTTTCGAAAACGCACCAAATTTCATCAAGTTTTGATGTGAAGCTGACATAACCACTCTTTGAATTGGCTCACGCTCAGGTTACGCATGGACCGGGGCGAAATTTTTTGAGGTTCGTTTTTATGCCGTCTGGTGAATTCATAGACAAATCTTCCCTCGATCTTCTGCTTCATACGGCAAAAAATCTCTCATGGTCGGAGGACGGCTCCTTACCTGACGAGGCACGCGACTTCCTTGTTCAGCTACATGGCGCGCTTGATCCGTCGAGCTATTCACTGTTCCGGCTTGATGATCTGGCCGTTATGGCCCGCGATTTCTGGAGCTGGACCGACACACGATCGCCCTCAGACCACATCGTCCGCACAAGGCGGGTAACCGATCGCAATGGCAAGCCGCTCAACTACACCACGCTGGAAATCTGCGGCACCGATAAACCGTTTATTGTCCGGTCTGTGACGGGGGCTTGTCTCGATCTGAATATCAACCCCGTGCTTGTTATCCACCCGATTGTGGATGTGACGCGTAACAGTTCAGGCCAGCGCAGTCAGACCGGTCATACCTACCGGGAATCCTGCATTCAGATTTACCTTCACCTCCTTGACGAGACTGCCTGCGAAGCCCTGGAAGCCGAAGTGCGGGCCACGCTTGAGGAAATCACGCTCTGCGTCACCGATCACGCCGCCATGCAGCGCCGGATGCAGCATTCGGCAATTGATGTCTCGTCCAACACGTTTCTCGATGAAGAGACCCGGAAAGAATCGGCCGCGTTCCTGAACTGGCTCGCAGATGATCACTTCACCTTTTTGGGCAGCCGGGAATACAAATTCGCCATGGATGAGAATGGTGAACTGGCAAACGAAGAGCCCAAGATCATCCCCAGCTCCAGCATCGGCATTTTGCGGGATGAGAACCGCTTTATTCTCAGCCGTGGGCACGAGCCCACCATCATCACCGATGAGATATCTGAATTTCTCAATGAGGCAGACCCCATCATCATTGCGAAAGGCAGCCTGGCCTCTCGCGTACATCGCCGGGTTCGCGTCGATTATATCGGAGTGAAAGAATACAATGAGGCCGGGCAGGTAGTTGGGGAAACCCGGTTTGCCGGTCTTTTCACCGCTGACGCCTATAACCGTCAGGCCCGCGATGTGCCGTTGATCCGGAACAAGCTGGAACACGTGCTGAAAACCACAGGCAAGCTGCCTGGAAGCCATGACGCCAGCGCGCTCAAACACATTCTGGAGACTTATCCCCGTGACGAGTTATTCCAGATTTCCGAGGCCGAGCTCGCTGATATTTCGCTGGCCATTCTGCAGCTGCAAACTCGTAACGAAACGCGTCTGTTTGTCAGGCGCGATCGATTTGACCGCTATATCTCGGCACTGGTGTATGTGCCCAAAGAATCCTTCCACTCAGACCTTCGCGCAAAGATCGCTGACGTGCTTTGCCGGGCCTATAATGGTGAGCTGACAGCATTTTATCCGCAATATGGTGATGCGCCGCTGGCCCGCATCCATTTCCTGATCGATCTGAAACCAGACAGCCCGTCGCCAAACCCGGATGCGCTGGAAGAGGAGATCGCCAGGGTCGCGCGAAGCTGGAATGATGAAATCCGTGGATTGATGCGGACCCATCGCGCTGAATTGCTGCCAAATCTGGACGAAACAACGGTCACGAATGCGTTTTCGGCAGGCTACAAGGAAGCCTTTGACCCGGAAGAAGCCATCACCGACATCCGGTTTTTCTCAGAACTTTCTGAATCCCATCCCGTGTCCATGCGCGCTTATCGTTTCAAGCGCGATGAAGCGAGCATTGTTCGCGCGAAGATCTACACGCTCGGCGAACCTGTTGAGCTCTCAAACAGCGTGCCGGTCTTTGAAGATATGGGCCTGTTTGTCGCCTTCGAGACGGGATACCCGGTAAATATTGGTGAGAATGGCGACCAATACTGGGTTCACGCCCTGAAGATGAAATCCCGGGATGGAAAACCAATCCGCCTCGATGACGTCAGCTCCAATTTTGAGGACGCTTTCGAAGCGATCTGGACCGAGCAGAGCGTGAGTGACGGGTTCAACCGACTTGTGCTCGGAATCAACGCCAGCTGGCGGGAAGCGAGCCTTTTCCGGACACTGGCGCGCTTCCGTAAGCAAACGGGGATGGACCCGAGCCAGTCGCTTCAGATCGACACGCTGACTGAACACACCAGGATTTCGGAGCTATTGCTAAAAGCATTCCGCGTTCGGTTTGATCCGGATCTCAAAATGTCTCAGGACGAACGCGAAACGGCCGGCCAGGAGATTCATGAGCAGATTCTTGAAGCGCTGGAGTCCGTTGCGTCTCTGGATGAAGACCGGATTATTCGTCGAACAACCGAGCTGATCTTCGCCATCAAGCGCACGAATTTCTACCAGCTCAATGAACATGGCGAGCCCTATAGCCATATCGCGATCAAGATTGCGAGCCGGGAGCTTGAATCTCTGCCGGATCCAAAGCCGTTCCGCGAGATATTTGTCTGGGCACCGCATGTGGAAGGTGTTCATCTGCGATTTGGCCCGGTTGCCAGGGGCGGTCTGCGCTGGTCAGACCGACGCGATGATTTCCGCACCGAGATTCTCGGCCTCGTCAAAGCCCAGCAGGTCAAGAATGCGGTTATTGTTCCGGTTGGATCGAAGGGGGGCTTTTTCCCGAAAAATCTGCCAGTTGGCGGCGACCGGGAGGCGATTCAGGCGGAAGGCATTCGCGCCTATAAAACCTTTATCGGCGCCTTGCTGCAGCTGACAGACAATCTGGTTGATGGTGAACCGCGACATCCGCGACGCACAGTGATCTGGGACGGGACAGACCCTTATCTGGTTGTTGCGGCCGATAAGGGCACAGCGACATTTTCCGACATTGCAAACGAGATCAGCACCTCGCTCGGATTCTGGCTTGGTGACGCCTTTGCGTCCGGTGGTTCGGTTGGGTATGACCACAAAAAAATGGGTATTACCGCACGCGGTGCCTGGGTCGCCGTCCAGCGTCACCTTCGGGAGATGGGCGTGGACGTCCAGAAAGATCCCGTCAGCGTGATCGGTGTTGGTGATATGTCGGGCGACGTGTTCGGAAACGGCATGTTGCTCTCGAAAAGCATCCTTCTGAAAGCAGCGTTCAACCATATGCATATTTTCATCGATCCGAATCCTGGCGATGCGATGGAAAGCTGGACTGAGCGCAAGCGCCTGTTTGATATGGGTCGATCAAGCTGGGAAGATTATAATCCGGAACTGATCTCAAAAGGCGGCGGCGTCTTTTCGCGATCCGCAAAGAAAATCAGCCTTACGCCGCAGATCAGGGACTTCCTCGGTACTGGTGCTGACACTCTGACACCAAATGAACTCATCCGCGAGATCATGAAGGTTGAGGCCGATCTGCTCTGGTTTGGTGGTATCGGCACTTATGTGAAATCCCGCCAGGAAAGCCATCTGGACGTTGGCGACAAAGCTAATGACGCGGTACGCGTGAACGCCGATGAATTGAATGTCCGTGTCGTCGGAGAGGGCGCCAATCTCGGTGTTACGCAGGAGGGGCGGATTGATTTCGCGCGCGCTGGCGGCAGCATCAACACAGATGCGATCGACAATTCAGCTGGCGTCGACAGCTCCGACCATGAAGTGAACATCAAAATCCTGCTTAAAGCCGCGATTGAATCAGGCGCACTCGCCAGCGAGGATCGCAATGATCTTCTGGCCAGCATGACCGATGATGTGGCTCGGCTGGTGCTTGTGCATAATTATGATCAGACGGGCGCCCTGACTGTTGCAGAAGCGTCCGCCAGCTCCGACCTCGACTCTCATGAACGCATGATGGAGCGGCTTGAGGCAGATGGTATTCTCAATCGCGATGTAGAGGGCCTCCCACGGACTGAAGATATTCGTGCACTCCGGGAGGCGGGCCATGGTCTGACCCGTCCCGAATTGGCGGTCTTACTTGCATACGCCAAGATTACGCTCTTTGACGACATTGTCGCCTGCGATATCCCGGATGATCCCTATCTGGAAAGTGAGCTCTATGCCTATTTCCCCGGGAAACTCCACGATTATCCAAAGGCCATGGAAAACCACAGACTGCGCCGTGAGATCATCGCGACCCGTCTGTCAAACGACATTGTGAATCTGGGCGGCATTACATTTATACACCGCGTTCGGGAACGAACAGGCGCTCATACCGCACCAATTATCAGAGCCTTTGTTGCAGCACTCGATATTTTCGATCTGAAACCACTGTTTCGGGACATTGATGCGCTCGACAACAAGGTGTCTGCGGATGTTCAGACCCGCCTGCGCCTCGACGTTATCAATGCGCTTCGCCGCCAGGTGTTCTGGCTGACAAAAGCGCGCACCGGGTCGGACTCGATTAATGATCTGATCTCGAAGTACCGAACAGGTGTGCAAAAGCTTTTTGCAAATGGAACCAAGGGGTTATCGAAGTTCGAGCAGGACTTGGTGGATCGCCGTGCGGACGAGTACAAGCGCGAGAATACTCCGGATGAGCTGGCTGCGCGTGTTGCGCTGATCCAGAATCTGGCACTGGCCACTGATCTCGTTGATCTGTCAAATCGCACTGACCGTGACGTTGTTTGCTCCGCCATTCTGTTCAGCGCGGTCGGGGAGTGTTTCAAGTTCGAAAAACTGAGATTTGAAGCGCTGGATCTGAAACAGGATCAGCACTGGGACCGGCTGGCCCTCAGGGGTCTTGTTGAAACATTGATTGATCAGCAAAACACGCTCACCGAACGCATCAGTGACTTACTCGAGTCAGATTTGAATGATTATTCGGATGCAACAACTGTTATTCAAGAATTTATTGACAAGAATCGCGATAGTTTCAACGATGCCATGGGGTTGTTGAATGAAATTGAGCGGGCTGGCTCCTGGTCGTTTGCCAAGCTGGTGCTTGTTTCCAATGCAATCCGGAGCTTTATCGACGCTTCTGATCCGGGACTGAACTGATGGTGAAAGCCTCTGACGTAAATCTGAGATTCCGGGACGGCAAACCGGAAGATTCCGTCAGCATTTCTGACCTCGGGCGCAACACCTATGAAGAATTCTTCGGCCATGTTTATACCAAGGCCGATCTGGATTGCTATCTTCAGGAATATTTCAGTGAAGCGCGCGTGCGCCGAGATCTGGAAAACCCTGATATTGATTACCGCGTCGCCTACACCTCTTCAAACATGGTGGGGTATGCGAAGATTGGACCAACCAGTCTGCCGCTCGATCGGGACAAGCGCCGGGCGCTTCAGCTTCACAGGCTATACGTCCGTGAAACGCGGCAAGGTGTTGGGGTCGGCGGCATTCTGTTGAGCTGGGCAATTGATCAGGCCCGCTCGCGAGGTGCAGAGGAGCTGTGCCTCGGTGTCTGGACGAGCAATCAAAATGCCATAAAGCTCTATAAAGGACGCGGTTTCAGATCTGAAGGCGAGTATCAGATTTCGGTTGGCTCAGTACGCGATCATGAATTGATCATGTCGCTCAAACTGAAAGAACCAGCGATTGCTCGCTGATTGCTCTAACCTATTGTTTTAAAAGACTTAAGTGCCACGCGTCAGGCGTCGGCAAAGATCATCCAATTGTTCAAGCTGGCGGTACTTGATACGAAGTTCGCCACCTTTGCCTGATGTCCGGATATCGATGTCGAGACCCAGTGCGCGAGAGAGATCCGCCTCCAGCGCTTCCGTATCAACGTCTTTTTCTTCTGGTTCGGCGCGGCCCGACCCTTTGATTGGTCCGCCCAGTTTTTCCTTCTGAACCAGTTTTTCGGTATCCCGGACAGACAGTTTGCGTGCGATTACCTGTTCGATAATCGCCTCAGGATCATCAGAGCCCAGCGCTGCGCGGGCATGACCAGCCGATATATTGCCCTGGCGAAGATGTTCGCGAACGGTTTCAGGCAGTTGAAGCAAACGGAGCATGTTCGTCACGTGCGCGCGACTTTTGCCTACGGATTCGGCCAGAGCTTCCTGAGTTTTCCCGAATCGTGAAATCAGCGCCTGATAGCCTTCAGCCTCTTCCAGTGCGTTGAGATCTTCACGCTGAATGTTCTCGATCAGACCGAATTCGAGCAGTTCGACTTCATTGGTTTCGAGAATTCGCGCCGGAATTTCAGAAAGCTCTGCCTTCCTGGAGGCGCGCCAACGACGCTCACCCGCAATAATCTGGTATTTGTGGTCATCGGCATCAACAGCGCGGACCAGAATAGGGGTCAGAACACCACGTGATTTTATAGAGGCCGAAAGTTCCTCAAGTTTTTCCTTGTTGAACACTTTCCGCGGCTGATTTGGATTGGGCTTAATGTCTTTGACATTGATCATGTCGACAGCTTTTGCCGTCACCTCTGGCGCGTCGGACAGATCATCCAATGAGTCATATTCGCCGATAAGAGCGGAAAGCCCTTTACCCAGGCGGCTGTTTTTCTTTTCTGAAGCCATTATGCCGGCACCAAATCACGTTCTCTGTGGATGAGCTCTGATGCGAGACGGATATATGCCTCGCTGCCAGAACATTTATGATCGTAGAGCAGTGCCGGCTTGCCATAACCCGGCGCCTCGGACAGCTTCACGTTTCGCGGAATAACCGTGTCGTAAATGTAGACCTTGCCGCCCAGCTTTTCACGAGCCTCAGCCGCCACTTCCGCAGACAACCGATTGCGGCGATCAAACATTGTTAGGATGATACCCTGAATATCGAGCTTCGGATTCAGACCATTTTTGACGATCTGAACCGTGCGAAGCAGCTGCGAAAGGCCTTCCATCGCCAGAAATTCGCACTGAAGCGGCACAAGAAGAGAATCGCTCGCGGTCATAGCGTTCACTGTCAGAGACGAGAGCGATGGCGGGCAATCAATCAGAATAATATCATAGCCGTTTTGACCGGCCCGCTCGCGATAGGAACGGAGCGCGTTTCGCAGTCGGAAAGAGCGCTTTGGGTCATCCGCGAGCGCCGTTTCAACACCTGCTAGGTTTTCATCTCCAGGCACGATATCGAGACCCGGCACCAACGTCTTCATCGTCGCCTTTTCGAGCGGGATGTTGTCGACCACCACGTCAAAACTGGTAACTTTGCGGTCGCGAACGCCCACACCTAGCCCGGTTGACGCGTTTCCCTGAGCATCGAAGTCGACAATCAACACTTTTCGGCCAACAGCAGCCAGCGCCGTGCCAAGATTGATGGATGTTGTCGTTTTGCCCACGCCGCCCTTTTGGTTCACGACGGCAAGAATACGGGATTTAGTCATGACGGGCAGAGACCTCCGATAGAGACAGAACGACCCCACGCGAATCAGTTTTGCTGGGATAACTTTGTATCTTAAAATTCCAATAATGGCGGGCTTCGGTCAATTCCTCTTCCGCTGTTTGGCCCTTCAGAAAAGCCGCTTTTGCACCGTTTTCTAACCAGGGACGGCCCATTTCCAGCAATTTTGAGAGATCTGCCACCGCCCGCGCGGTAATGAGGTCCGGTGTTTCACGTGAAACATCCTCGATCCGAGCGTTGAGCACCTCAACTTTCAAGCCAAGTTCCCGGGCCACATGTCTTAAAAATGCGCAGCGCTTCGAGCTTGCCTCCACAAGGATAAAGTCAGGACCATCTGACGCTTTTGCGACACTCGCCAAAACAAGGCCAGGAAATCCCGCGCCGCTTCCGATATCGAGCACACAATTCGCATGCTTCACGAACGGCCAGATTTGAAGACTATCCGCAATATGCCGCTCCCAAACCTGTTCCCGTTCTTTCGGACCGATCAGATTGTGGGTCTTGCTCCATTGCAGGAGCAGATCATGATATCTCTGCAAACGAATGAATGTTTCACGTGAAACATCGGTTCCGGCCAGATCGCCAAGATGGTCAGCATTCATGTCCCGGATGCCATTGTCTCAGTCACGCTCTCACCGCGTTTTCGGATATGCGCCAGGACAGCAAGAATAGCGCTTGGCGTCATGCCTTCAATTCGCTGAGCCTGCGCGATCGTTTCAGGTCGCGCGGTCTGCAGTTTCTCTCGGATCTCATTCGACAGACTTCCAACCTTCGCATAGTCAATATCGGAAGGAATGGCTCGTTTTTCATCCTTCTTCAGTTGGGCGATATCAGACGCCTGGCGATCGAGATAACTCGCATAGCGGGCCTCAATCTCAATCTGAACGAGGTCGCTAGTGGCGAAACTCCGTATTTCAGGCCATTTCTGCGAAAGCTGATCGAGAGTCACTGAAGGGTAGGTCAGCATATCATAGGCTGTTCGTCGCCGACCGTCGAGTTTCATGTCGATCCCGAAAGTCCTGGCCTCATTTGGCGTCATGGTGGATGACGTCAGCATCTCGCGTATTTCGTCGAGGCGACCGATCTTGCTGGAGAACTCATTCCAGCGATCAGATTTTACCAGCCCAACATCCCGTCCGATGGTGGTGAGTCGCTGGTCAGCATTATCTGCGCGAAGATGAAGACGGTACTCCGCGCGTGACGTGAACATTCGATAAGGCTCGGTCACGCCACGTGTCGTGAGATCATCCAGCATGACGCCAATATAGGCCGTGCCGCGATCATGAATGAAGACGTCGTCGCTCCCACTCGCAATGAGCGCGGCGTTCGTTCCCGCGATCAGGCCCTGAGCTGCGGCTTCTTCATAGCCGGTCGTCCCATTGATTTGTCCCGCGAGGAACAATCCGGACAGCGCTTTCACCTCGAGGGTTCGCTTCAGGCTTCGCGGATCAACATAATCATATTCAATTGCATAACCTGGCTGCCAGATCTCGACGTTTTCGAGACCAGGGATGGTTCTGATAAACGCATCCTGAACATCGCTTGGTAGTGAGGAAGAAATCCCGTTCGGATAGACCGTGTCATCATCAAGCCCCTCAGGTTCCAGAAAGATCTGATGGCGGTCCCGTTCAGCGAATTTGAAGACCTTGTCTTCAATGCTCGGACAATAGCGCGGCCCTCTCCCGGCAATCGCACCGGAATAGACGGCTGACTTTTTCAGATTGTCCGCAATGATCGCGTGTGTGTTACTGTTGGTCCAGGTAATCCCGCAGGCAATCTGAGGAATGTCGATCTTACTGGTCAGAAAGGAGAACGGCACAGGCTCATCATCAGCCTGCTGCATTTCAAGCTGATCCCAGGCAATCGTTTTACCGTTCAATCTTGCGGGCGTGCCTGTTTTCAGCCGACCGAGTGGCAGATTCAGCGCATCCAAACGTTTTGACAATTCGGTCGAAGGCGCTTCGCCGACACGACCGGCTGGAATACGCTCTTCACCTCGGTGAATAAGTCCCCGCAAGAAGGTCCCAGTCGTGATGACGACAGCACCCGCGCGGAGTTCACGACCCGTTTCACACACAACTCCGGCTACCCGACCTTGCTGAACGATCAGATCGTCAACGCCGTCTTCGACAACCGTCAGGTTTTCAGTTGCCTCGATCTCAGCCTGCATGGCCTCGCGATAAAGCTTTCGGTCTGCCTGAGACCTCGGCCCCTGAACGGCAGGGCCTTTGGAGCGGTTTAAAAGTCGATACTGGATGCCGGCCTGATCGGCTACGCGTGCCATAATGCCGTCCAGCGCATCGATTTCCCGAACGAGATGGCCTTTACCGAGACCGCCAATAGCCGGATTACACGACATTTCGCCGATTTTGTCGGCGCGATAGGTCACAAGCGCTGTTTTTGCGCCGAAACGCGCAGCTGCGGCCGCTGCTTCGGTGCCTGCGTGCCCTCCACCAACAATAATGACATCAAAATCGCTCAAGGCGATCGCTCCATTCTTCTATTTGCGAGTTGCAAACCGTGTTTCACGTGAAACATTACTTCCCGACGCAGAAATTTGAAAAGATCTCGCCGAGGATATCCTCAACATCGACCCGACCCAATATCTGATCAAGGGCGGCTCTGGCTATAGATAACTCAATTCCAGCCAGATCAACATCGTCGAATTCTTCCAGATGCGCTTTGGCGGCGCGCAAGGAGTCAACTGCGATCATCATCTGGGATTGATGGCGTGCACGGACAATGCTTGGCGCATCCTGAGTTCGCGTCAGTTGCCGAACGGACAGGACCAACATTTTACGGAGATCTTCTATTCCGTCGCCTGTTTTTGCCGAAACCTCGACATCGAAGGAAACCTCGCGGGCAAAATTTTCTGACGCATCCAGTTTCGTTCCGACAAAAAGGTCGATTTCTTCATTCTCAGGCAGCGAACCCGCGCGACACGGGGCGAGATAAAGCCGCAGATCTGCTTTTGCCGCCCAGGCACGCGCGCGACGTACCCCTTCAGCTTCGATCGGATCATCCGTTTCACGTAAACCAGCCGTATCGGCAAGTGTCACCGGAACACCTTCCAGAACAAGATGGGTTTCAAGAATATCTCGCGTTGTGCCCGCGATTTCGGAGACAATGGCCGCATCCCGATTTGCCAGTGCGTTCATCAGGGTCGACTTGCCAACATTTGGTTCGCCGAGAATGGCTATTCTGACACCATCCCGAATACGCGACGCGGATTTCGACCCAGCCAGAGCTGCTTCGAACGAAGTTATCAACTCACCAATCAAACCAAGAACCGGCCCGTGTGGCGACTCTCCAACGTCTCCTTCGTCAGAGAAATCTATACTGGCCGCGATAAGCGCAGATGCTTCCAGCAATGTTTTCCGCCAGGCATCGAGTTTTTCAGAGGCATCTCCAGCAACGAATCGCGCGGCTTGTTTCAACTGCGTCGGGGTCGTCGCGTCGATAACATCGGCGATGCCCTCGGCCTGAACGAGATCCAGCTTATTGTTCTCAAACGCCCGTAGAGAAAATTCGCCAGCGTCAGCTAAACGAAAACGCGGCAAACGGAGTGCGAGCCGTATAATCTCATCGACGACTGCAAGGCTGCCATGGCAGTGCAACTCCACCATATGTTCGCCGGTAAACGACGCTGGCGCTTCAAACTTCAGAATAAGCGCCTGATCGATGTGGTCGCCAGTCTCATTGTGAATCCAGCGAAGACTAGCCCGACGAGCCGAGCGGATCGGGTGTCGCGTATATTGATCCAGAAACGTGAAAGCATCAGGTCCGGATATCCTGAAAACAGAAACTCCCGCCCGGCCATGGCCGGACGAGAGCGCAATAATCGTATCATTCATGTCTGGCTCGCTCATGAGAGCCTCAATGTTTCACGTGAAACGTCAGGTCTGAGCGACCTAGTTGTTCATCGACTGGAAGAATTCTTCGTTGTTCTTTGTCTGGCGGAGCTTATCGAGCAGGAAGTCGATTGCATCGGCTGTACCCATTGGGTTGAGAATACGGCGAAGAACGTAGACCTTGGAGAGATGCTCTTTCGGCGTGATAAGCTCTTCTTTCCGCGTACCGGACTTGAGGATGTCGATGGCTGGGAAGACGCGCTTGTCTGCGACCTTACGATCCAACACGACTTCCGAGTTACCCGTACCCTTGAATTCCTCAAAGATGACCTCATCCATACGTGATCCGGTTTCGATCAGCGCGGTTGCGATGATGGTCAGCGATCCACCCTGTTCCAGATTCCGGGCTGCACCGAAGAAACGTTTCGGACGCTGAAGTGCGTTTGCATCCACACCACCGGTCAGAACTTTACCTGAAGACGGCACCGTCGTGTTATAGGCTCGGCCCAGGCGGGTGATTGAATCGAGCAGGATCACAACATCCCTACCATGTTCTGCAAGGCGTTTCGCTTTCTCGATCACCATTTCAGCGACCTGGACGTGACGAGATGCCGGTTCGTCAAACGTAGACGAAATGACTTCGCCTTTTACAGTCCGTTTCATATCCGTGACTTCTTCCGGACGTTCATCAATCAGAAGCACGATCAGATAGCATTCCGGATGATTGGCTTCGATGCTGGACGCAATGTTCTGCAGAAGAACTGTCTTACCAGTCCGCGGCGGCGCGACGATCAGAGCCCGCTGGCCCTTACCAATCGGCGCGACAATATCAATAACCCGGCCCGAACGATCCTTCTTGGTGGGATCCTGCGGCTCCATATGAAGACGTTCTTCCGGATAAAGTGGCGTCAGATTGTCAAAGTGGATTTTGTGACGGGAGTCTTCATGAGCTTCGAAATTGATCCGCGAGACACGAACGAGTGCAAAATACCGTTCGCCATCGCGAGGTGATCGAATTTCGCCGTCGACCGTGTCACCGGTACGAAGACCATATTTCTTGATGATTTGCGGGCTGACATAAATGTCATCAGGCCCTGGAAGATAGTTGGATTCTGGCGACCGGAGGAAACCAAACCCATCCGAAAGCACTTCCATCACGCCGGCACCAAGGATTTCCGTGTCCCGCTCAGCCAGTTCTTTCAGAATGGCGAACAGCATATCCTGTGTACGAAGCGAAGAGGCGTTTTCAACCTCCAGGCTTTCGGCATATTCGAGGAGTTCTTTTGGGGATTTAAGCTTCAGGTCACGAAGCGCGACCTGTGTGCGGTCAGCGACTGTCTCTGTCATGGATTCTCTGCGTTGAAATGAGCGCGATGGAATTCGCTGCTCTGTGAAATTTTAGTGGAATGAAATTCACGCACGCCTGCGAATGAGGCCCTATTTCAAAGCCATCAAATCACCCGAACGTCAAGTGATTTCTCTTCTCTCAGCCAAATGGCTGCACAACGACAGCGATTACAGCGACGATTGCCAGGAGGAATGGGACTTCATTCAACATGCGCAGGGTTTTCGGCTTTATCTGCTTGTCCGTGCCGATTTTCTTCGATTGAGCCACGAAAAACCCGTGAAACCCGGAAATACCGACAACTGCTAATAGTTTCAAGTGTAACCATCCCATCGACATGATACCGGGCCATTGTTTCGCAATCAGCAGCAGGCCCAGTGCCCAGACAGCGATAATGGATGGCGTAAGAATGATCTTTCGAAGGCTGGCGATCGCAACCGCCATTTTCTGATAGGTTTCGCCGCCCGGCTCTGCCTCGATCTGATAGACCATGAGCCGCGGTAAAATCAGCATGCCCGCCATCCAGGCGATGACAAAAATGATGTGGATGGCGCGTAGCCAGTCATAGGTCAGCCAATCAAGCATCAGATCTGTCTCCCTGGTTCGCGTGGTCTAACCAATGGACCGGATATATTCGGTCAATTGCGCAACATGTTCCGGTTTGGCATCCGGAGTGATGCCATGACCCAGATTGAAAACCAATGGCCGGTCCTTGTAAGCCTCGATCAGTTCTCTGCTTCGCTCAATCATGCGGTCGCCGCCCGCAATCATGCAAAGCGGGTCGAGATGTCCCTGGACCGGAAACCCGGCCGGAAGGGCGCTATTGATGAAGTCCGGCACCTGCCCGGTATCGAGACCGACCGTGTCCACCCCGGTTTCACGCACATATTCAGGCACCATGGCGCCAGCGCCGCGCGGAAATCCTATAATTGGAACATCAACACCGCGGGATTTCAGATTGGCCACCAGTTTCCGGGTTGGTTTGATCACCACGCGGCGGAAAACATCTGTCGGCAGATTTTCAGCCCAGCTATCAAACAGCATCAGGGCGTCAACGCCAGCCTCGACCTGATTGACCAGATATTCAGTTGTCGCTTCCGTCAGAATATCGAGCACCGCATCAAGATCGTCTGGCCGCGTGTAAGCCCAGAGCTTGGGTTGCTTTTTGTCAGTACCGCCACGGCCCTCAATGGCATAAACAGCCACGGTCCAGGGTGATCCGGCAAATCCGATGAGCGGAAAGCCGGGCTCCAGATTTGTTTTCAGCCGTGAAACAGTTTCCATAACCGGAGAGAGACGGTCGATCACTTTCGGCATCGGAACCTTTGAAAGCTCAGAAACGCTTTCCAGTGGCTCCAGGATCGGACCTTCGCCTGTTTCAAAGCGGAGCCCGCGGTCCATAGCGTCCAGGATCAGAAGGATATCAGCGAACATGATGGCCGCATCGAGAGGAAAACGACGCAAAGGCTGCAATGTTGCCTCAACCGAAAGAGAGGGCGTGTAGCAGAAATCCAGAAAGTCCTTCGCCCGTGTCCGCAATTCCCGATATTCCGGCAAATAGCGACCTGCTTGCCGCATCAACCATACCGGAGGCCTTGCTGTCTTCTCGCCCCGAACGGTTTTAATGAAGTTCGAGCTCTCTGCACCGGCCATACCCAAATATCCTTATATAAGACTCTTATTGATTATTCTTATTTACCCAGAGGGTTTCGTTAAGAATTCGTTTACCAATTGGTTTTGTCTGAGTTCTCAAAACATTATCCACAGATCACCAACAGGTTTGGTTGGCCGACCCTTGCCCTGAAAAATGAAGTGACTCAAGACTCTCACGGTTAACGCAAAATTAACCTCCACATGGGGGGCACTTAACAGGAACAAATGCGTCTATAAAGCGAGCCTTGTGGATTTTAATGTGGAAGCGCGATAAGACCCAAAATAGTCCACAGATGATCCACAGCCATTGTGGAAGAATGGGTAGGTAGGCGTGCCGGACGATTTCAAGCGCAAGCTCAATGTGTACTTCAATGTTCACCTCGTTTCTGACTCAACCGGGGAGACGCTGAACGCCGTTATGCGGGCAGCTTGTGCGCTGTTCGACAACGTTATGCCGCTCGAACATAACTATTATCTGGTCCGTTCGGCCAGACAATTGGACCGTGTTCTCAAGGAAATCGACTCTGCGCCAGGCGTGGTCTGGTTTACCATCTCTGACGATACTCTGCGTACCCGCCTTGAAAATCACTGCCGCGCAAAAGGTCATCCCGTTCTGGCCGTACTTGATCAGAGCATTAACATGCTCAGTCGGCATCTGGGTCTTCAGGCCAGTGAACGAACCGCAGCACAACATGCACTGAATGAAGAATATTTCGAACGGATGGAAGCAATCAACTTCACACTGTCGCATGATGATGGGGCTGGAACGGAAAGATTGCGCGATGCCGATGTGATTCTGGTTGGTGTCAGCCGAACATCGAAAACCCCCACTTGCGTTTATCTGGCCAATCGGGGTGTGAAGGCCGCCAACGTGCCCCTAGTGCCGGGCGTACCGCCGCCGCAATCTCTTCTGGAACTGGATGGAAAACGACCGCTTGTTGTCGGCCTCAAGATTTCAACAGATCGCCTGGTCCAGATCCGTCAGGCTAGACTTCTGTCGCTCAATGAATCTGCCATGACCAGCTATGCCGATGATGACATGGTGAAGGAAGAGATCGTCAAAGCCAATCGTCTGTTCGCCGAACAAAAATGGAAAACCATTGATGTCTCCCGACGGAGTGTGGAAGAAACCGCTGCAAAAATTCTCAATCTGCTGCAGCGGGATTCGTAAACATGACATCACCCTTCGTATTGGCGTCGGGCAGCCGTATTCGGGCCGAACTGCTCCGGAATGCCGGTCTGACATTCACGGTTCAGAAGTCCAATGTGGATGAAGAAGAGCTGAAAGCGTCCATGCGGGCAGAAGGTTTGAGCCCAAAACTCCAGGCGGAAATGCTGGCGGAAACCAAAGCGACGCGGGTGTCTGCGAAAGTGGGTGGGCTGGTTCTGGGCGCCGATCAGATGATGTCGCTCAATGGGGAAGGGTTTGATAAACCGGCAAGCCGTGAAGAGGCGACCGCGCGGCTGAAGGCGTTTTCCGGAAAGCCGCATTATCTGGAAAGCGCGGCGGTCATTGCGATGAATGGCGAGCCGATCTGGCGACACATAAACCGGCCCAAGCTGACCATGCGAAATCTGAGCGACGCGTTTATCGAGGATTATCTCGATCAGATCAGAGATGCGGCTTTTGAAAGCGTTGGTGCATATCAGCTTGAAGGCCTCGGCGTTCAGCTTTTCTCGAAAATCGAAGGCGATTATTTCTCCATTCTCGGACTACCGCTTCTCGAAATTTTGACATTCCTGCGCGATCGTGGAGATCTGGCTTCCTGATGGCTCATCCGGAACTTTTCAGCGTTGTCGGTCATCCGGTCACGCATTCCTTATCGCCCGTTATCCACCGGTTCTGGTATCAGGCGGCCGGGTTAAATGCGGCTTATCACGCGCTTGATCTGCAATCAGATACCCCTGTTGCAGACCTGAAAGCTCTGGCGCGTGCCGGATTCAAAGGTCTGAACGTCACTTTGCCCCACAAACTCTCCGCTCTGGAGGCCGCAAGCGAGATGTCCGATGCTGCGCGGCTGATCGGGGCAGCGAATACGCTCCTTCTGAAAGGGGAGGGGCCACAAAAGACCTGGTACGCTGACAACACGGACTGGACAGGCTTTCTTTGGTCACTCGACCGGGTATGCGAAACACTCCCGGAATCTGCTGTCCTGATCGGAGCCGGCGGTGCAGCGCGCGGCGTTGCTTATGCGCTTTCTCAGCGAGGCGTGAAGCTCACCATTCTCAACCGAACCTTGGAAAAGGCCGAGGTGCTCATCAAAGATCTGAACCTGTCTGACGCGGACATCGGCAGTCTCGATGAGATCAACAGAGTTTGCGCCGGTCATACACTGGTTATCAATACGGTCAGCCTTGGTCATACCGGCCAGTCCATCAGTCTCCCACCAACACAGAACGGAGTGTTCCTGGATATCAGCTATGGTCAGGCAGCCAGTGAGACGCTTCGATTGGTTCAGGAATCCGGCTGGAAAACGGAGGATGGACTGCCCATGCTGATCGGCCAGGCAGCTGATGCATTCCATCTCTGGTTCGGTCTTGAGCCTGATCGTGAAGCGGCGCTGACCCATGTTCGAAAGGCCGGGGGAAACTGAAGCGATTTCGCTCTGAACGTCTGGACCGGCGTGACAGATTCCGGTCTATTCAGATCTGAAATCTGGCTCGTGAAAAGGATAGACCATTGATTGTGCTCGGCCTGACAGGCTCCATCGGTATGGGTAAAAGCGCGACAGCAGGCATGTTTCGCGAACAAGGCCTGCCTGTTTACGATGCTGATGCGGCTGTTCATGAGATTTACGAACCTGGCGGTTCTGCGGTCGGCCCGTTGGGTGAGGCGTTCCCGGGCGTCGTTGTTGATGGACGCGTTGATCGTGTCGCGCTTCGCAATCATGTTCTGAACGACAGTGCCGCGATGAAACAGTTGGAACAGATCGTTCATCCTCTTGTCGGCGAAACCCAGATCCGCTTTCGTCAGCAGGCGATTGCCGATCAGGCGGATATCATGGTGCTCGATATTCCATTGCTGTTCGAGACTGGCGGCGATGCGCGTGTGGACTACACGGCTGTGGTCACAACGACCGCTGAAGAACAGCGTGCCCGTGTGCTGGCACGACCAGGTATGACCGAGGATGCCTTCGAGGCCATACTGGGCAAACAGATGCCTGACGCGGAAAAAAGAGCCCGCGCCGACTTCGTGATCAACACGCGAATCGATTTGGCGTATGCTCGCGATCAGGTGGCCGCGCTGGTGGCGGCGCTTCGGCGCCACAGAAAAGAGAGCTGAACTCATGCGTCAGATCATTTTTGATACTGAGACCACGGGCCTTTTTCACGATAAAGGCGATCGCATCATCGAATTGGGCGCGGTTGAAGTGAAGAACTTCATGCCGACGGGCGAAACCTTCCAATCCTATGTCGATCCGGGCCGAAGCGTATCTGCTGAAACAGTACAGATCACCGGGATCACTGACGACATGCTGGTCGGTCAGCCGAAATTTGAAGATCCGGCGATTGTCGACAAATTTCTGGAATTTATCGGCGACGCTGAAATCATCGCGCACAACGCAAAATTCGACGAAGGCTTCCTGAATATGGAGCTGAAGCGGTGTGGTCGTCGGCCTATTCCGCCTGAAAGATGGATCGACTCTGCCGCGTTCGCCCGAAAGAAATTTCCAGGTTCACCGGCCTCTCTCGATGCCCTTTGCAAACGGTTCAATGTGAACTCTGAAGCCCGGACCTTTCACGGCGCTTTGCTTGACTCGCAATTGCTTGCTGAGGTCTGGCTCGAGCTTAATGGCGGACGTGCGCGCAGTTTTTCCTTCGATGCCAATGATGATGTTGATGAAACGGGCGGTCGTCGTCGACGCGTTGCAAAAGCCCGGCCGACGCCATTGTCACCCCGCATCACCGAGGAAGAACGCGCCAATCATCGACGTTTCATCGCTGATCTCGGCGCGCCTTCGAAGTGGTATCAGCCCCCGGCAGGCGGAGACCCGGCCTGACGTTCAGCCAGCTGTTGACGGTAAAGTCCTGCGAAATCGATCGGATCGACCAGCAATGGTGGAAAGCCACCTTCGCGGGAAATGTCTGCAATCATTCGCCGGGCGAACGGGAACAGAAGATTTGGGCAATCGACCATCAATAGAGAATCCACACGATCCGATGGTGCGCCGCTGACATCGAAAACACCAGCATAGGCGAGATCCAGCTCGAACATGGTGTCATTGTCCACATGCGCCCGCGCCATCAGTTTCAGCGTTGTTTCATAGACGTTTTCCTGTCCCTGAACCGGGTCTGAACCGACATCTACGCCCAGATCAATGTTGGGGGTCCCCTTGAGACCGAACACCTGAACCCCATCTTTCGTGACAAAGGAAACGGCTCTGGCGAACTGTGCAAGAACCCGGATGCTTGGAGCGGGCGGCTTTTGTGTTGGAATATCACTGGCCATTGTTATCTCGACCTCTCATCTCTTGTGCGCGATAGTGTTTTTCTGGACGCCGGTTGGCTGACCTTTCGCAAATCACGCTTATATGTAAGCCATAAGACAAGATAACGGACGAAGCCACGACTCGACATGATTGAAATTATTCTTCTGGCCGCCATTGCGATCTTCGTACTGACAAGGCTTTTCAGCGTGTTCGGCAAAAGCGAAGGCGCGCCACCGCCCGCTTTCCGGCGCAATGAGCAGTCCGAGTCGCGCCCTCAACCCGTTCATGTCGTTCAGGATAATGAAGACGACGAGGACGATGAAAATCTGTCTGGCCTGCAATTGATTGCACGATCTGACCCTGAATTTTCTCAGGCTGAGTTCCTGAAAGGCGCCAAGGCGGCCTATGAGATGATTGTGAAGGCCTTTGCGGATGGTGATCGCGCGACGCTTAAATCGCTGCTGAAACCGGATATCCTCGAAGATTATGAGCGCGCAATAAATGCACGCGAAGAGTCCGGCGACGAACCGCTGGAACTGATGCGCCTGCGCGAAGCGACGATTGAGGAAGGCGAGCTGAATGGCAGTGTCGCTGAGATTTCGGTCCTGTTTGCTGCAGAACTGACGAATGGCGAACGTGTCACCAAGACACGTGAGCTCTGGACCTTCGAGCGTGATACGAAAAGCAGAGATCCAAATTGGCAGTTGGCCGACGTTTCTGCGGCCTGATAGCGCTGGGGGCTTTTCTGACAGCCTGTCAGAAGCCCTGCGACTGCCCTGACCAGCCGCCTGAAAAAATCATTGAAGTTCCCGCTGCGCCGGACACTGAAACCGACGCGTTTCAGCGTATTCCATTGGGTTGGGATGAGCTTCCCAATTGGCGCGTAACCGATATTGCCCCGGCCATTGAGGCGTTCTCGCGGACTTGTGACGTTTTTTCCCGCCAGGATCCTGAGAAACCCCTTAGCCAGGACGCAGAGTATGGCGGCACGGTAAGCGATTGGCTGCCGGCCTGTTCTGTTTTGCCGAAGTATCTGGATGTCGATCAGCCTCATCGGTTCTTCGAAGATTATTTTACGCCGTTTGAAGTTGTCACCGATGACGAAACGAACAGGCTAACGGGATACTTTGAACCTGAACTGGCGGTTTCAGAGCGCCAGACAGACCGGTTCTCTGCGCCTATACCGACACGGCCCGACGATCTGGTGGAAGTCCGTCTCGGAGAGTTTGACGATGGTTTGTCGGGTAAGACCATTTGGGGCCAGGTTGAGGGCGGCAAGCTGATGCTCTATCCGGAACGACGCAACATTGCCACTGAGCCGGAAAAGGCGCTCGCCTGGGCTGACCCGGCTGATGTCTTTTTCCTGCAAATTCAGGGCTCAGGTCGGCTTCGCTTTCCAGATGGCCGCGTTGTTCGCGCAGGGTTTGATTCGCATAATCATCGACCATTTGAATCGCTCGCCAATCATCTGATCCGAACAGGCGAGATCGAGCGATCTCAGGCCAGTATGCAGGGCATTCGAAACTGGATGGCTCGCGTTGGTGAAGATCGCGCGCAAGCCGCGATGAACATCAATCCGCGGTTTGTTTTTTTCAGGGCGCGCGACGTGGCAAGCCCGGAATTAGGCCCTGAAGGTGCTGCCGGGATACCGCTAACCCCTATGGGTAGCGTGGCTGTTGATCTGGGTATCCATCCGCCTGGCATGCCATTCTTCCTTGAAACAACCATTCCGGACGCTGGCGAAGACTGGCGCGGCACGGATCAATCCCTTCTTCTGATCGCGCAGGATACAGGCGGCGCTATCAAAGGCATACGCCGCGGAGATATCTTTTTCGGTTCTGGCGATGAGGCCGGAAAAGCTGCTGGCAGGATGAATTATCCCGGACGGTTTTTTGTCTTTCTGCCGCAGGATCTGGAAGTGGAGCCGGCGGAATGAGCAAAAGGCGGCTAACCCCTCGCGAACACCGGATGTGGCAAAGAGTGTCGAAGTCGGTAAAGCCGATCCATCCTCATAGACCCGAACCGGAACCGGGCGAAGAGCCGCCACCTGCAGATATTCCAAAAGTCCCGGACGCCGAAAAGACTGCAAAACCGAAGCGAATGCATGGGCGGACACATGCGACATCGGATGATCTGGAAAAGTTGATCGGTGGGTTCAGCTCGCCGCGAATGGCGGAAAAGGCCCGAAGATCAACGAACCAACGGGAAACGTCAGGCGAACCGGCAGATCGGGGCGCTGAAAAACGGGTTCGTCGGGGCCGGGTGCCGTTCGGGTCAACGCTGGACCTGCACGGGCACACCCAGATGTCGGGCCGTTCAACGCTGCTGCAGTTTGTGGCCTGGCACCGAAGCCAGGGCGAGAGCAGCGTTCTGGTGATCACCGGCAAGGGCCGCGATGGTGAAGGCATACTTCGCCGCCGGTTTCTTGACTGGATTGCAGAGCCGGAATTTCGTGTTCATGTGTCAGGTTATGCACGCGCCAATCAGAAACATGGCGGGGAGGGCGCGTTCTATCTTTTCCTTAAAAAGCCGGGTCCGTGATGAGCTAGTCTTTCGGCCGTGAAGCCTTTTCAACCAGGCCTGAAACACCCTGGCGGGCGGCCAGCGTCTCTGCAATCTGATCAAGCGATATGTTTCGCGACCGCAGAGCGACCAGAAGGTGGAACAGGACATCGGCCGTTTCACCGATCACTTCGTCATCCGATTGGGCAGAAAGGGCAATGGCCAGCTCAACGGCTTCCTCGCCAAGCTTTTTGGCGGTCTTTTCCGGACCTTTTGCCAGGAGTGTTGCCGTGTACGAGGCTTCCGCATCGCCGGCTTCGGCCCGGGCATCAACGGTTTCTGAGACGGCCTGAAGGATTTTCGCAAGCTTGTCGGCGTTTCCAAGTGTCATGGATCAATCCTGCGTATCTAGTCGGACAGGCAAACCGGCATCGCTCATGGCCTGTTTGGCTGTCATGATATCAATTTCGCCGAAATGGAAAATGCTGGCGGCCAGTACGGCGGTCGCGCCGGTTTTCTCAATGCCTTCAATGAGGTGAGGAATGGTGCCCGCCCCGCCTGACGCAATGACGGGAATTGTTACCGCATCAACGATCTGTTTTGTCAGCTCGACATCATAGCCAGACTTCGTGCCGTCCTTATCCATACTGGTCAGGAGTATTTCACCGGCGCCGCGTGCACAGGCTTCGCGGGCATACTCTACGGCATCAATACCAGTCGGGCGTTTGCCGCCATGCGTATAGACTTCCCAGCTGCCTTTGGTGGTTTTCCGGGCATCGATCGCCACCACCACACACTGACGGCCAACGCGCGCTGCGCATTCGCCGATTACAGCCGGGTTTGCCACGGCGGCGGAGTTGATGCCCACCTTGTCTGCGCCCGCACGCAAGAGGCGGATCATATCATCTGGTGTACGGACACCGCCGCCGACCGTTAGCGGAATAAATGTGTTCCGGGCTGTCCGCTCAACAACGTCGAGCATCGTGCCGCGGCCTTCTTCAGAGGCGGAAATATCCAGAAAACAGAGCTCATCGGCACCTTTTTCCGAATAGGCGCGGGCCAGAGCCACCGGGTCGCCTGCATCTTTCAGATCGACGAACTGGACGCCTTTGACCGTCCGGCCATCCTTCACATCAAGACAGGGAATGACGCGGAGCTTCAGCATCCGGCAGCCTCCAGTGCGGCTTTTGGCTCAATATCACCATCATAGAGCGCCCGGCCAAGAATAGAGCCCGCAATGGGTGCGCCGCTCTGGCGAAGGGCCGTGATATCGTCAACGGATCGGACGCCGCCCGACGCAATGACGGGAATTGTCACGGCTTTGGCCATGCTGGCGGTGAGATCGACATTTACGCCGGTCTTCAGGCCATCCCGGCCAATATCAGTAACGATTACAGCGGCAACGCCCGAATCTTCAAAGGCTTTCGCCAGCTCAATCGCGTCGAGATCAGAGACTTCTGCCCAGCCTTCCACAGCAACCTTGCCATCGCGCGCGTCAATGCCGACGGCAATCTGGCCCGGATAGGCTTTCGCACAGTCTTTCACGAACTGAGGGTCGCGGACGGCAATCGTCCCCAGGATCAGACGAGAAATACCGGCTTCAAGCCAGTTTTCAACGTGTTCACGCTTCCGGATACCTCCACCGAGCTGAACCGGCATGGAGATGGCGCTCAGAATGTCGCTCACAGACTGACGATTTTCGCTTTGCCCTGCAAACGCTCCATCGAGGTCGACGACGTGAAGATGGGTGAAGCCCATGGCTTCAAAGGCGCTGGCCTGATCTGCCGGTGACGTGCTGAAAACCGTGGCCTGGTCCATATCACCCTGGATCAGGCGTACACACTGGCCGGCTTTCAGATCGATGGCGGGAAAAAGCGTAAAACTCATGGGCTCCAGGCAATCCAGTTTTTCAAAAGGGTCAATCCGGTGCGCTGGCTGATTTCAGGGTGAAACTGAACACCAAAGGCAGTGTCCCGCCCAATCGCGGCCGTTACCGGCGCACCATAATCGGTGGTGATGTAGAGATCTTCCGGGTTCTCCGGCGCGAACTGATAGGAGTGTACAAAGTAGGCATGGTCGCCTGGGCGAATGCCTTCAGTCACTGGATGGGATTTCGGAAATGCCAGTTCGTTCCAGCCCATATGAGGGATTGGCAGGCCGGTATCTGGAACGTCATCGACGAAACCGGGCACCCATCCCAGACCTTCCGTGCGCCCGTCTTCAAGCCCGTAATCGGACATGAGCTGCATGCCAACGCAAATGCCGAGAATAGGCCGCGCATGTTTGTAGAAAGCCTCGTTGAGCACATCCACCATGCCAGCAGGGCGGAAAAGACCCTCCCGGCAATCGCGGAAATGGCCCACGCCGGGGATCACGATACGGTCTGCTTTGCGAACCGTCTCCGGATCGTCGGTGATGACCAGGTCAAAACGCTGTCCGGAATCGTTCAGGGCGACTTCCAGCGCACGCGTTACGGACGGTATGTTCCCGGCACCATAATCAATCAGCGCTATGCTGGCCATTACTCTCGCATTCCTCAGTCAGGATCGGTCTTAGAGCGATCCCTTAGTGGACGCAGCCTGTCCTGCATAGACCGGATCGAGAGAAACTGACACGCGAAGTGCACGCGCCAGCGCCTTGAAACAGCTTTCGGCAATATGGTGGCAGTTCTCGCCATAGAGGTTTTCAATGTGCACACAGCCGCCGGAATTCATGGCGAAGGCGTGGAAAAACTCCTTGAACAGCTCGGTATCAAACTCGCCGATCTTGTCGCGCGAGAAGCCAACCCGCCAGACAAGGTAAGGCCGGTTGCACATATCGATGGAGGCGCGTGACAGCGTTTCATCCATAGGCACATAGGCGTGGCCAAACCGGGTGATGCCCTTGAAATCACCCAAAGCCTTCGCCACCGCCTGACCAATAACAATGCCGGTATCCTCGACCGTGTGGTGCATATCGATGTGCAGATCGCCCTTCGCGCGGACCTTCAGATCAATCGCGCTGTGCTTGGAGAAGGCTTCCAGCATGTGATCGAAGAAACCAATCCCGGTCTGGATGTCGGACTGCCCTTTTCCATCAAGGTTCACCTCCACCTCAATGTCGGTTTCCCTGGTCTTGCGGGCCACTTTTCCTGTGCGTGGATCACTGGTCATACTTTGCTAAGGCTCTTTCTGTCTGAAGCTTCAAGGATTTAGCGTCTTATTCACCGATTTCTAAACAAATTCTCATACGAGTTACCTGATGGGCGATAACAGAATATGCGTCCAGTGCCTAATTTGAGGTTAGAATGGCCGGTCGGGAGATGCAGGGAATACCCCCGAAAGGGAGTTTGCGAACATCCATCATGATGTTCGTCTGCGGGCTAATTGTAATCGCATCAATCGTATTTTCCGTCGCCAATATTGGTTATAGCCTCTATTCAGCGCGCCAGAATGCCGGGCGTATGGCCGTCAACTATATGACCGACTACCAGCCATTGGTGCGGGATATATTGCGACGATCAGAGGAGGAGAGCTCTCCATCTGCGCCGTCCTCTCCCAATCTGACCCAGACTGTCTCGGCCTATCGCCTCATCCGGTATGATGGCGCAGTCATTCGTGCGCACGCCCGATCGCCAAAAGTTGAATCCGAACTCAATCATGTGATCAATCTGGCTTCTGAGCGGAACACCCCGGTGCGAATTCTTCGAAATGATGGGGTTATTGCCGCCATTCCGGTATTCGAAGGCAACGAGCGGGTCGGTATTTTTGCCATCAAGCTTCCGTTCGCGGCGTCTGGGTTCAATCTGCTCAACACCATTCTCTGGAGCATTGGCACAGCCAGCCTGGTCTGCGCGCTCGCCATCCCGGTGGCCATTTTCCTGATTCAGCGTGTGACCAACCCGCTCAAGCGGCTCACTGATTTTGCCTCTTCCGTTTCGGCAAATGAGTTATCCGCCCGCGTCGACATCAATGCGGGCAATGAATTCGACATGCTGGCCAGTGCCTTCAATTCCATGATGCAGAGAATGGAGGGCACGCTTCGTCAGGTGCAGCGGCTGGCTTTCATCGATTCCGTTACCGGTCTGCCAAACCGGGAAAACTTTATGCGCCATCTCAATCGCGCGCTTCAGAAACGTACGGATGACTGCTTCTCCGCGGTGGTTATTTTCAACGTCGACCGGTTTCGCTGGGTGAATGAAACGCTCGGCCCTGAAAATGGCGATGAAGTGCTCGCCCTTATCGGCATGCGTATCCGCAAGGCGCTGGCTCAGGCGGACAAGACGGTTCGTCTGACGGAATCTGCTAACTCACCATCAATCGTGGCTCGCCTCGGTGGTGATGAATTCTCTGTTCTTGTGCCGAACATTGATGCCAAGTCCGATATCACGCGCCTGATGCAGATGGTGATTTCCTCCATGCGTCAGCCGCTGGAAATCTCTGGTCAGGCAGTCACGCTGGGCCTTTCGGGTGGTATTGCGCTGGCACCCATCCATGGCACCAAGGCCGAGGAGCTTCTCAAGAATGCCGATCTTGCCCTGAAAGAAGCCCGCCGGGCGGGTCGCGGGAAAGCGCGGTTTTATTCGTCCAAACTCAACAAGATTGCGATGGACAGGCTTCACCTCGAAGCAGACCTCCGACGCGCAATTGAACGCGAAGAGTTCATTCCGTATTTCCAGCCGAAAATCTGCTTCAAGACGGGCGTGATTGCGGGTGCCGAAGCGCTTGTTCGATGGCAGCGGTCCGACGGTGATCTGATCTCGCCAGGTATCTTTATCCCAATGGCAGAGCAGCTGGGCCTGATCTCCCGCATTGGCGAAACCGTTTTGCGTCAATCCTGCCATCAGGCTTCGCAATGGATGAAAGCGGGCCATGACTGCAAAGTCGCCGTGAACGTATCTCCGCTTCAGTTTGAAGAGCCCGATTTTTCTGATCGCGTTCTGTCTGCATTGCGGGAGGCGGATTTGCCGCCTGGGCGCCTGGAGCTTGAAATCACTGAAACCATGGCGGTCGCCGATACCGATCGTGTGTCTGAAATCATGCGACCATTGCGCGCCATGGGTGTTCGCCTGGCAATTGATGATTTCGGCGCGGGCCATTCCAATCTCGTCACGCTGACCCGCCTGCCATTTGATGTCTTCAAGATCGACCAGCAATTCGTCAGCGCGTTGCATTCAGATAAACAGGCACCCGCCATTGTTGAGATGATCCTCGCCATGGCGCAGACCATGGGGCTTGAATCTGTCGCTGAGGGTGTGGAAACGCCATCGCAGAGCGACTTCCTGCGTCGCCGGAATTGTACGCTGGCCCAGGGCTATCTCTATTCCAAACCGCTGCCGCCCGAAGAGTTTGTGACCTTCCTGACCGAATGGCGTCCGTTTGGTCAGACCATTGATGCCGATCTGATTGAAAAGCTGAATAACGTTGCCTGACGATTTGCTGCTAATCGATATCGATTAACGGTAAAAATAGCTTGCGTTTTCCGACCGCCTCGCCACATTGCGGTGATGACAAACCAAGAGATGACCCAAGATGGCAAATGGCGCGCAACCACCATTCTGGCGGTGCGCAAGGCTGGCAAACTCGCTTTGATCGGTGACGGCCAGGTTTCCCTCGGCAATACAGTGATGAAGGGCAATGCACGCAAGGTGCGGCCGCTTATCCCTGGAAAAGTGCTGTCGGGCTTTGCGGGCGCGACGGCTGATGCGTTCACGCTTTTCGAACGACTGGAACAGAAACTCGAACGCTTCCCTGATCAGCTTCAACGCGCTGCTGTGGAGCTCGCCAAGGAGTGGCGCACCGACAAATACATGCAGAAGCTCGAAGCCATGCTGATTGTCGCCGATAAAGATGTGACGCTTCTGATTTCGGGGCAGGGCGATGTGATTGAACCAGAACACAATGTGCTGGCCATCGGTTCCGGCGGCCATTACGCAACCGCCGCTGCTCGCGCGCTTTATGAGTATGAACCGGATGCCGAAGTCATTGCCCGCAAGGCGATGGAAATTGCGGCGGAGATCTGTGTCTTCACAAACTCGAATTTTGTACTGGAAACGCTGGAAAGCTGATCGATGAACAGGGATCAGCTTCGCGACGCCGTTTCAGCCGGTATCATTACTGAAGATCAGGCGCGCCGGATTGAGGCGCGCGCCACTGGTGTTTCGGGCGATGGTGAGCTGGAAAACGAATCTCTGAAATTCCTATCCAATCTCAACGACATCTTTCTGACCATCGGGATTGTGATCCTGTTTTTTGGTCTTTCGGCTGCCGCATCGATCCTGTCGTTTGGCGCGGTGAGCTTCAAACATCTTGCGCCGGCGATCGCGTTTCCCTTGGCTGGAATTGCCTGGCTATTGGCGGAATACTTTACAGCCCGACGCAAAATGTTGCTGCCGAGTATTGCGCTCGCCATCGCGTTTTCACTGTTTATCGGTCTGGGCGCATTCTCCCTGACCGCCTGGATGCAGATTGAAGACTCCACCGGCAGTCTTCTTGGCGGACTGCAGTCAGGTTCTGCCAGTGTATCGGGCGCGATCAGTGATTATGCAGGCGACACGAAAGCCAGCCTTCTGACCGGATGCGGTGTTGCGTTTCTGGCGGCCCTGGGCTTCTATCTCCGCTTCCGACTGCCTTTCTCCATGTTTCTGATGGCGGCGTGCCTCACGCTGGCGGTCTACATTCTCGCCTACAGCTACGTCACGCTGTTAATCGCCGGATGCATCACATTGCTCGTTGCGATCCTGTTTGATGCCCGCGATCCGGAACGCCGGACCCGCATTGCGGATAACGGGTTCTGGCTTCATGTCGCGGCGGCGCCTTTGCTGGTCTATAGTTTTCGGGGCGTTCTGAATCTTGATGCGGGCGTTGAAAGCTCGGCTGTGCTGGTCGGGTTGTTTGTTGTTCTGGCTATTCTGTCACTGTTGCTGAACCGCAGAGCTCTGATCTTGTCGGCCCTTTTCAGCTTTGGAATCGCGGTGTGGACGCTGTTCCATGCCTTTGGCGACGGTTTGCTGATGACCTTTGCGGCCCCGCTTCTTTTCATTGGCGGACTGATAGTTTTGTTAGGCGCGGGTTGGCGAACGGCGCGGGGCATCCTACTTCAGCCTATCCCATCGACCGGTCCCTGGTCGCGTATCTTTCCACCGGAGCCCCGTTTGAATGACTGAGTTTTCGCCGCGTGAAATTGTTTCAGAGCTGGATCGACATATTGTTGGTCAAAAGGATGCCAAGCGCGCGGTCGCGATCGCGCTGCGTAATCGCTGGCGCCGCAAGCAGGTCGACGGCACGCTTCAGGAAGAGATAACGCCGAAGAATATTCTGATGATTGGCCCGACGGGCGTCGGCAAGACCGAGATTTCCAGACGTCTGGCAAAGCTGGCCAATGCACCCTTCCTGAAGGTCGAAGCGACCAAATTTACCGAAGTTGGCTATGTCGGCCGCGATGTCGAACAGATTGTTCGTGACCTCCTTGAGGCCGCTATCGGGCTTGTGAAGGAAAAACGCCGGACGGAAGTGAAGGCACGCGCGGAAAAAGCGGCGGAAGAACGTGTTCTTGATGCGCTTGTTGGCGAGAATGCTGGCAGTTCAACCCGCGAATCCTTCCGTCAGAAGCTGAATTCAGGCGATCTGGACGACAAGGAAATCGATCTTCGCATGTCCGACAATTCCAGTCCGATGGACATGCTGGATCTGCCAGGTGGTGGCGGGTCCATGGGCATGATCAACATGTCTGACCTCTTTGGAAAGGCGCTGGGTGGCCGGACAAAATCTGTCAGAATGAAAGTGGCGGATGCCTATGAGCCGCTTCTGAACGAAGAATCCGACAAATTGCTCGATGAGGACGTAATCGTCCGCGAGGCCATTAAGGCTGTCGAACAGGACGGCATCGTTTTCCTGGATGAAATCGACAAAGTGGCCGCCAGATCGGAACGGGGCGGTGCAGACGTGTCTCGCGAAGGCGTACAGCGGGATCTCCTGCCGCTGATCGAGGGCACGACCGTTTCAACAAAGCGCGGCCCGGTGAAAACCGACCATATTCTCTTCATCGCATCCGGCGCGTTCCACGTCGCCAAGCCAAGCGATCTTCTGCCGGAGCTTCAGGGTCGCCTGCCGATCCGGGTAGAGTTGCGCGCGCTGACCCGCGATGATTTCCATCGCATTCTGACAGAACCTGAGGCGAGCCTCATTCGTCAGTACAAGGCGCTGATGGATGCGGAGGGCGTGACTCTGGATTTCACCGCCGATGCCATCGACGCCATTGCTGATCTCGCCGTGAAGGTGAATGACAGTGTCGAAAATATTGGTGCGCGCCGCCTGCAAACCGTCATGGAACGTCTCCTCGACGATATCTCCTTTACGGCGACCGACCGGTCGGGTGAGACAATTACGATTGATGCGGCCTATGTGAATGAGCAGGTTGGCGATCTGGCGCAGAATGCCGATCTCTCAAAGTACATTCTCTAGACAAAAAATGGCCGGGCATTTGCCCGGCCCAGTCCTCCCAAATCGGTATCCAGCCTGCGCTAAAGCAGGCCCGCCTGTACGGCCAGGCGGCGATAACTTGTTTCTGGACGCGGCCCATAATGCGATATGACCTCGGCAGCGGCAATATGGCCAAGCTTGGCGCAGTCGCGAATGCGCCGGTTGCGGGCATAACCGTAAAGAAAACCGGCAGCGTACTGGTCGCCAGCGCCCGTTGCATCGACCACTTTTGATACTTTTTCAGCCGGCACAGCGATCACTTCGTCTGGCGTAATCACAACAGAGCCCTTTTCAGATCGGGTCACCGCAGCCAGCGACGCATCTTCGCGGAGCGACTCAATGGCGGCGTCAAAGTCATCTGTTTCGTAGAGGGAAAGCAATTCGGCTTCATTGGCGAACAACAGATCCACATGGCCATGGATCAGATGGCGGAACGCCTCTCTGTGTCGGTCCACGCAAAAAGAATCCGACAATGTCAGCGCCACGCGGCGTTCGGCTTTCCTGGCGATGGCGGCGGCATGTACGAAGGCGCGTTTGGCGTCCGGTTTGTCGAACAGATAGCCTTCCAAATAAAGAATATTCGAATTCTGAATCAGATCGGCGTCGACATCGTCAGGGCTGAACTCGGTTGATGCACCAAGGAAGGTGCTCATCGAGCGCTCACCATCGGGTGTAACGCAAATCATGCAGCAGGCCGTGCTGGGCACATCCTCGCCCTCAAGCGGTGGTGTATGAAAGTCGATTTTGACCCGTTCCATTTCCTTCCGGAAAAACGCGCCATAATCATCCTTGGCGATCTTGCCGATATAGCCCGTTTTTCCGCCAAAGCTCTGAATACCAGCAATCGTGTTGGCACCTGAGCCGCCTGCAATTCGGCGGCAATTGCCCGCAAACGCTGCACTCAGGGCATTTACCGTGTCCTGCTCGATTAGCGTCATGCCACCCTTGCGAATGCCGTGTGACGTGAGAAAACCTTCAGAGACAGACGCAATGACGTCAACAATTGCGTTTCCCAGGCCAACGACATCATATTCTGCTTTCATATAAACTCTCTTCTAAAAATTCTGGGACAGTCATACCGCTGTAAGTGCAAGGGGATCAAGTAATGTCAAAACTCGCCTTCCTGGCCTCGAAAGCGACCTTACCGGGAAGTCCGGTCCGACGCGAGGATGCTCATGAACATGATCTGCAGGTTGCAGCACTCAAAACCCCTTTAAAAAGGCGCGGACTGGAGCTGGTCGCACTGGACTGGATGGACCGATCCGTTGACTGGTCTGACTTCTCCGCTGCTGTGATTGGTACGACCTGGGATTACTGGGATCACCAGGATTTCTTTCTTGAAACCCTGCGCGGGATTGAAGCCGCCGGGACGCCGGTCTTCAATCCCCCCGACCTCGTTGCCTGGAACAGCCGGAAAACCTACCTTCAGGATCTTGAGGCGCGTGGGGCCCGGATTATTCCCACCCTCTGGCCGTCTCGTCCCAGTGTTGACGAGATTATCCGATCTTTTGATACGCTGGGCACCAATGACATTGTGATCAAACGCCAGGTTGGAGCGGGGGCCTTCGATCAGATCCGGTATCGCAAGGGCGACAATATTTCCGATTATGGATTTGATGCGATGATCCAGCCCTTCGTGCCGACCATTCAGACAGAGGGCGAGTATTCAATCGTGATGATTGATGGAAACCTGTCCCACGCCCTCCTTAAACGGCCCCAGTCTGGTGATTACCGGATTCAATCTCTGTATGGTGGACAGGAAGAGCGGGTTGATCTTTCCTCGGATGATCTGAAGTCTGCTAAGGATATTCTGGACTGTCTGGATGATACGCCGCTCTATGCCAGGGTGGATATGGTACGCGGCGCGGATGGTGATCTGATCCTGATGGAGCTCGAACTGATCGAACCGTATCTTTATCCGGAACAATCCGATGATCTGGGCGTTCGCTACGCGGACGGACTCATCAGACGTCTTAGCTGAGGGGGCCGGATTGTCTCAAAACGCATCAAAATTGCGCTTTTTTCTTCGCGCCGAGACCCGACAGTGTCACACTGACACTGAAGCGGCGTTCGGGCGATTCCGCCTTGAGACGCGATCCGGATTCACAGATTTTTTAACCGCACATCGACAGGCTTTATTGGTCGTTCGTCCTGTTTTCGAACGTCAAAACCCCTTTGAGGTTAAAGTTGAGTCGCTTCTTGATGACATTGATCACGACCTTGAAATATTAGGTGAAAAATCAACTGACATTGATGACCCTGAGACGATTGACGCCCACCCTGTGGGTGTATCATACGTGCTTGCTGGATCGCATTTGGGCGCCAGTCTGCTGCTTCGGAGTGTGTCTGAACAGACAGATCCGGTCCTGAAAAAATCCACAAACTATTTGGCCAATTCTCATCTCGGCAGCGTTTGGAAACGCATGCTTTCGGATTTTGAAACCGGTCGATGGGAAGAAGACAAACTGGCCATTCTTGACGGAGCCCGAAAAACTTTCGGTGTTTTTGAAATGGCGGCCAATAGACGACAACAAGACACGACACCCTATGAGCACGCCCTATTCTGAAAACATCGATCTCACAAACTGTGATCGTGAACCCATCCACATTCTCGGGCATGTTCAAAGCTTCGGCTGCCTGATTGCCGTGTCCAGCGACTGGCTGATCCGTCAGGCATCTGTAAATGTATCCGATCATCTGGGACTTCAGGCGGATGAACTGATTGGCTCGCCTCTGAACCGCTATCTGACAGCTGAATGCATCAATACCGTTCGAACCCGGCTCCAGCTGGTCAGCAAGGGCGATGACACGGTCGATCGCGTGTTTGGCCTGACGGTTCTGCCCGATGATCCGCGCCGTTTTGATGTCACGCTTTACAGATCGGGCCAGTCAATCGTTCTTGAATTTCAGCCCGAAAATGAAAATGGCCCGTCAGACCAATTGTCTGTCGTGCGGCCAATGGTGGATCGCATTCAGGCGGAAAGGGATATTCCTTCGCTCTGTCAGACGGCCTCCAGGCATGTTCGCGCGCTGACCGGCTTTGACCGCGTCATGGTGTACAAGTTTCATCCGGATGATTCAGGCGAAGTGATTGCAGAAAGCGTTGTGGCCGGAAAAGAGCCTTTCCTCGGCCTGCGCTATCCTTCGACGGATATTCCGAAACAGGCGCGGGAACTTTATCGGCGGAATTTCCTCCGCATTATTTCCGATGTCGATGACAGGGTTGCACCCATCATTCCGGAAATGCCGGTTGACCGCGGTCCGCTGGACCTGTCTCTTAGCACCATCCGGGCCGTCTCGCCCATTCATCTGGAATACCTCCGGAATATGGGCGTAAAGGCATCGCTTTCGATCAGTATTCTGAAGCGTGGTAAGCTGTGGGGCCTGTTTGCCTGTCATCATGACTCACCGAAAATCCTTGGATTCAATGTTCGCGCGGCGGCTGAGCTTTTTGCGCAAATGTTTTCCTTTGTTCTAGAGCAGGTCGAATCCGACACTGAACAGATAGAAGCGACCAAGGCGCGCGTTCTGCACGATCAGCTGATGGGTCAGCTTGCTGAGGGCGAAGGCCTTTGGGAAAACTTCGAAATGATCGCAGATGCGCTGAAATCGGTGATCAATTGCGATGGCGTCGCCATCTGGGCTGAAAACCAGTTCAAGAAAACGGGATTCACGCCATCCGAAGAGGAATTTCGAGGCCTGGCGCGTCACCTGAACACGCAGCCAACCAGCCAGATCTACGCAACAGAAAACATTGCCGAATCCTATCCGGCCGCAGAGCAGTTTCAGGATCGGGCGGCGGGTCTGCTGGCCTTGCCGATCTCCCGCAATCCGCGCGATTACATTGTGTTGTTCCGTCGTGAGATCCGGAAGGAAGTCAGCTGGGCGGGCAATCCGGAAAAGCCTGTTACATTGGGTCCGAACGGTGCCCGACTGACGCCGCGCAAAAGTTTTGAAACCTGGAAACAGGTGGTCGAAGGAACGTCCCAGACCTGGTCACCGGGTGAGATTTCCGCGGCAGAGTCCCTGCGCATCACGCTTCTGGAAGTCGTGCTGCGCATTTCTGATGCGGCCAGCCGTGACCGGCTTCAGTCTCAGGAACGTCAGGACCTTCTCATTGCGGAGCTGAACCACCGCGTCCGGAACATTCTGAACCTTATTCGGGGTCTTGTGTCGCAATCGCGATCGGAAGCCCGAACTGTTTCTGAATTCACCAATATTGTCGGCGGCCGTATCCATGCGCTTGGCCGGGCCCATGACCAGCTCACCCAGGAGAATTGGGAACCGGCATCCCTTCGCGAGCTGATCCAGACCGAAGTTGAAGCGTATCTGGGTGAAAAGGCTGATCGGGTCAGTATTTCCGGCCCGGAAGTTCTGGTCGAACCAGCCGCCTTCACGACCATGGCGCTTGTCCTGCATGAGCTGACGACGAATTCGGCCAAATACGGCTCGCTCAGCGATTCCGGTGGCCTGATCAGCATCGTTCTCGAAGAGGGCGCAGATGGCGCATTGCATCTTCACTGGCGAGAATCCGGCGGACCGCCTGTCAAAGCGCCCACAAGGCGCGGCTTTGGGTCGACCGTCATTGAGCGCTCCATCCCCTATGAATTGAAGGGCGATGCCAGGATCCGTTATGAGCTTACCGGGTTTGAGGCCGATTTCATGATCCCCGCGCGGGTGGTCACCTTCTCTGATGCGGTGATAACGGGGCAGGTCAGCGGCAGCTTCGGCGCGCAAGCATCTGATGATGCGGGCGTCACCGAAGATTATTCCGGTCGGGCGCTTGTGCTGGAAGATAACATGATCATCGCGCTGGATGCAGAAGATCTGCTTCGAGAGGTCGGGTTCACCGATGTGCTTACGGTCTCTACGGTGGATGAAGCCCTGTCACAGCTGGATAATAGTGAGTTCCAGTTCGCACTGCTTGATGTGAATCTGGGTCATGAAACAAGCGAACGCGCTGCTCAGAAGGTCGTGGAGCTGGGATTGCCCTTTGCGTTCGCGACAGGATACGGAGACGCCGCTGCGCTGACCCGCAAATTCAACGATCCGGTTGTTCTGCAAAAGCCGTTCGACATGGAATCGCTCAAAGGGGCGCTACGCGACTCGTTCTCCAGAGTTTCAACCTAACCGCCGGCAGATTTCGGACCCAGCGAAGATTTCGCTGGCTTTGCCGGGGTCTCTGACGGGTCGGGCGTCTTGTCCTTGAATTTACACAAATGCGAGATCACGCAGGTCCAGCATTTTGGTTTTCGAGCGACACACACATACCGGCCGTGGAGGATAAGCCAGTGATGGGCACCGCGCTTGAATTCCGCCGGCACCACCTTTTCAAGACCTTCTTCCACCTGATCCGGCGTTTTGCCCGGTGACAGTCCTGTGCGGTTGGACACACGGAAAATATGGGTGTCCACCGCTATGGTGGGCTGTCCAAAGGCTTCGTTCAGTACCACATTGGCCGTTTTCCTGCCTACGCCCGGCAGTTTCACCAGATCGTCGCGTGTTTGCGGGACCTGGCCGTCAAAATCATCGATCAGCATTTTCGAGAGCGCGATGACATTTTTGGCCTTGTTGCGCCAAAGCCCAATCGTCTTGATATGCTCGGCCACACCCTCTTCACCCAGCGCCAGCATTTTTTCCGGACTGTCAGCAATCGCAAAGAGAGATTTCGTTGCCTTGTTGACGCCGACATCAGTTGCCTGGGCGGACAGGGCGACGGCGACAACCAGTGTGTAGGGATTTACGAAGTCCAGCTCGGTGCGTGGATCGGGCCGATCCTCGGCCAAGAGGGCGAACAATTCATGCGCGCGCGGCTTTGAAAACCGCCGAACCGTCTTTTTCGTCTTTTTCTCAGCCATCTGACATCCTGACCGCTTTTGTTACATCCGATTTTGCGCTGTGTCGCCTTGCTCCACCCTTGAGACAGGCTGGATGCATGAATTTCGGGGCCGGGGCTAGGCAAGTATCGAAACTTGGCTATCTTCCGCAAGATGACAGACCATTCGAGTGCCCGGATCGTTTATTTTGATGCCGTTCTTCGGCCCAACCAATCCCTCTCGCGCGCTGCGTTCGGGCTGGTTATGGGGATTGTCGTTCTTATCAATCTGATTTCCAGCCTGGCTTTTCTGACCGCCGGGGCGATTCCGATTGTTGGCTTTCTGGCGCTTGATGCGCTGATTGTCTGGCTGGCCTTCCGAATGTGTTTTCAGAATCAGAAGCAATGGACGCGGGTGCGCGTGACAGCCGATCATCTGCGCGTGGATCACATGAATCCCAAGGGCCGCGAATCGAATGTTGAATTGCCAACCGCCTTTACCCGCGTTGAGCTTGAAGAGCCACTCACGGCATATAGCTGGCTGACTCTCGCTGCGCGTGGGGAAGCTTATGTGATTGGCCGTTTCCTGACGATTGATGAGCGGAAAAGCCTCGCCGATGCCTTGCGCGATGCTCTGTCCCGCGCGCGAAGCGAACGCTATCCGAGCGAAGCCTGACGGGCGCAAGAATCGGGTGGAGGATGGACCGGAGATCGGGCAAACTCCAGAGCATGGAAAATACACCTGACATTCTGACACTGGATGAACGCTGCGTCGCTTATGACCGAATGGCGCGCGTGCTCGAACATATGGGCGATACATGGCGCGAGCGTCCGGATCTGGAAACGCTGGCTGCCCAGTTCGGCATTTCGCCTTATCATTTTCATCGTGAATTCAGCCGTTGGGCCGGACTGACGCCAAAGCAGTTTCAGTCCGTCTTTGCGCACGCGACGGCGGGCGATCTTCTGCGTCAGGGTGCGAGCCTCCTGGAAACAAGCTGTGAAATCGAGGCGTCAGGGCCGTCCAGGCTGCACGATCTGTTCATTGCTCATGAGGCGCTCACCCCTGGTGAGGCCGCATCAGGTGGTCGGAATGTCGATTTGACGATTGGAAAGGGTCCAACGCCATTCGGGACCGGCGTCTTTCTGTTTTCTGAAAGAGGGCTGACGGCGCTTGGCTTCATCGACGAGTTTCAACAGACGCCTGAACGTCCGGGTCAGAAGACGGGCAGACAGGAAGACGCAGCCTTTCTGGACCTGACCTCCCGCTATCCGAACGCCATCATTCGTCGCGATGATCAGGCTGCGGCGCGGTTTGCCGATAAGGTGTTTGAACCGGGCGCGAGTGTGCCGCTGGCGCTTTATGGGACACCATTTCGCCGTCAGGTCTGGCGGGCATTACTTGATATACCGGTAGGCGAAACCCGGACCTATGGTCAGTTGGCAAATCAGCTTGGTAATGCGAAAGCAGCCCGCGCAACCGGCACGGCGGTCGGGGCAAACCCGATTTCCTGGTTTATTCCCTGTCATCGGGCCTTGGCGTCAGACGGTCGCTTACATAATTATCATTGGGGCGTAAGGCGCAAACGTGCCATGCTTGCCATGGAGGCTGGTCATCGAAGCCAGCCGGGGCATGTCTGAATACGAAAAGGGAGTGCCCGTTGGGACCCATCACGATTTTCATCGCTGTCGCTTTTATCGTCTGGGCGATCATTATCTTTTTAAATCACAAACGCACACGCCAGGAAGCGCAAACCATGTATGCGGCGGCGCTGAGGCGGAATGAGTTTCACTCAAATGAACCCTACCAGCCGTATGAACGCGCTTATGTGCGCAGCTATGGTACAAGGGTCGGCGTTTATCGCTGGCTGGCCTGTCTTTCGGCGGTCATCACCATTCCTGTCAGCATTATCGCAATCTCCTGGGTCTGGGCGCGTGTTTACTATCTGACCAATCGTCCGGGATGGATGACGGAAGGCGAGCTGGTGCACTCGTTTGCGCTCGCCGTTGGCACAATGGTGGCTTTGGTCGGGGTGGCTGCAATTTTTGCGCGGCGATATCATCAGTTTCGTCCCGGAACCTTCAATGAGGAATGGGAAAAGGAAAAGACTGCGGGCGTCGAAAATGCTGGATCGGGCACTCCGGAGCCAGGCTGACAAACCAACACAGGATGTATCGCATGAGCATTGAATATCTGCACACCATGATCCGCGTGTCAGACCTTGAAGAGACTGTGAAATTCTTCACCGAAGGTCTGGGACTGACGGAACTTCGCCGTGTCGACAATGAACAGGGTCGTTTCACGCTTTGCTTTCTTGCCGCGCCTCAGGACGCCACACGAGAAGGGGTCGACAATTCAGACGCGGGTTTTCCAACCGGCCTGCCAATGGTGGAGCTGACCTATAACTGGGATCCGGAAGTCTATGAAGGCGGTCGGAATTTTGGCCATCTGGCCTATCGTGTGGCCGATATCTATGAGGCGGTTGAGCGGCTCGCGGATATGGGCGTCACGATCAATCGACCCCCACGTGATGGGCGCATGGCATTTGTCCGCACACCGGATGGCATCTCTGTTGAGCTGCTGCAGAAGGGCGAACCGCTTGCGCCGAAAGAGCCCTGGGCCAGCGCAGAAAACATTGGGAGCTGGTAATGACGCAGTTTCACGTTCTCGCAACAGACAAACCGGGCTCACTGGAACTGCGCATGGCAAATCGCCCGGCCCATCTCGACTGGATAGAAGATCATACCGATCAGGTATTGATTGCCGGGCCGTTTCTGGATGAGGAAACGGGAAGTCCAAAGGGCTCTATGCTGGTGGTGAAGGCTGATAATCTGGCCGCGCTCGAAGCGTTTCTGGCCCAGGACCCTTACGCGAAAGCGGGCCTGTTCCAGACGGTTGAAATCCGTCCGTTCAAGCTCGTCGTTGGTGGACCATAGCGCTAAGGCCGGGGGCTTATGGCGTCGTCAGCCGACGGAAGCTTTCGAGAATTTCTTCCTGATACGCACTCGGTCCGCCCTCGGCTTCGGAAACGGCTGTGAGCATGGCATCAAGCTCTGACAACTCTTCTGACGTTACAGATTTCGCAATCAGGCGGGACATGCGGCGCAGCAACGCGTCGGTGCCTGCCTCTGGCTGGCTGACCCAACCTGCCTGAACAACCAGCTCTTCTGCATCAGCATCAGAGAATCCGAAATGGCGTGTGATCTGTTCACAGATGACTGATTTCTGCTCACGGCTGACGTCTCCACCCGCTCGGGCAACTTCAAGCATCAGAACGACAGCAGCTTCTCTGGGGTCTTCTATGAGGTCAGACCCGGTCTTACCGGTCTTGCGCCTGAAGGCCAGCCGTCTTGGGAGATTGGCAGCTGTTTTTGCAAACTCTCCTACCTCACGTGCTGCATGAGCGGCCATCTGGATGCGCCAGACGATCGTGCCAATGGCGGCGGCAGCGCCCAATATCATCAAGATAATATGCACTTGGATTTCCCCCAACAATCAGTGAGTTATTACTCAATCCTGGACGGAGGTCCAGACACTGGGGTATCACGCGTTGATCCCGGTCCGGTTTCTGTAGAGCTGTAGCAGTTCCATCTGTCGCGGAGACGGCAGGCCATCTATCTCGCTCACCTCTTCCAGCATGCCATCCAGATCAATAATTTCCTTTGGTGAAACACGTTTCATGATCCGGGCAATGAGCCGGACCCAGAGCTCGGTCTCGCCGCGATTGGGTTCGCTTGCCCAGTCTGCATGGCCGATCAGAGCTTCAGCCTGATCGCTGGTGAAATTGAACTGATCCTTGATGATCGCCGCTATGCGAGATGTATGACGACCCTCAAATGCCTCGCCGGCATGGGCCATTTCCAGCATAAGAATGGTTGCCGCCTCGCGTGGATCCGTGACCAGCTCGTCGCTCGGGCTTCGCGCCTCCTGCCGTCTTCTGAGATTGGCCAGAAGCACTTCTGGTGATGTCGGTGGCTCCGGCAGCGGTTTCAGCTGAGGTTTTCTGGGACGCATATCCCGGATCAGGCGATAGACCAGAAACACGATCAGAAAGAGGGCAAGAGCGGTCGTAATCAGAATGACAAATCGCATACATGCCTCGTTTCCGGTTTAACCGCGCTTCACCGCCCGGTTCAGATCGTCCTGTGTCCGCAATATGGCTTCCCGAATGGCATTTTGCCAGTCTGTAACCGTTGTTGCGCGCTGTGCGGCCTCGGGAAACGTCACCGAGCGTGACGCGTTAACAACGCCGCCCTCCAGCACACCATCAGGACCTCTTACAAACCCGGCGACCGCTTCATCGGCACTTGCACCCTGAGCGCCATAGCCCGGCACCAGAAGCAGATTATCAGGCGCTGCCTCCCGAATGGCCCGAGCTTCGGAAGGTGCTGTCGCCCCGGCGACCAGCATCAGTCCTGACCAACCTGTCTGTTGTCCTTTCAGCGCTTTACCGCGTGCATGAAGGGCCTTGGCCAGAGTGAGGTATATCGGCTCACCATCGACGACTTTTTCTTCAATATCTGCGGCACCCGGGTTAGAGGTTCGTGTCAGAACGGCGACGCCGCGACCTGTCGTGCTGGCAGTCTCCAGAAATGGATCGACGGTCTCCAGACCCATGAACGGGTTCACCGTCAGCACATCGCAAGGCAATGCAGCATTCTCTCCGAGATAGGCATTCGCATAGCCCCTGGCGGTCGATCCGATATCTCCGCGCTTGGCATCAAGGATGACAATGAGTCCGGCGTCGCGCGCTGTTTTACAAACGTGTTCCAGCGCAGCCATGCCCGGGCTGCCCCACATTTCAAAGAAGGCTGCCTGCGGTTTGATGGCAGCCACATGATTGGCAGCGGCCTCGATGATGCCATCGGCCCAGACGGCAATCCGCCCTGCGCCCGGCGTTCCGAACAATTGTGGAAACAGGTGTGGGTGAGGGTCAATACCGACGCAAAGTGGTCCATAGAGCCGGACCTTTTCCATCAGCCTGTCTGCAAAATTCCGGTTCATCAGTCTCTCTCCCGGCATATAACCGGAACAATTGTAAGGTTTCTGCGCAATCTGTCAGCCTCTCCACCGTAATTATCTGGCGACAGCGCCCGGGTCGGTGCGGAGCTGAAGTCCATTTCGGTGATTTCCGGCAGAAAACTGGTGATGGAGCGCGGCGCTGTTGTGTAGATTCGACCGCGTCGCTGGCTTTCAGCGACGGTCACACCAATGACTTCGCCGTCGGAATCGTAAACCGGCCCACCACTAATACCGCCCAGCGTACCAGATAGCCCCTGTGTGCGGCCGGCCTCTGCCCAGGCGAGTACCGGCTCGGTATTCAGATATCGCCCGCGTGTCACAAGGCGAGAGCGAGAGAGCAGACGGCTCGTGACTTCGCCCGGTTGCGCTTGCGGATAGCCAAAATGATATCCGGGCTGGCCAACCCGCAACGGGGTTTCGAAATCAAACACGGAGGATTCAGGCCCGCCATCTGTCTTGAGAAGAGCCAGATCGGCATCTCGATTTATCACATAGTCCAGAACCGGGACGACCTTGTTGCGTCCGGTCGCGATCGCGAGATCAGAGCAACCATCCACAACGTGCCGGGCTGTCAGCCAGTTTCCCTGCGGTCCGACGGCAAAGGCTGTTCCTGTGGCTGCGCCGGGATGGAGCTCCATTTCCACAAGAACTTCTTCATCGAACAGAGATGGTGCAGGAAGAATGGCTCCGGCGTCTTCAATGGGTATGGGCGGGGCTGGCGGTGCATCATGCGTTTCCGAACTCGAGAGCAGGGAATAGACGATGCCGACAAGTACGACGGTGTAAATCAGCCAGTCTGGAATACGCAACGCTGCAAGGTCCTATGAGAAGGCGGTCGGGGCTGTGGCAGGCCAGAGGGCTGCACCGATGATCAGCGCGACGGAAATCTTGACGGCGATCAGAAGAATGGCCGCGCCTGCCTCCTCATCTTCAATGCGCTTCGGGAGATCCTTTAACAGCAGGTCAACAATGCGGAAGGACAGGAGCTGAAGCAGTAGGGCAACAACACCCCAGATGATCTGATCGAAAATGGAAACACTGAACGCCAGTGCCGAGGCGGTGGGAATCGCGAGGCCGATGATCACACCTGCCAGAGCCAGCCCTGCCGAGGCATTCCCTTTTCTTACAAGGTCAAGTTCCTTCATCGGGGTCAAAACAACGTAGACGGTAATGGAGCCGAGCAGCAGAAGCGCGGCGACGATCGTGCTTATCAGAAAATCGTCGAATCCATGCGCAAAAGAGTTGATTGCGGCTTCCATACTGAACCCCATACTTGTTTAACTGCGCGTAATAGAGGCGTTCTGAGCACGTCAAGCAAGACCCAAAACAGCTTGAAACTGGAGAGATTTGCATGCTGAAAGGCAAAACCGTTCTCGTAACGGGATCAACGAGCGGAATCGGCAAAGCCATTGCCATTCGCTTCGCAGAATCTGGCGCGAATCTCGCGATCAATGGCTTCGGTGATGCAGACGAAATCGAAGCGTTTCGCGCGTCTCTGGAGACAGACTATGGCGTCCGGGCTGTTTATCATGGAACAGACCTCACGAATGCGACCGCTATCGGTAAAATGATGGCTGACATCAAATCCGGACTCGGCCCGATTGATGTTCTGGTCAACAACGCCGGGGTTCAGCATGTGTCTCCGGTCGAGGATTTCCCGCCCGAAAAATGGGATCTGATCATCGCGCTGAATCTGACGTCCAGCTTCCATACCATCCGTCATGCCATGCCCGATATGAAAGAACGGGGCTGGGGACGGATCATCAACACCGCCTCCGCTCATGCGCTGGTGGCATCTCCGTTCAAGTCAGCTTATGTGGCGGCCAAGCATGGTATTGCCGGTCTGACCAAGGTGGTCGCGCTTGAAGGCGCGGAACATGGGGTGCGTTGTAACGCGATCTGCCCGGGTTATGTCTCCACGCCACTGGTGGAAAACCAGATCGCAGATACGGCCAAATCCCGCGGCATTTCAGAAGAGGAGGTAAAGAAGAACGTCCTTCTGGCGGCACAGCCAACGAAGGAGTTCGTAACCGCCGAGCAGGTCGCTGGGATGGCGCTTTTCCTCTGTTCGGAAGATGCATCTCAGATCAACGGGTCACTGATGCAGATGGATGGCGGGTGGGTCGCCCAGTAATCCTATATGCGGAAGACGGCCATAATGCCGGCGGCAATGGCTGCCAGTCCGAACATCAGCGACAAGGCGATCGCGACAATGCGCTGGCTCTTTTTCTTCTGTCGGGTTCCAGGTGGGGCAGATGGGCTGGCGCGTTTTGAAAGTGTCCATCGATTGGTGAAAAATCCAAACGCCGCCAGTGCAGACACAGCGCCCGCACCAAACGCACCGCCAAGCACGGCCAGAGCTGAGGCAGCCATCAATGCCCCGGCAATGAAGGTGGAGGCCGTCTTCAGAACATAGCGAATGTGTCGATCAGCGCGGGTATAATCCATATTATCGAAGGCTTCATTGGGTACGATCACAAGACTGACCCAGCTGCCGCCCGCCGCAAAACCACAAAGCAGGACGGCGAGATTGGTCGCAGTCATCTGAAGATCAGCAAACATGGCGGTCTCCCTACCAGAATGTGGCCTGACCGGAAATCAGACCCTGACCAATTCAAGCCATACAGGCGCGCAATCACCAAGCTTTTTCAGCTGATAGCGTGTTGCTTCATGGTCTTCGGGCTGGGTGTTCCAGTCAGCCTCGCATTCAGCCGTCCAATCAAAGGCCGGGTGGGCCAGAAACCGCGCTAACGCTTCATCAGCATAGCTGGCGACATCCGTTGCAAACCGCAATGGTGCGCCTGGTGCCATCACGGCGGCCAGTTCATCAAGAAACTGAGGCTGTATCAGCCGACGCTTCTGCTGTCGGCGTTTGGGCCAGGGATCAGGAAACAGGATAAAGGCCCGGTCAATCGTTCCAGGCGGCATATGCGGCAGGATTTCGCGAATATCATCTGCGTGAAGGCGAACATTTTGAAGGCTATGTTCGTCAATGCCTGTCAGCGCTTTGGCAACGCCGTCTATAAAGGGTTCTGCCCCGATCAGGCCAATATCCGGATTGGCTCTCGCGCGGCGGATCAGATGCTCTCCGCCACCAAAGCCGATTTCAAGCCATACGGGGCAGGCCTTGCCGAACAGGCTTTCGGATGTGAGTGGCCGACCATCGGTCGGCACACTTACTATTGGTAACAGCTCATCAACCAGATGCTGCTGACGTTTTGACAAAGGCCGTCCATCGCGACGACCAAATGTCCTGATTTCTCGCCTGACAGCGTCGGTCTTGCTCATTGAAACCCGGGTTAAACTGCTGCTTTCAGCTGATCAACAAGGTCAGTCTGTTCCCAGGAGAAACCACCCTCAGCGTCCGGCGTCCGGCCAAAATGGCCATAGGCTGCGGTGCGGGCATAGATCGGATTGTTCAACGCCAGGCGTGTACGAATGCCTTTCGGGGTCATATCCACTGTGCGCAGAGCCGCCTCGATCTTTTCTTCATCAACCGTTGCCGTTCCGAACGTATCGACAAAAATCGACAGCGGCTTGGCAACACCAATCGCGTAGGAGACTTGAATCAGGCATTTCTTCGCGAGGCCCGCCGCTACGACATTCTTCGCCAGATGCCGGGTGGCATAGGCCGCCGAACGGTCAACTTTGGTCGGGTCTTTGCCAGAAAACGCGCCGCCGCCATGTGGCGCTGCACCGCCATAGGTATCGACAATGATCTTGCGCCCCGTCAGGCCCGCATCACCGTCCGGCCCGCCGATTACGAATTTGCCGGTCGGGTTGATGTAGAATTCGTCTTCCGGTGGCATCCAGCCATCCGGCAGGATGCGCTTGACGACAGGTGCTACAATATTGCGAACCTCTTCCAGGCTGGTGCCGTCGGTATGCTGGGTTGAGACAACAACGCAGGTCGCGCCAACCGGCTTTCCGTGTTCGTATTTCAGTGAAACCTGGCTTTTCGCATCAGGCTGGAGGCGCGGCTCCTCGCCGGATTTACGCATCCGGGCCAGTTCCTGAAGAATGGCCTGCGCGTAATAAAGCGGAGCTGGCATCAATTCAGGCGTTTCGTCGGTTGCAAACCCGAACATGATGCCCTGATCGCCTGCGCCTTCTTCGGCATAAGTGCCGCTACCTTCATCTACGCCCTGCGCAATATCTACGGACTGCTCGTGCAGAAGGTTTGTGATCTCCACCGTTTGCCAGTGGAAGTGGTTTTGCTCATAACCGATTTCCCGGATCGCGGCGCGCACAGTGTTATTGATGTCATCATCAGAGATGTCGGCGCTGCTTCGAACCTCGCCCGCCAGCACAATACGATCGGTGGTTGCCAGTGTTTCACAGGCTACGCGAGCAACCGGATCTTTCGACAAATAGAGATCGAGAATGGAGTCAGAAATCCGGTCACACACCTTATCGGGATGTCCTTCTGAAACACTTTCACTGGTGAAGGTATAAGAGGATCGGGTCAATCAGGTCTCCTATGGCTGCCTAAAACGAAAAACGCCCCTATGGTTATGAAACCGTAGGGGGCGTTTGCAAGCTTTGTGTTGAAAAATCGTCTGAAGCGGTCAGACTTCCTCTTCTTCACGGAAGTTCGCGTTCCGGGCGAAAGATTCTGCTGCGGCCTTAACGGCGTCAAGCAGAGACTTGCGCAAACGTGGATCCGGAATGCTTTGAAACGCAGTCACAAGATCAATGGCGTTCGCATCGATCATGCCAGCCAGATCGGAATCTTCATTGTCTTCCTGAAGTCCAATAGCAGCCAGATCGCCAACTTCTTCCACACCCTGGTAGAAATAGTTGATGCCGACATCCAGTACTTTACCAACTTCAAATAGCCGGCCAGCAGAGATCCGATTTACGCCTTTTTCGTACTTCTGTACTTGTTGAAAGGTAAGTCCAAGCATTTCACCAAGTTTTTCCTGGCTCAACTTGAGTTCTCTTCGACGCCAGCGAATGCGACGTCCAACGTGTTTGTCTATGATATTAGGTAATTTATTTTCTGACATTCTTTCCGCGCCCAAATCTACGAAACGGTTTGTCTGATTGTTTTCTGACGTAAAGTCAACTGGCTTTGACTAATAATCTATAATACCAAAGACTTACAAGGCAGAGTGTCGAAATGATGATCCAATGAAAGTATGAATAAAAACGACTATAAGTTGTATTTACTCTTTGGATTTCCATAGACACGTCTTTAACTATAACTGGCCAACCGTTCGTTGTGTAGCTGTTTACATTGGATATGATTTCGCGTCCAAATCCGTCAACAGCAGCTGTCTTGCCCAGATTGGCCACGCGAAGCATAGGTCGCCCGCTTTCGATTGCGCGATAGCTGGCATTTACAAAGTGCTGTTTTGGACCAATGGCACCTCCAAACCAGCTGTCGATCGAGATATTCACCAGAAAATCGCTATCTCCAGCATTGCGCATTACCAGATCAGGAAACAACGCCTCGTAACAGATCAATGGTAGAAACTGCTCGCCAGACGGTAATGCCATCGGCGTCGGCGGGGTTCCGGGTTTGAATCCGGATGAGGCCTGTTGCTGCATTGCTGACGGCAACCAGCTGCTAATGGTGTGACCGAAGGGAATAAAATCGGCCGCAGCCAGCTCGCCAAACGGGACCAGCCTGTGCTTGTCATAGATCGCACGGGCGCCCCGCAGGCTGGAGCTTTCTGTCAGAATGGCCAGGCTGTTATAATATTCCGGCCTTGGCTGGGCATATCGATCAATGCGCACCGTACCAGCGATCAGCGTCCGGTCGCCCAGCCGGTGTGATACGGCATCAAGTGCATTCGGGTCCTGCAACAAGGGCACAGGCAGCGCACCCTCAGGCCAGATTACCAGTCGCGGCTCATCCGGGAAGTCATCTCCCATCGCCTGCAGATAAGCGACCAGGATGTCGCTGGCCGCCTGTCGCCTCGCATCCTGACCAGCTGGATATTTATCTGTCTGCGATACGCCAACATCGACAAGACGGGCGGATATTGTGTCCCCTTCCGACGTGTTTGCCAGACGTTGTGAGCCCCAGCCCCAGCCAAGCCCGAACAGAATAACGGAAAGGAAAACCGGAAAAATCCGGCCCAGAACGCCGCCATTCGGTCGAAAATCACCGAGCGCCGCCGGAGAGGCCGCCAACAGCATGGTCAGCGATGACAGCCCGAGAACACCGATCAGCGAGGCAATCTGTGAAAGCGGTGCGCCTGGCACCCAGATGGTTCCGGCCCAGTTCCACGGAAAACCGCCAAACACAACGCCGCGCAGGTATTCGAATAGAGTCAGACTGGCGACCAGCATGAAAATACGGCCGCCGGTACGGGACCAGAAATAGCCTGCCAGCAATGTGGCGCCACCAAAAAACAGACCCAGCCCGGCGGGCAGTAGAATAAGCGGCATCCAGATGAAGATCAGATGCTGCTCCGGCTCCACCAGAAAGGGGGAGGTCGTCCAGTGCATGCTGGCCAGCGTAAACCCAAACCCGAAAAACCAGCCGCGAAGAAATACGGCCAGTCGCCAGCGCGTCTGTACTCTCGCGCCGTCTACCAGCCAGACAAGCAGGCTCAGAGATACGATATAGACCGGCCAGATGTGAAAAGGCGCGAAGGCAAAAAGCGTGATCACGCCGCAAACAAGTGCCAGCAGGCTGGCCCGCAAGGGACTAAGCCGGGCAATCCGGTTGTGAAGAGTGCCGAGGGAAAGGCTGGAAGCTTGTGACAATATGATAATCCGCGTCAGTTCGTATCAGACGATACCCTGAATCGCGCATGCTGTCCTATCGATCAACCGGGCAACGCATGCGAATGCGCTTTATTCGCCGGGTGTCAGCTTCCAGGATTTCCATATCCACGCCTGTGGGGTGACGAATGATCTCGCCGCGCTGGGGTACGCGTCCAACAATCGCGAATGCAACACCGCCAAGCGTATCGATTTCGTCTTCATATTCCGGCAAAGACATATCAAAACCGGCTTCATCATTGAATTCATCAATCTCGGCGCGCGCATCCACATCCCAGATGCCCCGACCGCGAGCGGTTACATAGGGAACGTCGTCGTCATGCTCGTCTTCGATCTCACCGACGATTTGCTCAACCAAATCCTCTAGTGAGACAAGGCCATCTGTTCCGCCGTATTCATCAACGACGAGCGCCAGATGCATACGCGTGGATTGCATTTTCAGCATCAGGTCAGGAAGGCGCATGCTTGGCGGTACATAGAGCAGCTCGCGACGCATATCCTTTAGCGGACGCTCAGTGTCGGTGTCCTCGCCACTCGCCTGAGCGGCCAGGACGCTGACGAGGTCCTTGATGTGAACAAGGCCGACCGGATCGTCGAGTGTCTCACGATAGATTGGCAGGCGAGAATGTGTGGTGTCTGCGAATAGCTGGACCAGCCCGGAAAGGCTGGTCGCCTCTTCAACAGCAACGATTTCCGCACGCGGAATCATGACGTCATCGACACGAAGACGCTCGAACTCGTTAATACGTAGCCGGATCTCGGTCTGAGAAGGTGTTGCGGTTTCACCCGAAGGAAACGGGTCTGCATCTTCGCCGTTGCTGCCTCGTGACAAGGCGGAGGTCAAACGGCTGAATATACTCTGCCCCGCGGGCGCATCTGTTGTGTCCACCTGGACTAAACCCTCATTTCGATATCTCGACAGAATATGGGTCAGGTAACCCAAGGTCTGCAAGAATTTTCCGTTCAAGGCCCTCCATCTCGGCGGCCTCATCATCAGTGTGGTGATCATACCCCAAAAGGTGAAGGTATCCGTGAACAAGAAGATGAGAAAAATGCGCTTTCAGCGTTTTTCCCATTTCTTCTGCATCCCGGGCCAATACCCCATGGCTGATCGCGATATCGCCGAGAAAGCCGGCATCAAAAGCAATGTCGTCTGACGGAAAGGACAGCACATCTGTGGGTTTGTCCTTGTCGCGCCAATCCCGGTTCAGAACCCGAATTTCCTCGTCATTCGTCAGAAGAAGGTCAAACTGGCCCGACTTTGTGTAGCGTTTCGCGGTATCGATAACAGATCCGACAAACCCTGTCAGATCGTCCGGCCAGGCATTCCATGCCGGATCATTGATCCGGATATCAATACTGACGTCATCCGCCATCCGACAAACCGTCATCCTTGCTGGAATTTTCGTGACGGTCATAGGCGTCAACGATCCGCGAGACCAGGTCATGGCGAACAACATCACTGCCCGAAAGCCGCATTTGCGACACACCAGGCACGGAACGCAGAATATTCAGCGCATGGGCGAGGCCTGATGGCTGGCGGTTTGGCAAGTCGACCTGGCTCGGGTCGCCCGTCACCACCATTCGCGAATTCCGGCCAAGACGGGTCAACACCATCTTCATCTGCGGAATGGTCGCGTTCTGGGCTTCGTCCACAATCACGAACGCGTTCTTCAGCGTCCGGCCCCGCATGAAGGCCAGGGGTGCGACTTCGATTTCTCCGCGTGCCCGCCGACGCTCCATCTGGTCCTGCCCGAACAGTTCGCGCAGGGAGTCCCAGATGGGCAGCATGTAGGGATCGACCTTCTCTTCAAGGTCGCCTGGGAGAAAGCCGAGCTTTTCGCCCGCTTCAACAGCGGGGCGGGCCACGATCAGACGGTCATACTTACCGGTCGCGAGGTCTGACGCGCCCACGGCAACCGCAAGGAAAGTCTTACCAGTGCCCGCCGGCCCAACGCCGAACACCAGCCCGTTTTGCTCGTCCCGCAAGGCAGCCAGATAGGCGGTCTGACCGGCGGTCTGCGCTTCAATGCTGGTGCGAAGCCCTTTCAGCGGGCCGCCTGAGCGCCGTGTTGTCGAAAGCGCCATGTTTATGGCGTTCTCGAATGGCACGTCGCCCGCTTCACCACCTGATTGCAGCGACGAGAGGTAATTGCTCAAAGCGGCTTCAGCATAGGAAACGCCCTGCGCCGCGCCGAACAGCATGATGCCGCCACCCTGGCTTTCAGCGCGCAGCGAGAAATCCTCGAACCGTTGTTCCAGCCGCTCAAGATTCTTTTGATGAGGTCCGCAAAGCGTATGGAGCAGATCTGAACTCGAAACGGAAAATATCCGGCTGACCGGGGCACCCGGTGACTTGGGACGCAGGCTCAAACTGCCGCCTCCGTCTGCTTTTCAAGGCGGCCACCAACAGAATTCAGTGTCGCTGTTTCCATGGTTACATTGACGATCTGACCCACAATGTCAGACGGCGCATCGAAATGCGTCGCTTGCAGATAAGGGGTTCGTCCGGCCAGTTGCCCAGGATTACGACCTGTTCCCGTTACGAGCACGGGCAGGGTGCGACCAACCTGTTGCTGGTTAAACCGGGTCTGCTGTTCACGGATCAGTGCCTGAAGCCTTTGCAGACGCTCGTCTTTTACGTCTTCGGCAACTTGCGCGAACATATCTGAGGCCGGTGTGCCGGGACGGCGTGAATATTTGAACGAATAGGCGGCGGCGTAATCGATCCGTTCAACGAGCGCCATAGTTGCGTCGAAGTCTTCATCACGCTCGCCCGGGAAGCCGACAATGAAATCAGACGTTACAGCCATATCGGGCCGCACAGCGCGCAGGCGATCAATAATGTCGATATAGCGCTCGGCGGTATGACCGCGATTCATTGCCTTCAGAATGGAGTCAGACCCGGCCTGTACCGGTAAATGCAGATAAGGCATCAGCTTCGGCGTATCGCCGAACGCCTCAATCAGATCATCATCCATGTCGCGCGGATGGGATGTGGTGAAGCGAATACGCTCAAGCCCGTCAATTTTGGCCAGATGGCGGATCAGCTGTGCCAGCGTCCAGTCATCTCCCCCCTCAAGGCGCGGAGCCGGGCCGTGAAACGCGTTCACATTCTGACCCAGCAGATTGATCTCGCAGACGCCCTTCTGAACCAGAGCGCGGGCCTCGGAGACAATGGCGTCCACAGGACGTGAGAATTCAGCGCCGCGCGTATAGGGCACAACGCAGAACGAACAGAATTTGTCGCATCCTTCCTGAACGGAGAGAAAGGCCGTCGGGCCGTCCACTTGCCGGTCAGTTGGCAGGGCATCGAACTTTTCCTCGACGTCGAAATCAGTTTCCAGGCGCTCATCGGCAGCCCGGTGAACCCGTGCAATCATTTCCGGCAGCTTGTGATAAGCCTGCGGGCCCAGAACGATGTCCACGGCCGGTTGGCGACGCATGATCTCTTCGCCTTCGGCCTGGGCCACGCAACCGGTGACGCCAATCATCATCTTGCCGCCTGAAGACTGCTTCAGTCGTTTCAGCTGTCCCAGCTCGGAAAAGACTTTCTCGGTCGCTTTCTCACGAATGTGGCAGGTGTTCAGCAGGACGAGGTCAGCCTCGTCCGGTGCATCGACGCTGGTATAGCCAAGCGGCGCCAGCACGTCCTTCATCCTTTCGGAATCATAGACGTTCATCTGGCAGCCATAAGTCTTGATGTAGAGGCGTTTGCTCGCCGCGGTCATTGTCTCTCGCAGATTTCAGGATTTCTCGTCGTCTTCCAGCGGAACGCCATAGAGTTCCAGCCGGTGATCGACGAGCTTGTAACCCAGTTTTCGCGCGATCTCAACTTGCAGCCGTTCAATCTCTTCATTCACGAATTCGATGACGTCGCCAGACCGTACATCAATCAGGTGATCATGATGGTCTTCCGTGGCTTCTTCAAAGCGTGAACGGCCATCGCGGAAGTCGTGCCGTTCAATGATTCCGGATTCCTCAAACAGCTTCACCGTACGATACACGGTCGCCAGCGAGATGTTGTTGTCCACGGCTGTGGCCCGGCGATGAAGCTCCTCGGCATCCGGATGGTCATCGGCTTCCGACAGAATACGCGCAATGACGCGCCGCTGTTCAGTCAGACGGAGCCCGTGTTCCTGGCAGAGTTTTTCGATTCGACTCATCAGAATACCTCAGTTGAATACTCAACATATGATATGCCGGTAACTGTCCCAAAGGTCCAGCAGCGAAGCGCCTTATAAGGCCAAAGACATTAGGACAGCATCCATATCTGGTGCATTTTTCCGGCGATAATAGCGCGGTCGGGTCCCGTCGGTCTCAAATCCGGCATTCCGGTAGAGCGCTAGGGCTGGGTCGTTGTCGGCTGCAACCTCAAGCATCAGCCGGTTAAGCGCCTCGGCCCGGCAATGCTCAACCGCGCGATCGAGCAGTTTCCGGCCAATGCCCTGGCCGCGCAAAGCGGCGTTGGTGGCGATGGAGACAAGCTCTGCTTCATCAAGACAGATGGTAATGATCGCAAAACCAATCAGCGTGTCTGATTGCCAGATTCCAAAAGCGACGCCAGCAAGATTGTCGAACGTCTCCTCCACCGATTGGACCGACCAACCATCGGAAAAAAAACACTTCTGATGCAGCTCGGCGATGGCCGCGGCGTGTTCACGCCCCAGCCGATCAATCTGAAAGGATTGTGGCAATGGGTTTGGCGGGGATGGCATCTGGTGCCCTGACATAGAGTGGATTCGCATTGCGATGAGGTCCGGCTGGCAGGCTAGCTGCAAGAGACGCAACGTTTGCCGCGGACGATTCCGCGTTCTGAATATTTCGTTCGCCGGGCAGGTAGTCCTCAAGAACGGTATGTATATCAGCCGGGACGACCAGCAGAGCATCCGGCGGAATGGTGTTGTTGAGGTCCGATTCAGAAAGCTCTACAGGCTCGGAGAACAAGTCTGTGCCCAGTCCCTGCACCCAGAAAGAGAGGTCAGGTGGACGCTGTTTCGCGGGCAGAAAGGCGATAGCCGGTTGGGCTTTGGCGGCTGGAAGCATCGCCTCGAGACTTGTCACGCCGATCGCGCTCGTGCCGCCTGCCAGCGCCAGACCGCGCGCAAACGCGACGCCGACGCGGATGCCAGTAAAGCTGCCCGGGCCGACACAGACGGCAAAACGCTCGATATCTGACATTCTGACAGATTTTGAAGTCAGCAAATCGGCGGTCAGACCCGCTAGTTTCTGGTCATGGCCTCGTTTCATTGCCTCGCGCATGACGCCCACACTGCCGGTCTCATCGGCCAGTGCGACGTCACAATAGGCGCCAGCGCAATGAATGCCGAGCGTCAGCATGGATCAGACGATCTTGCACGCATCATCAAAGGCGAGACGCGGAGACCGCTCGAACACATCCTTGCCGGAGCCATAGCCGATATTGCAGAGGAAGTTTGCCGTCCAGTTCTCGCTCTCTGCGTCGGTTCGCAGAAATTCCTTATCGACGGCCACCCGGTCAAAGCCGCTCATCGGACCGCAATCGAGCCCCATGGCTCGCGCGGCCAGCATGAAATAAGCACCTTGTAGTGTGCCGTTCCGGAAGGCGGTTTCAGCGCGCATTTGCGGCTCGGCAAACCATTCTTTTGCGCCGGGATTGTGCGGGAACAGCTCAGGGATCTTCTCATGGAACTCAAGGTCATGCGCAATGATCACTGTGCAGGGCGCAGACATGGACTTGGCCTGATTGCCTTCCATCAACAGAGGGTTCAGCCGCTTCTTTGCCTCATCTGACATGACGAAAATGAACCGGGCCGGGCTGCAATTGGCGCTGGTCGGGCCAAACTTCATCAGATCATACGTATCACGGATCAGTTTTTCCGGAACGCCTTCTTCCAGAAACCAGTTCTGGGTGCGGGCATCGGTAAACAACTGCGCATGCGCTTTCTCGGGCAACGGTTGAGGCATGAACGTAATCCTTTTTGGTATAAAAATGTCACTCAACCGCTTCGACGGCGGTCACTTCGGGCACATAATGGCGCAGCATGTTTTCAATGCCCTGTTTCAGCGTCATCGTTGATGACGGGCAACCGGCGCAGGCACCGCGCATATGGAGGGTTACGAGCCCTGTGTCCGGGTAAAACCGGTTGAATACGATATCTCCGCCATCCTGGGCTACGGCTGGACGAACGCGGGTTTCGATCAGCTCACGAATTTCGGACACGATCTCGGCGGCGTCGCCTTCATAGACGATTTCCTCGGTCTTTTCCTTTTCGCCGTCATCGCGCAATACGGGTATGCCTGCCATGAAATGATCCATGATGGCGGCCAGAGCCATTGGCTTAACGTGCTTCCAGTCCGAATCCGGGGATTTGGTGATCGCGACAAAATCAGCGCCCAGGAAAACGCGCGAAACGCCCTGAAGGTCGAACAGACCCATGGCCAGAGGCGAGGCTTCTGCGGCTTCGGCGTTCTCGAAATCTCGGACGCCGGTTCCAAGGACATCCCGACCCGGCAGGAATTTCAGCGTATCGGGGTTAGGTGTCGCTTCAGTCTGGATGAACATGATTTGCTCCTCTTCACCGCGGAAAATGGCCCGCAATGAACGCAAATTCAATGATTAACCCACATTCACACCGGCTTGTGATTCAAGAATCTTCAGAAGGCTGGCCAGTTCGTCCCGTACCTGACCGGTCAGAAATGCCAGAACCATCACATCATTGCCGCCGAACGAGAAACCGCCGGGTTGTGGATTAGATACCGTCAGCGGCGTTTCGGAGATGGCGCGCTCAAAGGCGGCTTGTGCCGTTGCAAGAGCTTCAGGCAGTCCATCAACCTCCGGTGCGGATGCGTCCGTCGCGCCGAGAATGGAACCCATCGCATAGAGCTTGCCTTTGGCATGATAGTAAACGTGCACGGTTTCCCGATTGAAGACGCCGCGCGACTCGGCTGCCGCCAATGCCTCCAGCCTGTCGAGAATATCAGTGGTTTCAGCCAGAAAGAGGCTGACATCACCTGTCAGCAAGTCAGTCCGTGACCCATCATCCAGCAGGGCCCGGGCTTTCCGGCCATCAAAACGGCTCAGCGCTTCTATGGCGGCATAAACCCGGTCATCAGCGCCCTGACCATCAACCGATTGTAAAAGGGTGTGCGCGTGCCATAAATCACTGTCGCGCTGTTCGCTGTCCTGAAATTGCGCCCTGTGGCCAGCAAAGGCCGAAATCACATCGCTGATACCGGTTTGAAAGGCTGGCATGGCTGTCAGGCGCGACTGAGGGTGCCAGCCGGGCTGATCGGCGGCCCAGCCCATGAATTGTTCTTTCTCCAGAAGCTCAACACTTGCGCCGATATGACGGTCAGCCCACACCTTGTTCGGCAGGGTGGAGGAGATCGTGCTCGAAACGGTGTGAGACGTCCCCACGGCAATGGGGTAGGCAAGCGCGATCACCAGCAACACGGCCAGCAGGATGAGACGAGACACAATCCCGCTTCGACCAGACGACTGCGTGTTCGTCTGGGCCGGGTCGAATTCGCCAGTATCTGTATTGGCTGACATGGTGGTGTTCAACTCGTATCCGGCTGACTGTGTTTAACGACAATCAGATGTGAGGACTAAATCAAAGTTGAGCAAGAGCGCCGGCCGTTATTCCGCCTGGCCAGCTCGGATTTGCTTACCCCAGCGGCTTGACCGGGGCGTTAACAGTCATGACCACAGGCTCGCCGCCGGACAGGATTGTCAGCTCCAGTGTCACGGTATCGCCTTCCTTAAGGCCTTCCTGAACCCCGAACAGCATGATGTGGTCGCTCATCGGACGCAGTTCAGCAGATCCGCCAATCGGAACTTCCAGAGCGTCCACTTTGCGCATGGCCAGCGTCGTGCCTTCCAGAATATGCGTGTGCAGCTCTGCAGTCTCGGCGTTTGGCGTTGTCACGCTGATGATGGTCGCTGGCGCGTCAGTCATCGTGTTCAGCGTGAAATAGGCGGCCGTCATGGATTTACCATCCAGTGGCAAGCGAACCCATGCATCTTCAATGGCGAAAAGCTCGCTCGCCTCCGAACTGGCCGGCGTATCTGCTACATTGGATTCCGGATTCGCAGGCGGAGTTTCCTTGCCTCCACAGGCTGCAAGCGTCGTCAAAGCGGCGGTCAGCATAATCGTGCGAATCATCGGAAAACCTTTCAAACTCTGCGCCACACAATGTGCCTCAGGATTAATTGAGGTCAACCAGCTTTCCAAAATCCAATGATTTCACGGACTTCGTCTATGACAGGGTTGGCAATGGCTGCCGCTTTTTCGGCACCCTTTGCCAGCACCGCATCGATCGCGTCCGGCTGGTCGAGCCATTCCTTGTATCTGGTGGTGACCGGCGCAAGGCTCTCAACCACCACTTCGGCCAGGGCTGGTTTGAACTTGCCAAAGCCTTCACCGCCATATTCGGCCAGAACATCTTCGTTCTTGCAGCCTTTGAGCGCAGCATAGATGCCGACAAGGTTGTCCACCTCAGGGCGGCCTGCCAGACCTTCAATATCGCCGGGCAGAGGCTCGGAGTCGGTTTTGGCCTTCTTGATTTTCTTCGCCATCGTATCCGCATCATCCGTTAGGTTGATGCGCGAAAGATCAGACGGGTCCGATTTCGACATTTTCTTTGTGCCGTCTTTCAGGCTCATAATGCGCGCACCCGGCCCCTGGATCAGCGGTTCCGGCATGGGGAAAAATCCTGGAACATCGTATTCGCGGTTAAACCGGTCTGCGATATCCCGCGACAATTCAAGATGCTGCTTCTGATCTTCGCCCACAGGCACATGCGTTGCCTTGTAAGCCAGAATGTCCGCAGCCTGCAGCACTGGATAATCAAAGATACCGACGCTGGCCCGTTCCTTGTCCTTGCCCGCCTTTTCCTTGAACTGCGTCATGCGCTCAAGCCAGCCCATTCGGGCCACACAATTGAAATACCAGGCGAGTTCGGTGTGGGCGCGTACAGATGACTGAACGAAAATGACCGCCCGTTCCGGGTCCACACCAGCCGCCAGAAATGCAGCGGCGATTTGCCGGGTCTGATTTTTCAGAGCGCCTGGACCGTGGTTCGGGGTCACCGTGATAGAATGCTGGTCCACCACGCAGAATATGCAGTCATGCTGCTCTTGCAGGGCGACGAATTTCACCAGAGCGCCAAGGTAATTCCCAAGGTGGAGATTGCCTGTCGGCTGAACGCCGGAAAAAATGCGCTCGGGGCCAGAATAAGTGGTAGTTTCCTGTGTCATGCGCGCGTCTCTACTCGACTGTGCGCCGTCGCACCAGTCCTTTAATGTCACTGAGACGAATGGCCCCTGTCACCAGCGCGGCCAGACCATAGACGACCATGCCCAGACAGATGATCAGGAGGGTTACGATGATCTTGCGGTCAATGGTGTGAGCGCGGATGACATCCGCATTTTCAACCGCGTAATAAAGCATGATGCCCATCAGGCCTGACGCCAGAAGCGATCTGACAAGACGGGAAATCAGCCTTGGGCCTGGTGAATACCAGCCGCGCTGTATCAGCCCGCCGACCAGAAGGATCACATTCACCCATGCCGCCGCACTGGTGGCGACTGCCAGGCCCGGAAAGCCCAGACCGCGCGTCTGATGCAGATAGAAAAACAATCCAGCGCCCAGAACTGTATTGATGGCAACTGACCACAAGGCGTAGGCCATAGGTGATTTTGTATCTTCATGGGCGAAATAGGCCGGCGCCAGAACCTTGATCAGCACGAAGGCCGGAACGCCCCAGGCATAGTTCATCAGCGCATAGGAGGAATAGAGCGCATCATCCGCCTCAAAAGCGCCGCGTGTAAAAATACCTTCGATCAGGAAGGCCGGGGCTACAAACAGCGCCATGGCGGCGGGCAGGGTCAGAGCCAGGGCCAGGCCAATACCTTCATCCATGGTGGCCCGGCTGGATGCGCCATCCTGTGCCCGAGCTGCCTTTGAAAGACGCGGTAGGATGGCTACGCCAACGGCAACACCCACAATGCCCAAAGGCAGCTGATAAAGCCGGTCAGCATAGTAAAGCCAGGTTTTCGCGCCGACTTCGAAGCTCGCCAGCGACTGGCTGACAATAATGTTGATCTGCGTGCCTGAGGCGGCAATCGTACCCGGAATGGCCAGCGCCATAACCTTTTTCACGCCGGGCGTCAGACGCGGCATACCGATCAGCCTGATATTCACTTTCTGGCGTCTGACACCCCAATAGAGCAGGGCAGCCTGAAGAATGCCCGCAATGAAGGTGGCAATCGCCGCGGCCTTGGCTGTGGTGGTTGGTGAATAGCTGACAAAGGCAGAGCCGATCAGGCAGACATTCAGAATGGTGGGCACGGCGGCTGACAGGAAAAACCGGCCCTTGGAGTTCAGCACGCCAGACAAAAGCGCCGCAATCGACATGCAGGCCAGATACGGCATGGTGATCCGCGTCAGCAGAATGGCCAGATTGAAATTCTCGGTATCATCGGCCTGCCCGCCATGAACAAGCAGGAGCACAAAAGGCATTGCAAACTGTGCCAGCAACGTGATGGCGGCGGTGATGGCGAACAGCACGTGCAAGGCTTCACTGGCAATCCGGTCGGCGGTTTCCTGACCGTCAGCCTCCAGGGCGCGGGCATAGGATGGCACAAAGGCCGAGGCAAAAGCGCCTTCAGCGAAAATGCGGCGAAACAGATTGGGGAACATCAGCGCTGTGGTCCAAGCGTCCCCGACAGGCCCGGCACCGATGCGAGCCGCCAGAAGGACGTCGCGCAGGAAGCCGAGCATCCGGCTGACCAGCGTCATGCCCGACTGCACCAGAGTGTTACGCAATAGGCTCAAGCAAATTCCCCCGAATTGGCGGGCAAGGCCTCGATCAGAAGCTTTCCGCCGACCGGGCCTGTGCAAGAGCGCGCGCAGGCGTACGCGGCGCGGCGTCCGCACCGCGACTTAGTATATCAAGCAGGTCAGAGGCAAGGCTTTCCGTCAGTCCCTGATCGGTCAGCTTTCCGCCATCCGGTGCCTCGATATAGAAGGTGTCGTGAATCCGTTCGCCATACGCGCCGGCATGGGCCGAATTCAGGCGAAGCCCGCGAGAAGCAATGGCGCGGGCCAGATCATAAAGAATGCCATAGCGTTCCTTGCCGGTAACTTCGATGATTGTGTAGTCAGCCGATCCCTGATTGTCGAAAATGATGTCCGGGTCGACCACAAACACCGCTTCCCGACCAACACGTTCGCGTGGCGATTTCGCCGGATCATGGCCCTCTTCAATGGCGCGGGTCACATGCTTGATCAGCCTTTGCAGTCGACTGTCCTCGCCGCGGCCAAAGATGTGGCCGTCATCCTCCTTCAGGATGAACACGTCCAGCACGCGCCCTTCCTTGCCGGTAAAGATCTGAGCCGACGCGATCATGGCACCCTCATCGGAGACGGCGCCGACAAGATCGGCAAACAGGCCAATCCGGTCCTGCGTAGTCACCAGAAGCTCGACACTGTCCGTGTCGGTTCGTGGGCGACAACGGACGACGGTGGTTTCGTCGGTGGCGTTCAGTTCGGCCATGTGCCAGTCAATTTCGCTGTCGGTCTGGCTGGACCAGTAATCATTGTCCATCTGGGCCAGGATGGCTGGCAGCGGGCCGTTGCGACCAATGGCAAGCTGACGGGTTTCGCCAGCCCGTTTGTCGAGGTCGACGGCTACCTGAGTTTCCTCAGTGTGCTGGTTCTTCAGCGCCTCTGCGCTGGCCTTGTAGAGATCTCGCAAGAGCTGGCCTTTCCAGCCATTCCAGACATCTGGCCCGACGGCGCGAATATCAGCGACAGTGAGAATCAGAAGAAGGTTCAGCCGCTCCAGCGAGCCAACCCGCTCGACGAATTGCGCAATGGTTCTTGGATCTGAAATATCCCGCTTTTGCGCGCAATCACTCATCTCGAGGTGATTGCCGACCAGCCATGAGATCAGATCGGCCTCGGCTTCATCCAGACCTAGCCGCATGGAGGCTCGCTTGGCTGTGATTGCGCCTTCCACCTGCTGGTCGCCAAGGCCTTTACCCGTGTCGTGCAGCAACATGGCCAGATACAGCGCGCGCTTGTGTTCGATCTGAGGCATCACATCATGGCCGAAGGGGAACCAGTCACAATCGGCGCGATCAATCTCGGCAATCGCCTCAACAGCTCGCAGAGTATGCTCGTCCACGGTGTAGTGGTGATACATGTTGAACTGGGTCTGCGCGACGATTTCGCCGAATTCAGGCACCATTTTACCCAGAAGGTCCGCCTCATTCATCATGCGCAAAACAAGGCCAGGATCCTTCGTATCGATCAGGATTTCCAGGAACAGGCGTATCGCTTCTTCCGATTCTCTGTCTGCATCTGAAAAATCGTTCAGTGAGCGCGTCACTGCCGAAAGCGCGTCGGGATGAATGTCCAGCTTGTGCTGTTCGGCCAGATGAAACAGCCGAAGCATTTCAACCGGCTTCTTCGAGAAGAAATCATCCCGCTCGATGGAAATGCGGCCACCATCCAGCAAAAACCCTTCATGGTCGAGTTTCTGCCCCAGTCGGATCGGAATGAAATCGCTGAGTTTGGGTCGAGATTTCTGCTGATCGCTCTCAAGCTTGGCGCAGAGAATGCGCGTCAGCGCGCCAACCGCTTTCGTTTCTCGGAAATACTGTTTCATGAACAGCTCAACGCCGAGCCGCTCGCCTTCATCCTTAAAGCCCATTCGCTGGGCAATTTCCGGCTGAAGATCGAAGCTCAGACGCTCTTCCGGACGACCGGTCAGATAGTGAATATGGCATCTGACGGTCCAGAGGAAACGGCCGGCCTGCTGGAATGTGCTGGCCTCTTCTTCGGTGAAGATCTCCCGATGGCTGAGAATGTCCTCCAGCGTCGTGCCGCCATAGGTGAAGCGAACAAGCCAGAACAGAGTCTGCAAATCGCGCAGCCCGCCCTTGCCCTCTTTCACATTGGGTTCGACCACAAACCGCGTATCGCCCTGTTTGAGGTGCCTCCGGTCGCGTTCATCCAGCTTTTCGGCGATGAATTTCGCCTCATTACCCCGAATGACCTGGCTCTTATAGCGATCAAGCAAATCGTCAGCGATTTCCTGGTCGCCAAACATGAAGCGCGCATCCAGAAGCGCTGTCTTGGTGTTCAGATCTTCTTTCGCGAGGCGAATGCATTCATCCACTGTGCGGAAGGCATGGCCGATTTTGAGCCCCATATCCCAAAGCATATACAGCATGAATTCGATCACGCTTTCTGCCCATGGAGTCTGTTTGTAGTTACGCAGGAATAGAAGGTCGATGTCAGACGATGGCGCCAGAACATTCCGGCCATAGCCGCCGACCGCCAGAACAGCCAGGCGCTCGCCTGTAGTCCGCATCTGGTCGCCATAGACATGGTTGGTGGTAAAATCGAACAGCGCCGCCAGAACCTCGTTCTGAACCGCGGCCAGAAGCCTTGCCGTTTCCAGTCCGTCTGCGCCTTCTTCCAGCCGTTCCATTGCGATCATCCGACCGCGAAACAAGGCGCCGTGCAAAAGATCCAGAGCCCGGGCCCGTTGGGTCTTCTGGTCCTGAATGTGATCCATTGCGGAGGCATGCAGCTGAGTGCGCAGTTTCCGCCCGTCGATCACCGATGAGAGGTCCCAGGGGGTAAGGCGATTGGTTTTCTTTTGGGGTTCGGAAGAAGTCATGACTGAAACCTAGCCTGATTACCTGACACCGTCACCATGATCTACAACAGTGATTTGAGTTTGTAGAGAATATCCAGCGCTTCGCGAGGGCTCAACTCGTCCGGATTGATGTCCTCGAGCGCTGAAACTGCGGCATGATGAGTCTGCTCTGCCGAGGCTTCGTCTTCCTCCCCGCTGTCTGAACCCGCATCATTGAAACTGAACAAGGGCATGTCATCGCTGACGGCCTGACCTGATTTGTTGGCCTCCAGCTCATCGAGAACCTGTCTGGCGCGCGCCACAGCTGGCTTGGGCAGGCCTGCAAGGCGAGCCACCTGCACGCCATAGGATTTGTCGGCTGGCCCGTCCTGTACTTCATGCAGAAAAATCAGATCGCCCCGCCATTCACGCGCCTTCAGGGACAGATTGCCAGCAAATGGCAGACGGGACGCCAGCTGGGTCAGCTCATGATAATGGGTGGCGAAAAGCCCGCGGCAACGGATCTGATCATGCAGGTATTCAACGCAGGACCAGGCAATCGCGAGGCCATCATAAGTAGAGGTGCCCCGGCCCACTTCATCTAGGATCACCAGTGCCCGGTCACTGGCCTGATTGAGGATGCTGGCGGTTTCCAGCATTTCCACCATGAAAGTAGATTTCCCCCGCGCCAGATCATCAGACGCGCCGACACGCGAAAAGACGCGATCCACTACGCCCAGCGACATTGCTTTTGCGGGTACGTAAAGGCCAGCCTGGGCCAGAATGACGAGCAGAGCTGTCTGGCGAAGAAAAGTGGATTTACCGGCCATGTTTGGCCCGGTCATCACCTGAAGTCTCGCGCCTTGCTGGTCTTCACCGTCAAGCACCAGAGAATTTGATACAAACCCATGCCCGCTTTTGCGCAGCGCGGCCTCGACAACCGGGTGACGCCCGGCTTCAACCGACAGGCGCTTGTCTTCGAAAAGGGCTGGCCGACAGGTATCTGTTTCCTGACATAGCTGCGCGCCGGACGCGGCTACGTCCAGCCTCGAAATCGCTTCGCTGAGCTGACGAAGCCCGTCAGATTGTTCGAGTACGTTGGCCTGAAGCCCTTCAAACAGGCGGGTTTCCAGCAATCTCGCTTCGCTCGTCGCCGAGTCGATCTCCCGGGCAATCTCGCTCAGACGTTCACTGGAATACCGGGTGGCGTTGGCAAGCCCCTGACGACGGTGAAATACCTTTTCCGTGTCGGCTTTCTCCAGATCGTCAACAAAACGCGCCGGGACCTCAATATAATAGCCCAGCATATTGTTGAATTTGATCCGAAGCTGAGCGATTCCCGTTTCGGACTGATACTCGCTTTCCAGCTCGGCAATGATGCGCTTGCTGTTATCGCGGAGGGTCCGTAGCCGATCGAGTGTTTCATCCGCTCCGGAGCGGATGACGCCGCCTTCACTGATCTGGATTGGCGGCTCATCCACCAGCATGAATCTCAGCTTTTCGACCAGCCTGGCCAATCCCTGTTCCAGCGTTGTGGAAATTACCCCACTGACACCCGATAAGGTGGCCGACTGGCAGAGGCCGGGCTCTGCGAGTTGAGGCACAAGATGACTGGCAGTTTCAATGCTGCCTGCCACGTTGATCAGGTCTCTCGGATTACCGCGACCCAGCCTCAGTCTTGAGCGTGCGCGATCAAGGTCGGGCATCGCCTTAAGATGTTCGCGGATCGTCGCCAGCGCATCGTCATTTTCTGACAGGCACTGAATGGCATCCAGCCGGTCATTTATCGCTGCAACATCCATTAGAGGGCGCGCCAGATGCTCGGCAAGCAAGCGAGCGCCGCCAGGTGTCCGGGTCCGGTCCACACTTTCGAGCAGTGAGCCTTTTCGGGCTCCTGACTGCGTCCGGTCGATCTCAAGGGCATGGCGCGTCGTCTCGTCGATCTGCATATGCCGGTTCAGTGTGTCCCGACGCGGGAAATCGAGTTCTGGCGGGACACCGGCCTGGGTCAGCTCAATATAGCTCAGAAGGAGGCCTGTCGCGGCAAACTCCAGATCGGAAAAATCGCCCAACCCGTCGGCTGACGTCAGCCCGAAGGCGGAAATCAGCGCGTCCTTACCGCCTTTGGCACTGGCCTGTCGGGTTGTGTGCGGCGTTAGCGGAATTTGTAGAACGCTTAGAACATCAGCCTGTGCAAGGGCGGTTTCGTCCTGATCCTGAAACAGGATCTCCCGTGGCGAATAGCTCGCCACGCTGGCTGTCAGAATGTCAGAATTGACGCTCATCACGCGGAACACGCCGGTGGAAATGTCGGCAAGCGCCAGCGCGGTCAGCCCATCAGCCCCAGGCAGGATGGCGCAGAGGAAATTGTCAGAGCGTGCGTCCAGCAGCGTATCTTCGGTCAGCGTGCCGGGCGTCACGATGCGCACCACCTCGCGATTGACCACAGCTTTCGATCCGCGCTTTTTCGCCTCGGCGGGGCTTTCCGTCTGTTCGCAAACGGCAACGCGAAATCCCTGGCGGATCAAGCGCGCCAGATAGGGCTCGGCCGAATGATGCGGTACGCCCGCCATGGGGATCGGGTCGCCCTTGTGCTGACCCCGGTGTGTGAGGGTGATATCCAGCGCTTCTGCCGCCGCCAGCGCATCATCGAAAAACAGCTCGTAGAAATCGCCCATTCGGAAGAACAGAAGGGCGTCAGGATGACGGGCCTTGATCTGCAGATATTGCGCCATGAAAGGCGTTGCGGCTGGGGCGGAATTATCTGTCATGGGAAAGAGTTGTTCACTGGACGAAAAAACAGAGGGTTGCGGCTAGGAATCGATTCTTTGCTGTTGTTACACGGGTGATGCAGTTCTACGCTAGAGCTAACAAAACAGTGTCGTTAGGGATCGTCCGAATATGAGTAGTAACCGCCCGTCCTTCACCGATGAAGAGGCCCTGGCTTTTCACAAACATCCGATACCAGGAAAACTTTCGGTCGTTGCGACCAAACCCATGGCGACCCAGCGCGATCTTTCGCTCGCCTATTCTCCGGGCGTAGCCGTTCCGGTCAAGGCCATCGCAGAAGACGAAGATCTGGCCTATGAGTACACCTCCAAAGGCAATATGGTGGCCGTGATTTCCAACGGTACCGCCATTCTTGGTCTGGGCGATCTCGGCCCGATGGCCTCAAAGCCGGTGATGGAAGGTAAATCTGTCCTGTTCAAACGGTTTGCCGATGTCGATTCAATTGATATCGAGGTCACAACCAAGGACGTGGAAGAGTTCATCACGACGGTCCGCAATATCGGGCCGACCTTCGGTGGCATCAACCTCGAGGATATCAAATCCCCGGAGTGCTTCATCATCGAGACCCGCCTGCGTGAAGAACTTGATATTCCGGTCTTCCATGACGACCAGCACGGCACGGCGATCATCGCCGCCGCCGGCCTGTTGAACGCCTGTGAAATCACGGGCCGCAAGCTCGAAGATGTCAAAGTTGCTGTATCCGGCGCTGGCGCTGCGGGTCTTTCCTGTGCCGGGCTGATCGCGCATCTGGGCGTCAAGAAAGAAAACATTCTGATGTGTGACCGGAATGGCGTGATCTATAAGGGTCGCGAAGACGGCATGGATCAGTTCAAATCCGCTTTTGCAGTGGAAACCGACAAGCGCACGCTGGCCGAAGCCATGCAGGGTGCTGACTGCTTCCTTGGTCTGTCAGTGAAAGGCGCTGTCAGCCAGGACATGGTAAAATCCATGGCGGCCAATCCGATCATTTTTGCCATGGCAAACCCCGACCCGGAAATCCTGCCAGAGGACATCAAATCGGTTCGCGGTGATGCCATCATCGCCACTGGTCGGTCGGACTATCCAAACCAGGTCAATAACGTTCTCGGCTTCCCTTACATTTTCCGCGGCGCGCTGGACGTTCGTGCCCGCACGATTAACGAGGAAATGAAGGTTGCCGCGGCCCGTGCACTGGCTGAACTGGCTCGCGAAGATGTACCGGACGAGGTCGCCGCCGCCTATCATGGCGCGCGGCCAAGTTTCGGCCCGGAATACATCATTCCCGTGCCGTTTGATCCGCGTCTGATCTCCTACATTCCGCCGTTTGTAGCGCAGGCAGCCATGGATACCGGCGTCGCGCGTAAGAATATTGAAGACATGGAAGCCTATAAGGAATCGCTGGCTCAGCGTCAGGATCCTTCAGCCAGCTTCCTGCAGCGTATTCAGGGCGCCGTTCGTCAGGAAGAACCAAAACGTATCGTGTTTGCTGAAGGCGAGGAGCCATCCGTCATCCGCGCAGCGTTCAGCTTCCAGACACAGGAACTGGGCAAGGCCATTCTGATTGGCCGTGAAGAGCGCGTGAAGCGCACAATGCGTCAGGTTGGTGTTCCGGAAGATGCGCTCGAAATCGTCAATGCGGCACTGTCTGACCGCAATCCCGACTATTTCGACTATCTCTATGAGCGTCTGAAACGGAAGGGTTACCTTCAGCGGGATGTTCAGCGCCTGGTAAACAATGACCGTAACGTGTTCGGCTCCTGCATGGTGGCGCTGGGCGATGCCGATGGCATGGTGTCTGGTGTAACGCGCAGCTATGAATCGGTGCTTTCTGATGTCCGCATGGTGATTGACGAGCAGGAAGAGCACCCGGTTATGGGTATGTCGATCGTCATTTCGAAGGGACAGACGCTCTTTATCGCCGACACGAACGTGATCGAGCTGCCAAATGCGGAAGAACTGGCAGGCATTTCGGTCGAAGCGGCACGCGCTGCCCGTCGTCTGGGCGCAACGCCTCGCGTGGCGTTCCTTTCCTACTCCACTTTCGGCAGCCCAATGGGTGAGCGGGCCGAGAAGGTTCGTGAAGCGGTCGCCATTCTCGACAAGCGGACGGACATCGAGTTCGAGTTCGAAGGGGAAATGAACGCGGCTGTGGCTCTGAACCCAATGGCCAAGCGGTCCTATCCGTTCATGCGTCTGTCTGGTCCGGCCAATGTGCTGGTCATGCCGGCCATTCACGCAGCGTCGATCACTACATCTCTTCTGGGCAGCATTGGCGGCGCGACCGTACTTGGCCCGATGCTGATGGGTCTGAAAGAGTCGATCCAGATCTGTTCACTCGGCGCGACAGTGTCCGATATTGTGAACCTGGCGACAATCGCTGCGTATGATGTGAACCAGGAACAGGCACACGACGCCGTTAAAGCCTGATCTGGCCGCTGGATAAGTTTCATGAAAAAGCCCGCCGTTTGGCGGGCTTTTTTGTTCAGGCTTTTTCTGTGTCGCTTTCATCATCCGGCGTTGAAACACCGGGTGAAGCCATGACGCTCTCTCGATCTGGCTTCATCTGTCGGGCAAACACGGAAAGTATAATCGCAGGTACGCCCATTACAGCGGCCACAACGAAAAAGGTTGAATACCCGCCAACGGTCGACTCACTGCCAATACCGCCACTGAAGTATTCCACCATCACACCAGATGTTCCGGCCACCAGCTTCGGGCCCAGCGAATAGGCTGAGCTGAAGATGGCGTATTGTGTACCGGCGAAGGATTTTGCCACCATGGTCGACATGAAGGCGATGAACACCGTTCCGGCATATCCTCCGGCGATATTGTCTGCCGTGACCGCAATGAAGAGCGGGATCAGCGTGTCTGAAGATTGCAGGACAAGCCAGGCAAAGGTGATGTTGCCAAGCACGGAAACGATGGCCCCGATAATGAGGGTGTTCCGAAGGCCGAATTTCAGCGCCGAGAGTCCGGCCAGCGCCACCCCGACAAACACGATCCACGGCCCATACACGCCTGAGACGATCCCAATACCTTCCGGTGTGTAGCCCATTTGGGTGTAGGCCGGCTTTGCCATGATCCCCATGACGAAATCGCTCAGTCGATAAGACGAGACAAATGCGAAAATCAAAAGCGCGATCCAGCCATGCCGCCAGAAGAAGTCGAGAAACGGGGCCAGGGTGGGATGACGTAAAATCGCAGCGTTCGGGGCCAGCGCGCGAATAAACGGGATTGAGATGGCACAGAGCAGTAAGGGGGTCGCCGCCAGATAAATGGCACCCGTGGCGATCTGGCCTCGTGATATGGTGATGCCCAGTGCGCTGAACACCTTCGGGATGGTGTAGCCGATGGCGGCGGCCGTGATGGCGACCAGAAGGAAGCATCCGACGGCAAAGCCGATACCCTTGATGAGGCCCGAGGCAGTAAACTTCGTGCCTTCAGACGGCGCGCGCAAGGCCAGAAACAGTGCGATCACAAACCCGATGGCGGCCAAGCCTGCTACCGCGTAGCAAAGCCATGACAAACCGACGAAAATTGCCTGACCAATACTGCCTGCCTCCATAACGCCAGCACCAGATTGGAAGGCTGAGGCAAAGCCGACGACCACGAGCAGAACACCGGCAGCAGCCGCCGCATGCAGACCAAATTTCCGATCCCAGATCGCAAAGACAAATGCGCCAAGAACAACGATGCCGGCCATCGACCAGTAGGCCACAGGAAAGCTTGCCATGCCCGCGATCACCAGCGCGACACCGCCGGAAATCACCATCCCGACTTTATAGCCGTACTGGTAGGCAGCGGCGAGCGTAGCCTGTTCATCATCATTCGCCGCCGCTTCGATCCGCCAGGCGTCGACGCCGATATCCTGCGTGGCAGAAGAGATCGCGATCATGAAAGAGAATAGCGCGGTCAGCGCGAGGCTGGACCCCGGGTTGGAAAAGCCCATGCCAATCATGGCCAGCGCGAGTGATGTCTGCGCTACGAAAATCCAAGCGCGGCGGCGACCAAAAATGCGCGCCAGCCCCGGCGGATCAAATCGGTCGATCAGCGGTGCCCACAGGAATTTAAACGACCAGGCCAGCCCAAAATATGAAAAGAACGCCAACAGGCCTTCTGCGACGCCGCTTTCTTTCATCCACACAGAAAGTGTCGAGAAGTACAGGAGAAATGGCAGACCTGCCGTGAAGCCAAGGATCAGCATCATGGCCATTTTGGGCTGGGTGAATTCCCTCAGCGTGTCTCGCCAATCTCGTTCAGGCGCGGTGTCAGCGGTTTTCATGTTCATGGTTTGCGATCTGCCTGTCCATCCACCGCCCGGCAATCGAGCGAAGCGTTTCGGCGTCCAGTGGCTTGGCGGCGACGGCGTCGGCACCTGCGGCTCTGGCCGCCCTTTCCACATCTGGATTGATTTCGGCAGAAATCGCAATGATCGGGGTGCTATTTTTTTCCGTCGGCATGGATCGGATGCGTTTCATCGCCTCAAATCCATCCATAACGGGCATGCGCAGATCCATCAGGATCAGATCGAATGTCTGGGTTTCCATGGCTTCCAGCGCTTCCGCGCCCGTCGCCGCGGTCTGGCATTGATAGCCGACTTTTTCGAGGGTCCGGGTCGCCAACAGGGAATTTACAGCATTGTCGTCGGCGACGAGAATGCGTCCGTCGCCTGAGCGTTTCGCCAAAATTGGTGGGTCTGGCTCATCTGCGCCATTGGTTTCATCTTCAAGCCTACCATTTTCCTGGAGCGCTGCCAGCCTGGCAAACAGCGAGGCCCGCCTTATCGGCCGCATCAGGTAGGCGGCGCTTCCCATATCTCGCAGGCGTTCGATATGCGAGCGGTCCTCCGGCCGGATCAATGTGACCAGGGGGGCTACGTTCGCAAGTTGGCGTAGCGTTCCGGGCAGGGTGGAAGAATCGGCAATCCACAGATCGACCGTCGACTCTATGTTGCCGAGAATTGGTCGGTGGCCGGCTTCTGCGAGAATAGAGGAGAGCGAAAGCACGAGCGGGGTAGAGAGGCCAAACAAGCCAACTTTTAATGGCTTTACATCTGTCCGCTGGCCGGATCGCCGTACCTGGTTCTGTTCCGGCAGCGGCAGACAAACCTCAAAGCAGGCACCAAAGCCCTTTTCACTGATCAGCCGAATGTCGCCATTCATGGCGGTGACGAGGCGCTTTACGATGGCCAGCCCGAGCCCAACGCCGCCATCAACGCCGAGATGGCTCGCTTCTGCCTGTCCAAAAGCCTCGAAAAGCCGGGCCTGATCAGCCTGAGCAATGCCGGGGCCGGTATCTATCACACGAATGAGAAGCGCGTTGTCCCGGGTGGAGAGATCAATCAAAACGCCTCCGGTTTCAGTAAACTTGATCGCATTGCCACTCAGATTGAAGAGAATCTGACGAAGGCGACCGTCATCAAGTTGCAACAGGGCCGGGAAGCCGGGCTCGGCGCGCACGCAGATATCGAGATGTTTTTCATGCGCGCGCGGGGATAATAACTCGGCCACATCCTGTGCCAGATGAACCAGATTGACCTCGGAGAGTTCGAGATCAATCCCGGCGGCATCCATGCGCGCAAAGTCGAGCACATTGTTCAGAAGGTCCAGAAGTCTGGCGCCACTCTGCCGAATGGCCGTGACATAGTCTGCCTGGGCGGGGGTCAGCTCAGTTTCCGCCAGAAGCGACGCCATCCCCAGAATACCGTTCAGCGGGGTCCGGATTTCATGGCTGACGGATGCCACGAAACGTTTGGACGTATCTGATGTCGGCTCACTGGGCGAAGGTGTCTGTGTCATGGAAAGAGTGTCTCTCATTTCCGTCACATGAGCGTTAACGGGCAAGCATTTCCAGATCGACAGATTGGGGTTCGCGATAGCGATAGGTCAGAGCTTCTGCCAGGTGTGTTCTTCTGATCAGCGCGGACTGATCAAGGTCAGCAATCGTTCGGGCGACTTTCAACACGCGATGATAGGCGCGCGCTGACAATGAGAACTGGGTTGCGGCCTGGGTGAGCAGCGCTTGCCCCTCTTCATCGGGCCGACAAAAAGCTTCAATCTGGCGGGTGGTGAGGTCGGCATTCACGGGCCGCTGGCCAGAGGTTTCAGGCGCTTCAAATCGCTCTGCCTGGATGCCGCGCGCTTTTTCCACCCTAGCGGCGACCTCCTTGCTACCTTCGGCGGGAGGTGGAAGCGTCAGGTCAGCGGCGGTTACCGGCGGTGTGTCGTAGAAAAGATCGATGCGATCCAGGAAAGGCCCGGAGAGCCGGCCCTGATAATCCTGCTGGCATCGCGGCTTCTTCCGGCAGTTTGCCTCGGCTGGTCCGCCACCACACCGACACGGGTTCATCGCGCCGATCAGCTGAAATCGTGCAGGATAGCGGACATGACGATTGGCCCGCGACACCACCGCTTCGCCATTTTCAAGCGGCTGGCGCAAGGCCTCCAATACCTGTGAACTGAATTCGGGCAGTTCATCCAGAAACAGCACCCCGTGATGGGCCAGTGAGACTTCACCGGGACGCGCTTTCACCCCGCCTCCGACGAGTGCGGCCATGGAGGCCGAGTGATGCGGCGCCCGAAACGGCCTGCGACTTGAGAGTTCTCCGCGCTCGAGCATACCGGCGACAGACTGGATCTGGCTGACCGCCAGCAATTCCTGCGCAGATAGTTCAGGCAGCAATCCCGGCAGGCGCGCGGCAAGCATGGATTTGCCCGACCCCGGCGGCCCTGAAAAGACGAGGTTATGCCCACCGGCTGCGGCGATCTCCAATACGCGCTTGGCGCCATCCTGTCCTTTGACGTCGCTCAGATCGGGTAATGGCGGCAGTGCTTTTCGGCCGCCACGTCTGGGCGGTGAAATCACCTGAGTGCCGGCTGTGTGATTGATGAATGCGATCAGGCTTTCAATGGCCAGTATGTTTCCACCTGACCAGGCGGCCTCTGCGCCTGACTTTTGTGGGCAGATCAGGGTCAGATCCATGGCCTCAGCCGCCATGGCTGCCGGAAGTGCGCCAAAAGTCGGCTCCAGCCGGCCATCCAGCGAGAGCTCGCCAATCGCCGCCATGCCGGAAAGACCGTCCGCCGGAATAGCGCCTATCGCGGCCAGCAGCGCCAGTGCAATGGCCAGATCATAATGACTGCCCTCTTTTGGCAGGTCAGCCGGTGCAAGATTGACGATAATCCGCTTTGGCGGCAGGGCCAGGCCGATACCGGAGAAGGCAGCGCGTACCCGCTCGCGGCTCTCTGCAACGGCCTTGTCAGGAAGGCCAACAATCGTAAAATGCGGCTGACCTCCCAGAAGTTGCACCTGTACATCAACTGGCTTCGCTTCGATGCCGTCAAACGCAAAGGTTGTCAGCCGCTGGACCATATCCATTCCCTCAGTTTCCACACTTCGTTAATACATTCAGAAATGGAACAAATCAAGAACTATCGAAAAAGTTCGTTTAACAAGCGCAAATAAAAGTCAGAAAACCATGCTGAGGATAGTGTTAATGACCGCTCATCACCTGAACATAAAAACACCGGATAAGACCATCATTCCGGCCAGAATTTGCATATTCATGCTAAAATTGGACGCGCAAATAGTAACTTTTGCAACGAAAACGTGGCTTTAGTGAACGGATGATAAACAAAGCTTCTCGAATTCATCGCCCGTCTTAACACCGTGTTACCGCGGTTATGAGAAAAATATTCCTGTCATTTGAAGTCAAAACAAAAACAAGGCAATACAATGGCAAAAGAGGAAACAAACAAATACTTTAGATTATTCATTCTGTGTCGTTCAGGCGCGAGTGCGGTTGAGTTTGCTTTGATCTCTCCTGTGCTTGTATTTATACTTTGTGCCACAATCGGGTATGGTCTTCTTTTTTCTACTGCCATCAGTGTGAACCAGCTCGGCGCGGATATTACGCGTGCAACAATCGGTGGATTGACGCTTGCCGAAAAACAAACCCTGGCGACAACTCACCTTGAAGTGGCATCGTCAGACTATTTTCTTCTGGAAGCAGACCAGGTGAAAGTTGATGTCAGCTATGACGATGCAGCTGAGAAAACCATTGTCCACGTCATTTACGACCCAAAGAACCATCCAATCCGGCTGTTTGAGGGTATTCTTCCCATTCCCTCGCGCTCGTTTGAGGCCCGGCAATCAATATCGGAGCATTCGCGCGGATGAGACGACAGTGTTTCCGGAAAAACGAGGACGGCGCGACTGCGATTATCGTCGCCCTTTTTCTCACCGTGCTGGCCATGATGTTTGCGATCTCGGCCAATCTGGCGCTGGCCTATCTCGACAAGGAGCGCCATCAGGCCTCGCTTGACATTGCGGCGTTAATCGCAGTGGCGGATGGCCAAGCTGATGATGACAGCATTATGCACGTGCTGGAGGCACATAACATCCGGCTCAAGCGTGATCAGATCACGCCGTCGACCGGGGTTTACACGCCCGATCCGGCGATCCCCATTGAGGACCGGTTCCGCCCCCAGGCTGAGGGTTGGAATGCCATCCGTCTGGAAATTGAAGTACCAATTAAAGAGCGGGTTTTCGCCAACATCCTGGATAACACAAACAGTTTCACCGTCAGGAGCATGGCAACCAGCCGCAAAACAGCCGAGGCCTGGATCGGGTCTCGCCTTTTAAGGCTGGAAGGCGGGCTGACCGGTGAGCTGTTGAACACGCTGCTTGGTTATGAGGAGCGTATTACGGTCGCAGATTATGAAGGGCTTGCAGGGGTTGATATCGATATTCTTCCCTTTCTGGATGCGTCGAATACATCTGCCAGTCTTGATGTGCTAACCTTTCAGGAGGTACTCGACGCCGATGTGACCGTTTCCGAGATCATGCTGGCGGTCGAAGCGATTACCGGTGAGCGCTTTGCCAGTTACAACGTGGGTTCAGGCAGCCCATTGTTAAGCGAAACGATTTCGCTCGGTGAGATCATGTCTCTTGGTGAAACAGCCAGCTATATGCTGGGTGTCGATCTGGATCGCGGGGACTTTCACGCCTCAGCGGCTGAGTTGCTTATGGCTTCGCTGATGCTGGCCAATGGCGAACGTCAGATTGAGCTGGGAGCAGACCTGCTTTCAGGTGTTGCGAGTGTTTCGCTCTCAGTCGGTGACAAGGGCAGTCTGATGCGCTGGGACTATGACGCGGCTCAGTATGACCAGCTCAGCACCGGGCAGATTTATCTCGACGTCGCCCTACTCGGCTCCACCATTCGTGCGCGCGTGGCGCTTGCCGAAGCCAGTGCCCGTCTGGACGCGATCAAATGCGACGTTGATCGCAAGGCCCAGTCAGCCCAGGTCGAGTTGACAACCAGCGCAGCTGAGATTGAGCTACTCATTGGGTCCCGGTCAGTGCTCAGCATTGACCTGTCCGATGATGACGCCGAAACCCTCACCTTTAATGCGCGCGAAATACGCAACAAAACGGTCAAGACGGGCCGCAGTGGATTGTCGGTCGATGTGAATGGACGTCCGCTGCTCTATCGGCCCATTCTTGGCGCTGTCGATCAATTGCTCCAAGACCTCGGCCTGCATGTCGGTGAGGCCGATGTCAGGGTCTCTGCCATTGATTGCTCACGGCCATACCTTGTTCGTTAGTCTGACATGGCCTGAAAGCGGCGCTCAGCGGCATCCCAGAACAAGGCGCTGGCATCAATGCCGGTAAAGCGTTTCAGCTCCTGCACACCGGTCGGCGAGGTCACATTGATCTCGGTCAGCTTGTCGCCAATGATATCAATCCCCACCAGAACAAGCCCGCGCTGTTTCAGTTCCGGGCCAATCCGGGCGCAGATGGCCAGATCTGTCTCGGTCAGATCGGTTGGCTTGGCAGTTCCGCCAACATGCAGGTTTGAGCGGGCCTCACCTTCGGCCGGTACGCGGTTAATCGCGCCAGCGGGTTCTCCATCAATGATGATCACGCGCTTATCGCCGTTGGAAACGTCCGGCAGGAAGGCCTGGGCAATAAAGGGCTCACGCGAACGCTCCATGAAGATTTCCAGCAGCGAATTATAATTCGAGTATTGCTCGGTCACTTTGAAAACGCCCGCGCCACCATTGCCGTAAAGCGGCTTGATAATGATATCGCCATGCTTTTTGCGGAACTCGGCAATCTCTTCCAGATTGCGACTGATCAGCGTTTCCGGCAGCAGGCCGGGGAAGATCAGCGGGAACAGCTTTTCCGGTGAGGAGCGGACCCAGGCCGGATCGTTCAGAACAAGTGTCTGGCCTTTCAACAACTCTAAAAGATGGGCTGCGGTAATGTAGGACATGTCAAATGGCGGGTCCTGGCGCATCAGGATGACATCGACATCATCCTGCAAATCCAACCGTTCATATGGGCCAAACGTGACGTGATCGCCTTTGACGCGCTGCACGCGGGTTTTCCGCGCCCGGGCATAAAGACGGCTATCAAGACAGGACAGATCGTCTGGATGATAGGTCCAGATCTCGGCGCCGCGCGCCTGAGCGGTTTCGGTAAGGGCGAAAGTGGTATCGGCGTTGATATCGACCGACTCCATCGGGTCCATCTGAATGGCTACACGCAGGCTCATGCCCTCTCCTATCATCTGACTGAAAGAGAGTTAGGAAGGAATTCCGTTCCGCGCCAGACCTTTTCCTTCACCTGCACGTGAAGATCGGCGCTTAGCCCAATTGGGGACGAGCAATCATCACCCAGAAAATGACGAGCATGGCAAGGAAAGCGGGAAACCCGCTGACGAACCAGATGTTGAACAGTCGGAAATACTGGTCTGGTAATGGCCGGTTCGCCATGACGGCCTCTTCGGCCAGTGTCTGCATCTTTTTCTGTATCCACACGACCGGCACCCAGAACGCCCCGACAAAGAGATACAACCCGATTGCCAGCAGGATCCAGGGTTCGGTCAGTGACCAGCCCATTTGCAGCGCCAGAAGGCTGCCTGTCACGGGCTGAACAATTACGGCAGAGGCGGTGAAGATCCAGTCGGCCAGTACGACATAGCGGGCGGTATGCGCGACAATGGCGGGGTCGTTCGTTCGGTGGGCCATCAGCATGAAAAAAGCGATGCCCGATCCGGTGCCGAGCAATACCGTTGCGCCCAGAATGTGTAACCAGCGAAGAAATTCGGTGATCAGCATTATCTCGTTTCAGCCATTGCAGCGATCGCCACAGCCAGCGCCATGGCGGGAAAGACTTTCACCATAGGCCCAATCGGGTCGGCCCATAAATGCGGCGTGATGACCGCACTTCCGATCAGATAGCCAATGCTAAGGCCGATGGAGGCGAGCGCAGCGATGCGGGTCCAGGGCCTGACCAGTAGACACAGGCCGATCATGATGTCGGCTGTTGCGCCACCCAGAACGAAGCCTGACGAGACGGTTGGTGGCAACTGATCGCCCAGAATCGCTCTGGCGGCGTCTACCTGCCAGAGCCCGATCAGGCCGGACGCAATCCAGAACAGAGAGAGCGTGATCAGGAGAAACGGAAAGGCCAGCATTGTGCGGGCATAAACCCGTTCCTGTGCCGTGGCCGGGATGGCGTTCAACGTTTCGCCGAGCGTCCTGAGGCGTTGGCCAGAACAATTTTCCCAGCGCGCACAATCGCCCTCTATTCCCTTAGCCAGAACTTTCAGAGATGTCGTCCGCAAGGCAGACCGCCATCCCAACCATCCAGCAATATCGGCCCCTTTGGCGATTAAAGCTGACAAAATGACGGGAAATGACAGAATTGCTTTCGCAGGCCTGAAGCCCAGCCAGGCTCGAAATGCAGACACAGTACCGCCGAGTGTTACAGGTTCGTCTGCAACAAGATCAAAATCACCTTTCGGGAGGCGCTGTTTGATTGCGCTGGAAACAGCGTTCGCCACGTCTTCAACCCAGACAGTCTTTATGGACGTGTCCGAGTAGACCAGCGGCTGGACGAGCGGGAAGGCCGCCAGCATTCGCAACAGGCTTGTTCCGCCATAGGCTTGAGATGAAATCACCAGACCGGGCCGGAAAATGACATTTGCCAGATTACTGGACGTCAAAGCGGCATCGGCTGCTGCCTTCGTCCGGTAAAATTCAGTGTCAGAGCTTTCGGATACGCCGGGAGCGGATATCTGAATGAACTGCGATACGCCCTCATTTTCACACGCCTTGATCAGCGCCAGAATGGCTGTTTCCTGAACGGCAGAAACATTGTCCTTCAGGCCGGACTGCAATGCACCGGAGGCGTTCACCACTACGTCATGTCCGGCGATCAGATTTGCCCAGTCTGCCGGTTGGGTGAGCCTGGAAATATCGGCTTCGACCCAGTCTGCCTGTGTCGAAACCGCTTCGCCCTTATACCGGGATCGTCCAAGCCCGGTTACCTCATGACCATCGGTCACAAGTCGCCGCAGAATGGCTGATCCGATCAGCCCGTAGCCGCCAAGCACGAGAATTTGCATGAAGGCGGCTCCGTTCAGGCGTTAGTTGGTGGCGGGTTGATAGGGATTGGACGGGCTGTTCAGCCGGTTCTGGGAATAACGCGCGGCCTGGGGGTCGCGAACTGTGATATAGGATACGACCTCGCGCACGCCGTTCACATAGCTTGTCAGCTCTGCGGCGCGTTGCAGTTCGGCGGGTGTACGCGCCACGCCCATCAGATACACGACACCATCATAGGTCTCGATATTGATGTTCATACTTTTGACGGCGCTGTCCGTCAGAAGGCGAGTCCGCACGCGGGCGGTAATCCACTCATCATTGGCATTCTGGCGCAGTCCGCCCGGCTCGCGAACCTTGATCTCATTGCCGACGTCCTGGATCAGGCCAACCGACCAGGCAATACGTTCCGCATCCAGGCGGTTCTGCTCTGTCGGCACACGGCCGGTGAGGAGCGCAATGCGTCCGGCGACTTCAACATCTACCTCATTGAATGCCTTTGGGTCAGAGGCCATCAGGCGGGCTTTCAGTTCATTCGAGGCAGAGGCATCATCAAGACCTTCGCCCAGAGTCTTGTCCTGCATGGCGGTGATGCCAACCGCACCAGCAGCGCCAACAGCCGCTGTTACACAGCCGCTTAGCGACATGACACCGGCAAGAAGAAGGACAGAGCGGAACAACATGATGAACTCCTGAAGTTTTCCGAAACCTAATCCGTTTCTATTAATCATGCGTTAGGGCAAAATCCGGGCGCCATGTGTCTTTCCTGTGGCAAATTCTTAATACCGGATAAATCACCATCAGGTCGAACCGCCTGTCACGATGATAGTATTCGGCCCGTCCACGTGCGAGCCAGCTTTCAGCGCCGCGTGCAATGCGCCTCCAGGCCGATAACGGGACGGCATTAAGCCCGGCCTCAAGGCTCTGGCGCTGTTTGACCTCAATGATCACCACCAGCTGTCCCTTTCGGGCGATCAGATCGACCTCACCCACTGGCGTCTTCGCCCGTCGGGCCAGGATCTGATAGCCTTTCAGTCTCAGCCAGGCCTCGGCCAGCCATTCGGCGCGCCGTCCGCGGCGTTCGGCACGTTTGCGGTCAGGCCGTGTCATCGGGCCGGGTTTTCAGAGAATTGGCCAGCTCATACATCTCCCGTTTGGGCTGGTTAAAGGCTTTCGCGGCTTCATTCGCCGCACCTTTCGTGCCCAGATCGCCAAGGCGTTCCAGGATGAAAGCTTCGATATCAGCTTTGCTGGCTGCGCCTGCTTCGCCGGTCAGGTGGACGAGAAGAACAATTTCGCCTTTCGGAGGGCCATCGGTCTTTAGGGTTTCGATCAGATCTGGCGCGGAGGCGTGAACGAAGGTCTCGAAAAGTTTGGTGATCTCCCGCGCCATAACGACATCGACATCTCCAAAACAGCCGACAATATCTGTCAGCGTGTCAGACAGGCGGTTTCCCGTCTCGTAAAGGACCAGCGTGCCAGAGAAGCCGGAAAACGCCGACAATTTTTCCGTTCTGGCTTTTGTTTTGGTCGGCAAAAACCCGGCGAACACAAACATGTCTGTCGGCAGGCCGGCTGCTGAGAGTGCCGCGGTGAGGGCAGATGGGCCCGGAATCGGAACGACGGACTGGCCCGTTTCGCGCAACTCCCGCACCAGTTTGAAACCGGGATCTGAAATCAGCGGCGTCCCGGCATCGCTGACCAGGGCCAGTGCTTTTTCCTCTTCCAGCATGGATTGAATGACAGGCCGCATCTGGGCCCCATTATGGTCATGATACGTCCGTAAGGGGGTACGAATACCATAAGCTGAAAGCAGGCGCTGGGTCTGGCGTGTGTCTTCGGCGAAGATAACATCCACCGAGGCCAGGGTATCGAGCGCCCGTAAAGTTACATCGCGGAGATTGCCAATCGGCGTTGCAACCACATACAAGCCTGAGGCAAGGTCTACCTTGCGGACGAATTGCGTTAAGGAGGGCTGGGAATCACCCTCCATGCTGCCCGGCAGTGCGGTGTGAGAAGACTTTGGAGTATGAGACGATGACATCCAGAACAGGTTTACGCCAGTTTCGCCTGCTGCCAAGCCTGCTTTTTGCAGCCACAGTCATGGCGGCCTGTGCGACGGCGCCAACGCGTCCGCCTGCCAGCATCTCTACCGGTCAACCCCGGCCCGATCCTGTGATCACCCAGCCGCAGCCATCACCACCGGATATCTCTGAACCGATTATCGAACAGCCCGTAGTCGAGGATCTGAAGGAAGTTGAGGATACCTCGCGTTATGTTGTGCCCGATCACATGATTGGACGTGACATCAAGCGCGTTGGTGTCCTGCTGCCATTTTCTCACTCCAGCTCGTCTGTTCGCAATCAGGCGTCCAGCCTTCTGGCGGCCATCGAGATGGCGCTGTTTGATCAGAACAATGCCGATATTCTGATCCTGCCGAAGGATACGGGCGGGGACCCGCGCAAAACCACGAGCGTCGCTGAAGAAGTGATCGCCGAAGGCGCAGATATCATCATCGGTCCGCTCTTTGCCGAAAATGTGCGAGCCGCGTCGAATGTCGCGCGTCTCGATGAAATTCCGGTCATCGCGTTTTCGAACGATCTGACGGCTGCCGGTGGCGGCGCATTCCTGATGAGCTTCCCGCCAGAAGAAGAAGTGGCCCGCGTTGTTGACTGGGCGGTTCTGAATGGCATCAACCGGTTCGCCTTTATCGGACCGCGCACAGACTATGCCCGCCGGGTGGAAACGGCCCTTCGATTTGAGGCCGCCCGCCGTAGCAGCATCGTTCTGGCAGCAGAATTCTATGATCCGGGCAATGAAGCTCCGGTCGATGAGGCACGCCGACTGGCAGACCGGATTGGTTTTGCACTGAACTCGGGCGCGCCGAAAGTGGCCGTCATGATCCCGGATCGCGGCACCAACCTGCTCAGCGTTGCGCCACTCCTGCCTTATTATTCACTGGATCTGCAGCGCCTTCAGTATATAGGCACCTCTCTTTGGGATGATGAAAGCATCTGGCGCGAACCCGTGCTCAGCAACGCCAAGTTCGCCGCTCCACCGCCTGAAGATCTCGACATGTTCACGGATGGTTTTGAATCAAACTATGGTCGTTCGCCTGCATCGCTTGCCAGCCTTGGCTATGATGCGGCAGCGTTGTCCATCGCTTTTCTTGGTGATGGCGAGATTTCAGCAGAAGAGCTGCGTGATCTTGATGGCTTCCGGGGTGTGAACGGCCTGTTCCGCTTCCGCTCAGACGGGACGATTGACCGCGGCCTGGCGGTTCTGTCCATCACGCCGCGTGGTCCTGTCGTCGAAGACGCGGGCCCGGATAGCTTCCGCCCTGATGTGAACTAAGCCTCTGGCGACAGTCTGGCGGCGATGTAATCCGCCAGCAGCCAACCCTCTTCGGTCAGAACAATCCGGCCATCTGCTTCGCGCAGATGGCCGCTTTCTTTAAAATCGGCCAGCGCGTTGACGTTCAGCGATTGGCTCAGCAGTGCTTCAATGCGCCCCCGATCCGCACCATAGCGTGATCTTAACCCCATGATCAGGCGCTCATCAGCATCCTGTTCCGGGGTGAGCGTTTCTTTTGTCGCCCAGCCTGTATTGCCAGAGGCCAAAGCCTTTTCATATTCGGCTGGCCGGTCATGGCCATGGGTCATCACGCGGTGGCCATCAAGGGTCAGCCGTCCTTCTGCACCCGGCCCGACGCCAAGCCAGTCGCCTCCCAGCCAATAGGTAAGATTGTGGCGCGATTGCCAGGCTTCGCCTCGTGCATGGTTTGAGACCTCATAAGCAGGCAGCCCAAGTTCAGCCGTCAGCGCCAGCGTTTCAAGATAGAGGTCCGCCTGCGCATCATCATCCATCGGCGTGAAGACGGACCGTTCGACCTGTTTCTGGAAGGCCGTCTTTTCCTTGATGGTCAGCTCATAAAGCGACAGATGCGGCGCGCCGGTTTGGCAGGCCTCTCGCAATTCAGCAAGCCAGCTCTCCCGGCTCTGATCGGGGCGGGCGTAGATCAGGTCGATGGACACGTTCTCAAAAACGGCCAGCGATTGTTCTATCGCCGTCAGCGCGTCGGATCGGGAATGCGCGCGACCCAGAAACCGCAGCGCCTCATCATCAAGCGACTGCACGCCCAGGGAGAGACGGTTTACACCCGCCGTCCTCCAGGCCTCCAGCGAGCCCTGGCTGACATCTTCCGGATTAGCCTCCATTGTAATCTCGACGGCTTCGTCTACAGGCCAGAGCGATCGGACGCGTTCTATAATGGCCTCAATCCCGGCCGGTGAAATCAGCGAGGGCGTGCCGCCGCCAAGGTAGAGGCTGGTCACACGCCGTCCCGGCGTCACGGCTGCATGACGTGCCAGATCCAATCCCAGAGCCGCCTCCAGGCCCGAAGTATCCCGCGCTTTGGCCGCATAGACGTTGAAATCGCAATAGGGGCAGATTTTCGCACAATAGGGCCAGTGCACATAAATGCCGAACAGATCGTCCGGCACGCTTATGTCTCAATCCCGGTCAGAATGACCTTCAACTTTTCAAACGCATCGGCTCTGTGACTCATGCCGTGCTTTTTGGCTGGTTCCATTTCACCAAAGGTAATGGTGTGGCCGGTCGGAACGAAAATCGGGTCATAGCCAAAGCCCTGATCGCCGCGTGGGGGGAATTCAAGATGGCCATGAACCTCGCCTTCAAACACTTCTTCATGCCCATCTGGCCAGGCGACCGCCAGCGCGCAGACGAATCGCGCGGAATAATCAGTCGCGCCTTTCGCTTCGAGCTCGGCTTTCACTTTATCCATGGCCGCATAAAAATCGCGCGGTTCGCCTGCCCAGCGCGCCGAATAAATGCCAGGTGCACCGTCGAGGGCGTTCACCGCCAGCCCGCTGTCATCCGATAGTGAAGGGCGCCCTGTCGCCTTTGCGGCGGCATGCGCCTTTAGCGCGGCATTCCCGGTAAACGTTTTTTCTGTTTCTTCCGGTTCGGGCAAATCGAGCTCAATAGCGGATTGGACCTTGAACCCCAAAGGCTCGAACAAGTCTTTGAGTTCTTTCACTTTTCCCTTGTTGTGAGTGGCGGCGACCAGGTCGCCCGGCTCTAGCATCCGGCGCATTAGAAATCCTCTTCAGGCAAAATAATTATCGCTTTTCGATAATTTAGGTCTTGTCGTTTTTCGATAAGTTCTTATTGTTAAAGGGCGAGACGGATGGCGGTCATGAGTACCGCCCCAATGTCGGGCAAACGTCATACCGGGACTTGCAGATAGAAAGGAAGAAAGAGAACACGACATGACTACCAACTATTCAGGCATTTCAGGCCTTTTGATCAACCTTGCATATATCGGTGTTGCACTGATCATCACCACAGGTATGGTCTCGGCTATTCAGCCGCTTACAGTCTAGGTATGACGACCGCAATGCGGTATGAAGGCTGCACAGTGCCGGCATGGGTGTCCCGTGCCGGTACACGTATTGAAGAGTAACAGGGGAAAACATGCCAGTCAGGGCCCTCGGACAAGGATCAATCGCCTCGGCACTCAACGTGCTGATGTCGGTTATCACCATTCTGGGATGGATCGGATTTATTTTCAGCGCCGTGGTCCTGGGAGGATTCATGATTGTGGATCTGTCTGGCGGCGAGATGACGCTTCCGGGCATCGAGGTTTACGATCGCGTGCCGCTTGGCAAGTATATCATCGCCCTGGCCACACTCTTCGTGATTTTTATTGGTTTTATTCTCATGGCTGGCCAGCTGAAGAAAATCCTTCAGACTTTGGTCGATGGTGATCCATTCGTGCCCGAAAATGCAAGAAGATTGCTCCGACTGGCATTAATCGTCGCCGGAATGGAAATTTGTGGCTATGTTATCGGGTTCGCGGCAAGAACGTTCCAGATTGATTCGTCTGTTGCGATTTCGGTGAACCTTGCTGCGTGGGTCGCGGTTATTACCTTATGGGTGTTGAGTCAGGTGTTTGCCGAAGGCACACGCTTGCGTGAAGAAGAAAAGATGACAATCTGAGAACTGAATGTCGATTCGCGTTACACTAGATAGGGTCCTGTTAGACCGCCGTATGTCGTTGACTGAGCTTAGCGACCGCGTAGGCGTGACGCTGGCGAACCTCTCCATTCTGAAAACAGGCAAGGCCAAGGCTGTCCGGTTCTCAACACTGGAGGCGCTTTGCCGCGAGCTTGATTGTCAGCCCGCTGACCTCCTCGCCTATGACACAGAGGATGACGAGGAAGCAAAAACCGCTGCGGAGTAGACGAGCTGATGCTTTTCCGCCGGATTCGCGCCTTCCTGTTTCCTGAATATCTAACAGATTTATTAACTGTGAATACTGGAGCCAATTTCTTCGGTCGAGGATTCGTTCCGCGTGATTTCCTGACAGGATTTGTTCTGGCCCCCATCGGTCCTGAGACCGAAATCAGGCAAACAGAAACTGGCTTTCAAGTCAGAACATTTGCACCGATGAACAGTTTTCTTTTTCTGATTTCTAATTCCCTGCTGATGCTAATTTTAAATGTATTGGCGAATACTCTGATGATTCCGCTGCTTCTATTGATCTACACCACTTATGTGCTGGGGTATCGTTTGGCCGCGCCGATCTATCACGCGAAAACAGTGAAGGCAGCGCAAAGCGGCGAACCGGTAGCGTTCGATATGCCAAGCGCGCTGGATGTGTTTCGTACCTATTGAGCACACTTTAAATCAGATTGCAGGCTCATCCTGTTCAGCGTAGGGCAGATTTAATGAAAAACCTCGTCATTCTCACAACGGGCGGCACGCTCGACAAGGATCATGACACCTTCACCGAAAGCCTTGTGCTGGGCGCGGAGACCGTCACCAATGTGCCTGAACTGCTGCGGATCGGGAAAACGCATTTCCCGCGCGTTCAGCCGATCATGAGCCTTGATAGCCTCGATATGACCGATGCCCATCGCGAGCAGATTCTCGGCGCTGTAAAGATTGTGCCGGAAACCTCCATCGTCATCACCCATGGCACAGGCACGATGGATCAGACGGCGCGCTTTCTTGATGGCAAGACGGGTGGGAAAACCGTGGTGGTGACCGGCGCGCTGCGACCCTTTGCGCTCGGCAAATCAGATGCCGGGTTCAATGTGGGCGGGGCTGTGGTGGCGGCCCAAATCCTGCCGCCTGGCGTTTATGCCGTGATGAATGGCCGGGTGTTCGCTGCCGCCGATGTTCGTAAAGAGCCCCGCTCCGGCCGGTTTGATGTTTAAGCGTCAGAAAAGCTCGGACGGGTCGATCAGGCCATTCCGGGACAGGATATCCAGGCCCGGATCAATGGCCGGACGATAGGATTTCCAGCGCCCAAGCGATGTCCGGTAAATGGGACGACGGACTTGGGTGGCGCTGGCCGTCGCCACGGGGGCCTTGCTTTCATGAAAGCTTAGGCAAGCCGTTTCAAATGGCAGACCGCAATGGGCCAGCATGCGGCGAGTTTCCGCCTCCGTCTGATCAACCAGGGTTTCATAGTCGACAATGGTGAACCGGTCGGGCGGCAAGATCGCTTCGTATTGCTGGATCAACTGGTTGAATGCGGCGACATAGTTCGCCGTGGCTTCAAGATCGTACGAATACCGGTAATACGAAAATGATGTCGCGAAGAGCTGCCTGTAAATGCTCAGCATCGAATCAGCCGGGTGGCGCCGCAGACAGATCACCCGCGCACCGGGAAGCGCGGCCAGAATGGCGGGCACAAAGAAAGTGTTCAGCGGCATTTTGTCGATAAAGCGTCCCGTCAGCCCGAGCGTATCCCAAACGACGCGCAAATAGGTGTTACCGACGCTTGCAAGGTCAACCGATTGCGCCGCAAGCAGGGTTTCCGGATCAAGCACGAGTTGCCCGGGCGTCCGCGCCGCGCGTTTCAGGGCGACGCTGAAATCGCTCAACTCGCCTCCAGAGGTGACGGCCGAATGGCTCGATAAAATACGATCAACAAGCGTGGTGCCGCTGCGGGGCAGACCGGTGACAAAGATCGCGCCATTGGCGCCTGTGCCCGTCTCTATACGTAGCGCGCTAGCGAGGGCTTCAGCGGCGGCAAAGCACTTCGTGTCTGCGTCAGAGCGATCGGGTATCTGAGCGGCCTTTTCTGCCTTACCAATTGCCAGCCACTTCATCGCCTGTGCGGGGTCTTCCAGGTCTTCTGACGTCTTGGCCAGCGCGTGTGCCAGTTGAAGCGCCTCATCCGGGTTGGAGACATTTCGGGCATTCCACGCAGCCTGGAGTTCATCCAGCTCGTTCTGCTCCGGGGTCTGACGCGTAATCGAGACACGGGCAATTCGCGCGCGGGTCATGTCCGGGGTCATCTGAAGTGCCTTGTCAAAGGCGTGCCGGGCGTCGTCAAACTCACCCATGAACTGGAGCGCGGCGCCGAGGTTATACTGGATTTCCGGATTGCCAGGTGCGGCTGTGGCTGCCCGTTTATAGAATGCAACAGCCTCTTCATGGCGACCGGCATGACTTAACACTACGCCAATCGTATCAAGAGTCTGACCATCATTTGGGTTTTGGGCAATCGCTGCGCTGATCACAGACACGGCTTCATCGCGACGACCAAGCTCAATCAGGCAGCGTGCGGTTTCCGCGTAGAGGTCGGCGCGGTCATAGCCAGCCTGTCTGGCGCGTTCGAAAAGTTCCAGCGCCTTGGCGAAATTCCTGTGGTCAGAGGTCAGTACACCAAGCAGGAAAAACGCCTCACCATTCGCCGGATCCGTCTTCAACGCCTCAATGCATTGTGCATGCGCCTCCCGATACGATTTCCTGGCCAGAAGCAAGCGTGCTGATTTTAGCATGGCAAAGAACTTTCCGCCTGCTGCGTCTCATGTGTCCAAATTTTTCGCGAACTGCTCCGAAAATGCGCATCCGACCTAAAAAATGATCCGTCGTTAGAGAACTTATTCATTTCCGATTTTTTCGACGCCCGATTTATTCCCCCATCACATTGCCGGGGACTTGTGGGCATTTAAAGGGAAAAGTGATGAAAACGAGTTTATTAACGACATCCAGCGTTATCGCATTTCTGACGATGGGTCAGGCGGCGCTGGCTCAAACCGAAGAGGCTCCAGCAGATACGGTAGCCCGGCAAGATACTGTTTATGTAACGGCGACGCGTCGTGAAGAAACCGTCCAGAATGCGCCCATCAATATTGCGGCCGTGGGCGGTCCTCAGATTGAAGAACAGGGCCTGACCGAACTGGCCGATCTGATTGCCACGGTTCCGGGTATCAATGTGGTCGACAGAGGCGGTCGCCAGGGCAACCCGATTATTGTTCGTGGCCTGAACGCAGATCCGATCGGTCCGGGCGATGGTGATAATAGCGGCGGTGGCACGGTTGCCACCTATCTCGGTGAGGTGCCTCTCTTTATCGATTTGAAACTCAACGACATGGAACGCGTCGAGGTTCTTCTCGGACCGCAGGGCACGCTCTATGGCGCGGGTACGCTGGCAGGTGCTATTCGATACATACCGGTGAAGCCACAGTTCGAAAGCGACATGCTCGAACTTCGCGGCGGCGCTTATATGTACAGCGAAGCTGAGGACATCTCCACGGATGTCGGCTTTACCTTCAACAAATCGTTTTCAGACACTTTTGCCATTCGCGGGTCACTGGATGTTCTCAACGATAGTGGTTTTGTCGATCAACCATTCCTGGTTCGTGAAGTTGGTGTGTCAAATCCAGATCCGGATTTCTCAGATCCTGAAGCTGTTGCAGCCAATCTCATGGGTGCAGAAGATGTCGATTCGGAAGATGCGATTTCTGGCCGGATTGCAGCTCGCTGGACGCCAACTGATTGGCTCGATGGCACGCTGACGTATTACTATCAGGATGTTGAAGTTGGCGGTCGCCGGATCTCGTCTGCGCCTGCCACTTACGATTATGACGGTCCGCAAGAACTGTTCAGCGCGGGTAAATATGAAAACGCCAAGCGCATTCCTGAACCGAACAAGATTACCAATGATCTTCTGGCACTGGAGGTTACAGCAGATCTTGGATTCGCCGAACTTACGTCGGCCACCGGCTATTCTACATTCGAAGATGATGGAAACCGGGACCAGAACGATCTGCTGATTTCGCTGGAATATTCCTACGAGCTGTTTCCGAGCTTCGGCTCAAGAACGCATGAAGTTGGTGAGAATGAGACCTTCACCCAGGAAGTCCGACTGGTCTCGACCTACGAAAGCGCATTTAACTGGATCGTAGGTGGATTTTTCTCGGAATTCGAAAGCGCGGGTTATTCTGCAGAGTATACGCCAAACTATGACACCTGGGCCATCGAGAATCTCGGCGGTGCGGACTGGGGTCTTGTCGACCGTCCTGATGATCTTGAGTATTTTTCCGTCGGTCACCTCAAGCTCAAGGAAACGGCTATTTTTGGTGAGATTGGCTACGACATCACCGACAAATGGCGCGTGACGGCTGGTGCGCGCTGGTATGATTATGAATTGAAAGAAGGTGCATCGTCTGACCTGCCATTGTTCGACCTCGACTTCGTGCCAATGACCGTAGATGAAATCTGGGATCTGGAATTCGATCCGGATGCTGGTCAGGCCGACGATGGCATGCTGTACAAGTTCAACACATCCTATCAGTTCACACCGGACATTCTCGGCTATTTCACGATCTCTGAAGGCTACCGGATTGGTAATTCAAACGGCGTTGCGCCGTGTGAAGACTACAATGCAGATGATCCGGTCACACAAAGTGTGTGTGCATTGTCTCCTGGTCAGCAATATGGCCCTGATGCCGATGATGTCGCTCAATTCGACGAACGTCAGTATGGCCCGGACAAGACCGTCAACTATGAAATCGGTGCGAAAACCGCCTGGCTGGATGGCGATGTGATCCTGAACGGAGCGGTCTACTATATTGAATGGTCAGACCCTCAGGTGTCTTCTGCAACTATTCTGGGTAGCCAGCCAATCACAATCAACGCGTCTGGTGCGGAGTCTAAGGGCTTCGAGCTTCAGGGGGCCTGGTCCGTGAATGAGAATTTTGATCTCCGCGGTTCGTTTTCTCACTCCAGCGCGTCTCTGACAGCTGACGTACCGGCTCTGATCCGGTCGATTGATCCGCCTGGCTATCGAACGTCCACCATCTTTATTGATGGTGAGGATGGCGATCGACTACCGGGTGCGCCTGAAAATAAATTCTCAATTTTCGGAAGCTATAAGGTTGATGTTCCGAATGGTGACTATGTCATGCTGAATGGTGGCTATAACTGGCAGGGTGACATTCTCACACGCGCCGGAGGACGTGCGGGAAGTGCGACCATCCCATCTGTCGGTACCGCGAACATTTCCGCCACTTACATTGCTGATGATTGGGAAGCGTCTCTGTTCGTCAAAAATCTGTTCGATGAATATGTCGTAACCGGTTACGTCTCGGCTCCGCGCTACAGTCAGGTTGTCTCAGACTTTGATGGCAACCCCGTCACCTATCGTGGTCATTACGCAACACTTGGTGCGCCGCGTACAATTGGTGTCAATCTGAAGTACAGATTTGGAGAATAGACGCCAATCAGTATTAAAAATGCTCCCGCTGGTCAGGCGGGAGCACTTCAAAGACTTTCCAAAGAATTTGAGCGGGCCCATCAGGGCTCGCTTTTTCTATTCCCCCAATGCCTTGCGCTGCGCTTCGAAGAGTTCGCCACAGCCCTTCTGAGCCAGTCGCATGAGTTCTGCAAACTCGTCCGGGGTGAAGCTGCGTTCTTCGCCGGTGCCCTGGATTTCGATAATGTTACCGTCAGACGTCATCACGAAATTGGCATCCACTTCGCCTTCGGAATCTTCCGGATAATCGAGATCCAGCACCGGTACGTCCTTATAGACGCCGCAGGAGATCGCTGCGGCCTGCGCGGTCAGCGGGAATTGCTCGATCACGCCTTCCTTGACCAGGTATTTGCAGGCCAGCGCCAGGGCTACATAACCGCCCGTGATGGAGGCCGTCCGTGTGCCACCATCGGCCTGGATGACATCACAGTCGATGGTGATCTGGTTTTCGCCCAGCGCCTTGAGATCGGTAATAGCGCGCAGGCTGCGGCCGATCAGACGCTGAATTTCCTGCGTCCGGCCAGATTGTTTGCCGCGTGCGGCCTCGCGCGAGCCCCGTGTATGGGTGGCGCGTGGCAGCATGCCATATTCGCCCGTGACCCAGCCTTCGCCCTTGCCCTTCATCCAGCCCGGAACTTTTGATTCCCAGCTGGCGGTGCACAGAACATGCGTGTTACCGAATTTTGCAAGGCAGGAGCCTTCGGCATAGGCGTTGACGCCGGTTTCGAGAGAAATGGTTCGAAGCGCGTCTGCCGCGCGACCTGAAGGACGCATTTGAAAACTCCATAAATCAATAAATCTGCTTCCGTCTAAAGCGGGGAGGGAGCGCCGTCCACCATCTGACAGCTCCGGACTTGCAATTTCAGATTCAACTCGCAAATTGGGTTGCGTGTTTTGTGAGATACGTTCAGGCCTTCAGACATGACGACGCTGCAAGAGCTCGATCGGCGATCGCGCGACATTTTTAAAACCATTGTGGAAGCCTATCTGGAGACGGGCGAGCCGGTTGGGTCGCGCACGATTTCCAAGCGCGGCGTGGATTTGTCGCCGGCTTCCATCCGGAATGTGATGGCAGACCTTGTGTCACTTGGTCTGCTCGACGCGCCGCATATCAGCGCCGGGCGCATTCCCAGCCAGCTCGGGCTGAGATTCTTTGTCGATTCTCTTTTACAGGTGGGTGAGGTTCAGGAAGAGGACCGCGCCGAGATCGACTCGCGCCTTGCCGGTGTTGGTCGGGATATGGATGATCTTCTGAATGAGGCGTCTGAAGTGCTCTCCGGCCTTGCGGGCGGGGCGAGCCTTGTTTCCTCACCGACATCAGATGACCCGATCCGGCAGGTGGAGTTCATTCCGCTGGGCCGGACACAGGCGCTGTGTATTCTTGTGACAGCGTCGGGCGATGTTCAGAACCGCGTGCTGGATCTGACATCCAATGTCGGCCCGTCAGCTCTTGTCGAGGCGAGCAACTACCTTAATGCGCGCATGCGCGGCAAAAGACTGGCCGAAGTGCGCGCCGAAATCGACGCAGAGCTTCGGGCCAAACGGGCCCAGCTTGATGCCGCCGCCCAGGGGCTGATCCAGCTCGGTGTGGTGGAATGGTCGGGCGATGACCCCGAGCGTGGCCGGTCTCTGATTGTGCGTGGCCGGGCCAAGCTGCTTGAAAATGCCAGTGCGCAGGACGATCTGGACCGGATAGGACGGCTGTTTGACGAGCTAGAACGGAAGAAAAGCATGCTCGGCGTGCTCGATTCCACGCGGGAAGCAGCCGGCGCGCGGATTTTTATCGGTTCGGAGAACCCACTTTTTGCACATTCGGGTTCCTCCCTCGTTGTCTCTTCCTATATGAACAGCGACCGAAAAGTTGTGGGGGCGCTGGGCGTAATCGGGCCGACAAGTCTGAATTATGCCCGCGTCATTCCCATGGTGGATTATACAGCCAAAGTGGTTGGCCAGCTTCTTGATGGCCGCCAGAAACGGGATGGATGAGTATGAGTGACGGAAACGAAACGTCTCGACCGGAAGATGATGTCGAACTCAGTGATGCGGCAGCGGAGATGGCCGAAGCCATGGAAGCAGCAGCTGACGAAATGGAAGGCAAGGCTGCGGAGGCTGAACTTTCTCTCGAAGAACGCTTTCAGATGCTGGCCGATGAGAATGCCAAGCTGAAAGATCAGGTGCTGCGGGCCCATGCCGAGATGGACAATATCCGCAAGCGGGCCGAGCGTCAGGTGTCTGATGCGCGCGTCTATGCGATTGAAAAGTTCGCGGGCGACATGCTGCCTGTCTCTGACAATTTCGCACGCGCACTGGAAGCTCTGAGCGCGGATGACCGTGAAGCACTGTCCGATCCGGGCAAGAACCTGCTGGTTGGTGTGGAAGCGATCCAGAAAGACCTTCATTCAACGCTGGCCCGCCATGGCGTTACCGCAGTTGACGCGGCGCCGGGCACGGATTTTGACCCGAACATGCATCAGGCTGTCAGCCAGATGCCGTCTGAACACCCATCAGGCAAAGTTGCGGCCACTTTCCAAAGCGGCTGGAAAATCGGCAATCGCGTTCTTCGCGCGGCGATGGTGGCGGTCAGCGCCGGTCCTTCGAACTGATTTTAGGGATATCCAAGCACAAGCGGGCGGTCCTTTGGGCTGACCCGCTTTTTCTTTATGGGCTGAGGGGGAACGCGCTCCAGCCGCCAGGGCGGAAACCTCCGATTGCCGCCCGCATGGAAGAGGCAGAGCCGATTGCCTGACGGATCTTCAAACCGGGCTTCCCGCCACAGCCAGGGCTCATCTTTCGGTGCCGAGCTGAAAATGATCCCCCGACCGTTCAGTAAGTCATACGCCGCATCTACATCCTCACATTCAAAATAGGTCACCGGACCGTTCAGGGTCGGCTGGTCTGACGCATGCAGAGAAAGCGTGGTGCCACCCGATGGCATTTCGAAGCGGGCATACTGCTGTTCAGACAGCACAATAAGCTTCAGGCCCAGCCGGTCATAGAATTCGAGCGCAGCGTCAAAATCCGTCACATTCAGCGTAATCTGGTTGAGATCCATGGGCGTGCTCCTCTTGCCATGGTCCCTGTTCTGGAATCTCAACCATGGTTTAGATCAAGCGAAATTACATGGGTACCAAAAGGTATGTACTTGATAAAAATATCCTGAGGGGCATTTGTCGAACCGAAGCAGAGATTTGCGAAAAGGAATTATCATCATGGCCCGCTTGCCAACCTATTTCATTCCTCATGGTGGTGGCCCGTGTTTCTTCATGGACCCGCTACCAGGATTTGCGCCCGATGCCTGGGATGACATGGCGAAATTTCTGGAAGGACTGGATGCAGAGCTGGGTGAGCGGCCGCGTGCGGTGTTGGTCATTTCCGCGCACTGGCAAACCGAGCAACCAACAATCAACCGCCAGCTCGAGCCGTCACTGCTTTATGATTATTACGGTTTTCCTGATCACACTTACAAACTGACATATCCTGTCAAAGGCGATCTGGCGCTCGCGGACCGCGTTGAAGGCTTGCTAAAAGGCGCTGGCTTTGATCCGAAAACGGAGACAAAGCGCGGGCTCGACCATGGCGTCTTCATTCCGTTCAAGCTGGTCTATCCCGACGCGGATGTGCCTATGATCCAGCTTTCATTTCCGCTGAACAATGACCCGGCGCTGCAAATGAAGCTCGGCGAGGCGCTTGCGCCGCTGCGAGATGAGGGCGTTTTGATTGTTGGCACGGGCATGAGCTTTCACAATCTACGCGCCTTTTTCGGCCCGGCGGCCGGACGCCGTGTTGAGGCCAGCTTTGCCTTTGACAGCTGGTTACAGAACGCGGTGCAGGATACCGCTCATCGTGACGAAAAGCTTCGCAAATGGGCATCAGCGCCTGGCGCGAAGGAAAGCCATCCTGAAGACGAACATTTTCTGCCTCTGCTGATCGCGGCAGGCGCAGCAAAAGGAGAGCCTGCCACGCTCGCCTATTCCGGTGAAGTCCACGGAACGGCGCAGTCTGGTTATCGGTTTGGGTGAGTCCGGGCCTTTGGATTAACCCGGTGCACTCGTTTTCATGCGCAGCGCATGCAGGCCAGACTTGAATTCCCCGGCGAGCGCCTCATTTACCAGTCTCTGCGAATCGACCCGGCTTTTGCCGACGAATGCAGAGGAGACAATTTCAACGTAAAAATGGCTCTCGCCCTGATCACTTGCGCCTGCATGTCCGGCGTGTGTGTGAGATTCGTCAATGATCACGAGATTTTCTGGCGAAAAGGCTTCTGTCAGGCGGGCCTCTATGCGTTTTGATCTGTTTGTCAATTCTTGTCCTCTCGCTTTGAAACGGGTAAACAACTCCGCCATGACTTCTCAGTACGACTATCGGCCCAAATTCAAAGACATCTCTATTGGCGCTTCGAAGAAAAAGAAGCGCCCGGGTGGCGGTGCGGCCCCGTCGTCTGAGACAGAGGATGGCGTTATTATCTGTGAGCACAAGGGGTGCGACGCCACTGGCGATTTCAAATCGCCGAAACATGGTGGCGGACACCATAATTTCTGCCAGCGCCATGCCGCTGAATATAACAAGAAGTGGAACTTCTTTGATGGCATGACGGAGTCAGAAGCGAAATCCTTTTCCAAGTCTGCGGCCTATGGTCATCGCAAGACCTGGAAGTTCGGTACCGGGCCTGTAAACGCCAAGTCACGCCTGCGATCGGGCGATCCACGCATGTTTGCCCATATTCATGGCGCAGACGAAGCGGCGATCAAATCAGCTCAGAAGAAAACGGGCCGGACACGCCTGCAAATTCGCGCACTGACCGATCTCGACCTGCCGGAAACAGCGTCACCGTCTGAAATCCGCGAGCGGTATTCCGACTATGTGAAACGCTTCCACCCTGACGTAAATGGCGGTGACCGGTCTTCGGAGCACAAGCTCGCCAGCGTCATCAAAGCCTTCAAAACACTGAAGGCTGCCGGGTTGACCCAGGACGACTAGACGCGCACGGTCGCCCAAATTCCGGCATTCCGCAGAGTGAACCCTCACAAAATGTCATCTGTACCAAAGAGTCCCGTTGGACTTCTCGGTTTGCCGGGCTAGAACTCATCGAAAGACAAGCCGAGGAAGCCTGAATGACTGTGATTTCTGCATCTGCCGAACTGGAAGCCATGCTGCCGGACACGAAGGTCAAGGTGCGTGATGTGTTTGGCGTTGATTCAGATCTGGAAGTGGACGCCTTTTCCACCCGTACTGAGTATGTGCCGGAGATTGACGAGACCTATCGGTTCGATCCGCAAACCACAATGGCGATTCTGGCCGGGTTCCAGCATAACCGCCGGGTGATGGTTCAGGGCTATCACGGCACGGGTAAATCCACCCATATTGAACAGGTTGCCGCGCGCCTGAACTGGCCGTTGATCCGCGTGAACCTCGA
>CAYFGB010000007.1:0-121647 GCA_964342455.1 uncultured Hyphomonadaceae bacterium
GTCCGACGGCGAAACGCCCGGGCTTTTCCCTTGATCAACTCTCTGACGCAGCGCTTGGCCGCTCGCATCGCTCCAAGCTCGGCAAGGCCAAGCTGAAGGAAGCGATTGACCTGACGCGCGAAGCGCTGGGCGTGCCGGATGACTATCTGATCGGCATCGTACCAGCATCAGATACAGGCGCCGTGGAAATGGCCATGTGGTCCATGCTGGGCCAGCGCCCTGTCGACATTTTTGCCTGGGAAAGCTTTGGTCAGGACTGGGTAAAAGACACGCTTGAACAACTCACCGATGTCGACGCCGCCACCTATGTGGCTGACGAGTACGGCACGCTGCCAGATTTTTCCAAAGCGCGCGATGATGCCGATATCATCTTCACATGGAACGGCACCACCGCCGGTGTTCGCGTGCCAAATGCCGACTGGATCAAGCCAAACCCGGACCGGATCGTCATCAATGACGCCACTTCGGCTGCGTTTGCACAGGATATCGAATGGGCGAAATGCGATGTCGTGACTTTCAGCTGGCAGAAAATTCTTGGCGGTGAAGCGGCCCATGGCATGCTGATCCTATCACCAAACGCCGTGAAACGCCTTGAAACCTACACGCCGAACCGTCCTCTGCCGAAGATTTTCCGCATGACGAAAAAGGGCAAGGTGGATCTGGGCATTTTCGAAGGCGCGACCATCAACACGCCAAGCATGCTGTGTGTGGAAGACTATATCCAGTCGCTGAAATGGTGTCTGGACCTTGGCGGCTGGAAAGCCCTTAAGGCCCGCTCCGATGAAAGTCTGTCCATTCTCGAAGCCTTTGTGGCCGAGAATGACTGGATCGATTTTCTCTGCGCCGACCCGGCGACACGCTCTAACACCGGCGTTTGCCTGAAAATCACCGACGACCGCTTTGCAGCCCTTTCCGATGAGGATCAGCAGGCCTTCATGAAGAAGATGACCGGTCTTCTGGAAAAAGAAGGCGTGGCATTCGATGCAAATGGCTATCGCTCGGCCCCTCCGGGCCTGCGCATCTGGTGTGGCGGCACGGTTGAACCCTCGGATGTGAAGGCCCTCACCCCCTGGCTCACCTGGGCGTTCGAAGAGACGATCGCAGGCTGATCTCGTGAGCGAGACGTCCGCCAGCATCAAAGCCTGGGGCGACGAGACCTTCGGCAAAGCCACAGACCCGGTAAAGCTCGTTGAGCGTGCCGAGATCGAAATGGCCGAGTTGAAGGACGCCCTCGCCGCAGGCGATATGCCGGAAGCCGGCAAGGAAGCCGCAGATGTTGTGATCCTGCTTCACAGGCTTATAGGCGATCTCGGCAAGGATCTCGGCGATGAGGTCGATGCCAAAATGGCGATCAATCGAACACGCGAATGGGTCTCTGCCGGGGATGGAACCGGCAGTCACTCGAAAAAGTCGGCTTGGGAGGAACCATGAACCAACTGGTTACAGAACAACGCGCGATCTGTAAGACGTTTGGCTCAGAGTTCGTCGCAGCCGAGATGAACAAGAAGCTGGGTCTGGCTCTGCCACTGTCCAGTGAAGGCCCGGCACACGGACTTCGCCATCCACCCGAGGGAGATACCACCGGGTGGTATATCTGGACAGGCGAACTGTCAGATCGCGAGGATTTCTTCCAACCCCTGCACTGTCATCACCTGGCCAGCCAAAACCCTGAAATTCTCCGCTATCTCGGGCTGGCACCGGGCTGGCGCTTCCTAATCACCAAAAATCACCAAGATGTCTGGTTCGATCCAGAACTTCTCAATATTTGAGGACCAAACCCATGCCTAAGGTACTTATTGCAGACAAACTGAGCCCGGCCGCTGCCGATATCTTCCGCAATCGCGGGCTTGAAGTTGATGTCAAACCCGGCCTCTCCAAGGACGAACTGATCGCCATTATCGGCGAGTATGACGGTCTGGCTGTGCGGTCTGCCTGTAAACCGGATGCTGACGTCATCGCCGCCGGAACCAATCTGAAGGTGATTGGCCGAGCCGGTATCGGCGTCGACAATATCGACATCAAGGCCGCAACGGCCAAGGGTGTGGTGGTCATGAACACCCCGTTCGGCAACACCATCACCACAGCCGAGCACGCCATTGCCATGCTGTTTGCCGCTGCGCGCCAGATCCCTGCTGCCAATGCGCGCACACAGGCTGGTGAATGGCCGAAGAAAGACTTCATGGGTACCGAGCTGACCAGCAAGACACTCGGCCTTATCGGGTGCGGTAATATCGGCTCAATCGTGGCCGAGCGGGCGCTGGGCATCAAAATGCGCGTCATCGCCTATGACCCCTTCCTGACAGAAGAGCGCGCCACCGAACTTGGCGTCACCAAGGTTGAGCTGAACGCGCTGCTGGAACGCGCCGATGCCATCACACTACACACGCCACTCACCGATGCCACGCGCAACATCCTTTCGGCTGACGCGCTGAAGAAGACCAAGAAGGGCGTTATCATCGTCAACTGTGCGCGCGGCGGACTGGTGGATGAAGCAGCCGTTCGCGAGGGCCTCGATAGCGGCCATATCGGTGCTGCGGCATTTGACGTGTTTGTCGATGAACCCGCCAAGGACAATGTCCTCTTCGGCGCGCCGAACTTTGTCGCAACGCCTCACCTTGGCGCAGCGACGTCTGAAGCTCAGGAGAATGTGGCCCTGCAGGTGGCCGATCAGATTTCGGATTATCTGCTCACCGGAGCCATCACCAATGCGCTGAACACACCGAGCATCTCGGCTGAAGAAGCGCCTCGCCTGAAGCCCTATGCAGATCTGGCTGAAAAACTGGGCCTGTTTGCAGGTCAGATTGCAGATGGTGGCTTCACGGACATCGAAATCGGTTTTGAAGGCGAGCCCGCCCACCTCAACACCAAACCACTGACGGCGGCGGCGGTTGCAGGCGCGCTTCGCCCATTGCTCGATGATGTGAACATGGTTTCTGCGCCGGAAATCCTGAAATCCAAGGGCGTCTCTCTGACCGAAGCGACCCGCGCAGACTCGCCAATCTATGACAATCTGATCCGCATTCGGGTGAAGGTTGATGGCAGCTGGCGCGATGTGGCCGGCGCCATGGTTGCCGGCATGCCGAAGATTGTTGAGGTCAAGGGCATGGCGCTGGACGCCAAGTTCCGGCCGCACATTCTTTACGTCAACAATCTCGACAAGCCCGGCTTTATCGGTGCGCTGGGTGTGATGCTTGGCGAGGCCAATATCAACATCGCCACCTTCAATCTGGGACGCCAAAATCAAGGCGAAGAGGCTGTGGCCCTAGTCGGCATCGATACGGATGTGCCGGAAGAACTGCTAAAGAAGATCTGTGCACTTGAGCATGTCCGCTATGTAAAAGTGCTGGACTTTTAAACGACTATACAAAACCTGCGACCAGAACGCCGCCTCTATACAGGGCGGCGTTCTTCTTTGCTTGAACATAGATTCAAAATTCGATTCGAAAAATTCGGAACTTCTCTTTGGCTGGATGGTTGGTTCAGCATAGCCAACGCAGGAGGTATATTATGACACTTCAGACTACGCTGAACCCGAACGACGCATCGAATGAAGAAATCGAATCTGATGTGAAAAACATCAAGAAGGATTTCACAGCGCTCAAGGGCGATGTCAGCTCCCTTATGGCAAGTGTTGCCAAGCTGGCTGGAAACCGTGCCGAAGAAGGCAAGGAACAAACAAAAGAAGCTGCCGATCAGGCTGTCGAGAAATTTTCTGAAGCACGTTCAAGCTTTGAAGAGCAGATCCGCTCCAAGCCGCTTGCCGCTGTAGGTATTGCTGCAGGTGTCGGCGCGCTGGTAGCTATCCTTAGCCGTCGCTAAGATGTTCGACAAAGCCAAGTTAAGGCTGATGGCGGGCGCAGGTGGAGCACTTCTTGGTTTCGCCAGCGTCCTGTTTCTCGCGCTGGGGCTTGCAGTCTTCCTGTCCGAATATATCGGTTGGACAGGTGGTGCCATTGTTGTTGGCGCCATATTGCTGTGTCTGTCCATTCTCGCACTCGCCTATTTCATTGCACCGTTCAAGGATGTCGAAAATGAAGTGAGCCAGTTTGAGGAAGCGACAGCCGACGCACTGGCAGACCTGCCTTTTGACACAATCAAGGCACTGGTTGAGAAACGACCGGTGACAGCTCTGTCTGTTGCCGCTCTCATCGGTTATTCCACCACAAGAGATCCCGGTAACGCGGTCAAAAACGCGGAACGCATGGTGATGAGCATCCTTTGATGTCCACCAGAACACGATAAAAGCCCGGCTGCGGACATCGCGCCGGGCTTTTACTATGCTTACCTTTGGGCAAGGAACGGCCTTTGCCCCTTGACCTTGCGAATTAAAAGTCGCACCCCTCCGCGTCATTATTCTCAATCCTTCCCGGAGTATCTAACATGCGTGTGACCATGATCGGGACGGGCTATGTCGGCCTGGTATCTGGTGCCTGTTTCGCAGACTTTGGCCATGTCGTGACCTGCGTCGACAAGGACGCGTCGAAAATCGAGCGTCTGAAGGCGGGTGAAATTCCTATCTACGAGCCTGGCCTCGAACAGCTGGTTGCACAGAATGTGAAGGAAGAACGCCTGTTCTTCACCACAGATCCGACCGATGCGATCCGGAATGCCGATGCGGTCTTCATTGCGGTCGGTACGCCATCACGTCGTGGCGACGGCCATGCAGATCTTTCCTACGTCTATGGCGCGGCTGAAGAGATCGCCGATCTGATGGACGGCTATACGGTTGTCGTGAACAAATCGACCGTACCGGTTGGCACGGGCGACGAGGTAGAAGCCATCATCGCGAAGAAACGTGGCGCAGACGAATTTGCGGTCGTATCCAACCCCGAATTCCTCCGTGAAGGCGCCGCCATCAATGATTTCAAACGGCCTGACCGGGTTGTTGTCGGCACAGAAGACTCCCGTGCGCAGTCTGTGATGAAGGAGCTTTATCGTCCGCTCTATCTGAACGAGACGCCAATCCTGTTCACCAATCGCCGGACATCAGAGCTGATCAAATACGCAGCCAACGCTTTCCTGGCCGTAAAAATCACCTTCATCAACGAGATGGCTGACCTATGCGAAAAGGTTGGGGCGAATGTTCAGGAAGTCTCTCGCGGCATCGGTCTTGATAACCGGATTGGCAAGAAATTTTTGAATGCCGGCCCGGGCTATGGCGGCTCATGTTTCCCGAAAGACACGCTGGCGCTCACCAAAACCGCCAATGACGTTGGCAGTCCCGTGCGGATTGTCGACACGGTGGTGGAAGTGAACACAGCGCGCAAGAAAGCCATGGCCACCAAGGTGATCGACGCGATGGGCGGCGATGTGAACGGCAAGACGATTGCCATTCTGGGGCTAGCCTTCAAACCCAACACAGATGACATGCGCGACGCGCCAAGCCTCGATATCATTCCAGCGCTGCAGCAGGCTGGTGCATCGATCCGGGCGTTCGACCCTGAATCCATGGAAGAAGCCTCGCACCTGCTCTCGGATGTCATGTTCTGCGACGGGCCCTATCACGCTCTGGAAGGCGCTGACGCCATGGTGATCATCACAGAATGGGATCAGTTCCGTGCGCTCGATATGAACCGTATCAAATCGCTGCTGAACTCGAACATCGTCGTGGATCTGAGAAACATCTATTCCAAGGCGGATATGACCGAACGCGGATTTGCCTATACCAGCGTCGGTCGCCCCTGATCGCCATCAGAGCGTGGAGGCTTCGCCGCCTCACGCTCTGCTGCGCTCCCATCGGGTAGAACATCTTCGGCAGGAATCTCGATATAGAAACTGGCCCCTTCGCCAGGCGTACCAGCCGCACTGATTGCCCAGCCATGCGCTTCAACGAGATCGCGGCAGGTCGCAAGACCAATACCATGGCCAACCGCATCCATATGGGCCCGCTCAAAGAGGTTGAAGATCCTGTCAGCCTCACCGGGTGAAAAGCCTGTTCCGTTATCGCTCACTTCAATCCGCATATTTCCATCAAGATCATGCGCCCGGCAACGCACAATCAGCGGCCGGGATTCATGGCGATACCGGATGGCGTTCGAAAACAGATTGCGGAAGACGAGTTCCAGAAGGATGGGGTCGCCATTCACGTCAGGAAGGTCGGACAATGCCAGCCAGTCCTGGTCGTCGCCATGGCCATCTCCCCTGACCGCAGCCTTCCGGGCAATGTCTTCGAGACTAATGTATTGTCTTGAGACGGCCTTGCGCCGCTGTCTGGAGTATTCCAGCAGTTTGCGAACCATTTCGTTCAGATCACGGCTGGACGATTGTGCGATGCCGAGCAGTTCCGGCACCTCATCACCCGGCAGGCTCTCAATGTAATAGTCGAGCGCAACCTGTATGTGGCGTAGCGGGCTGGACAGATCATGAGCGGCGCGCTGGGCAAATGCGGTGAGGCGGGCATTTGCCGCCTCAAGCCGAAGGGTCAGCCTGCGCTCCTGGCTGAGCAGGGATCGCGTGTGAAACACATCCTCACGAAGGCTGCGGAAAGCCTGACGCTCTTCGCTAACCTCTCTTAATTCGACAGCGAAGATCATATTGCCTTCGTCGCGCTTCAGACGCAAAATCCGAAGATCACAGGTATCAGCGCCCCCTCTGCGACGATTGCCCTGCATCAGGGTCGTCCAACCCGAACTCGTCTGAGCAAATTTCAGGAGATAGGGAAAATCAAAGTCGACCAGGCTGGTGATCTTTGCCCCGTTTATGTCTTCCGCATTCAGATTAAAGAAGTCGAACGCCGCCTTGTTGGCCTGGCGAATGTCGCCACCCGCAGTCACGAGACAAATCGCGCGTGGGCTTTCCCAGAACAGTGTTTCAAACATTAGCTGACCATTCGGTAGTATTCTCTGGTAACGGGCGTCCGCACCGGCTTTTCCGGATCAAAACGCAGAATGATGCGGCAGCGGTCATCTCCGCGCGCAATGGTCTCGGCCAGTTCTACGCTTGTATATCCGATGTGCTCGGAGGCGATGCGCCCGAACACATTGGATGTCATCATGCAGAAACTGGTCCGCCCCCTGACCTGCGGGCCAAGCGGACAGGCCGAGTTGACCAGAATGATCTGGCTTTCCGTGACCGCTTCGACCGCGAAGCCGCCCGCAATGCGGTTCTTGAAATCGACGAGAAGACTGGCAAGGTGGTCAAGGCTTTCAGGATTTTGATCGAGCTGGTGTTTGTACGCATTGTAAACGGCATCACCGATCTGAGTGCCAACAACGCTGATAAACCCTTCAGAGTCGCGCAAACCGACCGTTGATTCCAGAACGCTGAGGAGTTCCTTGATCAGCTCGCGAAGGAAAAGATCGCGGTTCAATTGATCCGAGAAATCTGCTGGTAAAACAGAGTGGTTCGTTTCAGTCATGGAAGAAAAAATAATTGCCGGGTTTCAAAAGAAAAGTCAGCCTGACACGAAAGGCGAACGGTGTGAATATGCTGACATTGAAAGTTGATCGATCTACTCAGTTATCGCACAGGTTCCATTGTGACCAAAAAGTCAATACACAACACCAAGCATAGCAGCGACCTAGAAGACGGACACATCGCGCGCGCTCCAGGCGACTTCACTTGCGTGCCATACGAGGCCCGCGAACGCAACGCGATGTTGAAACGCCTTCTTCAGCTGGACCGGTCTGTTTATGTGCCAGTTACAAAACAGCGTTCTTGATGCCTGTGTGCTGGCTGGCAGTATTCGCCGACGCATGGTTTCGGTGTTCGCGCATACAGGCCTGTTCCATCCTGTCTGGTCAGACCGGATCCTGAGAGAAACCCGCCGGGCAATCCCGAAAACACTTGGCCACTCTTCATTGTCGCCCGCCGAATATGCGCACCACGCCGATGAGATCGTCGGCACGCTGACCGCGCTGTTTCCAAATGCCTGTCGGCCGTTTGAGTCGGGACTATCGGCCGTGCCGGAAATGAAAGACCCGGATGACCGTCACGTGGTGGCGCTGGCCATTGCCAGCCAGTCTCCGATCATCGTGACAGAAAACCTGAAGGATTTCCCCGCCCGCCTGCTCTCCCCGCTTGGCGTCAGGGCCGTATCCACAGACGTGTTTCTCAGTGAATTGGCGCAATCCAATCCTGTTCATGCAGGCAAAGCGCTGCGCCTGATGCAAAGCCTGATAGGCCTGCCCCAAGTCACCGAGCAGGCCATACTGGACCGGCTGAAACAATTGGGGCTGCGCAGAACGGCAAAGGCCCTCTCGTCAAAGACCTGAACTCAAAGCAATCAGACGCTTCCCACGACAGCCAAGGCAGATTACATGGTCATTATGACTACGCCAACCCAGCCTTCTCAGGATCAAGAGCCCGCCGAAGATACGGTTTCCTTCGGCTTCGAAGATGTCAGCCAGACCGAAAAGGTGTCGCGCGTAAAAGGCGTGTTCCGGTCTGTGGCTGGCAAGTATGATCTGATGAATGATCTGATGTCGGCAGGCGTTCACCGGGCCTGGAAAACCATGACGATGGACAGGCTGAACCCGGAACCTGGCGAAACCTTTCTGGATGTGGCGGGCGGCACTGGCGATTTGTCTCTGGCCTTCCTCAAGAGGGCAGAGCGCAAAGCAGAGCGACGCGGCCGGTATGACCAGCGCGCGCACGCCATTGTTTGCGATATCAATGATGCCATGCTGGCCTCGGGCAAGGAACGCGATGATGTTCAGCGCTGGGGCGAGGATCTGAACTGGCTGTGTGGAGATGCCATGGCGCTGCCGGTTGCCGATTCCTCAGTAGATGCGCTCAGCATTTCCTTTGGCATTCGCAATGTGGCCGATATGGACCAGGCCTTTCGCGAGTTTCGGCGGGTATTGCGTCCTGGAGGCCGCTTTGCCTGTCTGGAGTTTTCGCACATGACGGCAAAAGTCCTGCAGGACGCCTATGACGCCTATTCCTTCAATGTGATTCCGCGCCTTGGTGAATGGATTGCAGGCGATGCGCCAAGCTATCAGTATCTGGTCGAATCCATCCGGCGCTTTCCGAAACAGGACGACGTGCTCCGGCGTATCGAGGCCGCCGGCTTTTCAAACGCCAGCTACACCAATTATTCAGGCGGGATTGCCGCGCTTCACTTTGGCTGGGCGGTCTGAATGCTGCGTGGATTGAGCGATTACTGGAGACTGGCCCGGACAGGCGTCAAGCTGGCCAGCCATGACGTCATCCTACCGGCAGAATATGCCTCGCGCATGCCCTTGCCCGCACGTTTGTTCGGGCAGCTGCTGCGTGCAATCTCCGGCAAGCCAAAAGGTCGTCAGGGCGAACGTCTGGCCAAGGCGCTGGAGGAACTGGGCCCGGCCTACATCAAGCTGGGGCAGTTTCTGGCGACACGTCCCGATGTGTTCGGCGTTGAAACCACCACCGATCTGTCACGACTGAAAGACAAGCTGCCGCCCTTTCCGCCGGATAAGGCGAAGGCCCAGCTGCACGCCGAATTCGGTGCGATTGCGGATACGCTTTTCCCACCCCTCTCACCCGCCATCGCCGCGGCATCCATCGCGCAGGTCCACAAAATTGAAACGCCAGAGGGCACAAAAGCCGTCAAAATCCTGCGTCCTGGCGTTGAAGAACAGATCATGCAGGAAATGGCTGCCATGCGGCGAGCCGCCAGAACAATCGAAAGTGTTGATCGGGAATCCCGGCGGATGCGACCTGTTGATTTCGTCGATACGGTTGCCGCCTCGATGGAGAAGGAACTTGATCTGCGCCTTGAGGCCGGGGGCGGCGACGAGTTTCGCGAAATCGCCAACGAAACCGACAGCTTCCATGTGCCGGAAGTCGACTGGGAGCGGACCGGCAAAACCGTTCTGACAACGCAATGGATTGACGGTATACCCCTGACCGATCGCGCTCGACTGGACGCCCATGATTTTGACCGGGCCGAAACCGCGATGCGGGTCACACAGGGCTTTCTCACCGCAGCCATCCACCATGGCGTCTTTCATGCCGATATGCATGAAGGCAACATCATTCTGTCCCCGGACAACCGGCTCTATCTCATCGATTTCGGCATTGTCGGGCGTATAGGTCTTAATGAACGGCGCTTCCTGGCCGAGATCCTGCACGGCTTTATCAAGCGTGACTATCTGCGGGTGGCTGAGGTCCATTTCGAGGCCGGGTATGTGCCCGCTGATCGCTCCGTTGGCGATTTTGCCCAGGCCCTGCGATCCGTCGGTGAGCCGATCCACGGCAAGAGTGCAAAAGAGGTCTCCATGGGACGGCTTCTGCTCCAGCTTCTTGATTTCACCCATGTCTTTGGCATGCAGATGCGCCCGGAACTGATCCTGTTGCAGAAGACCATGGTTCAGGTTGAGGGCGTGGCGAGAACGCTCGACCCTGAACACAATATCTGGGACGCGGCACACCCCATTGTGTCGAGCTGGATTCAGAAGGAATTCAGCCCACAGGGCATCGCAAAAGTGGCAGGAAAGACTTCGCGCGACATGTTCGTACGGGCTCAGCGCCTGCCGGACATCATGGATCAGGTTGAAGGTCTTATCCGATCTCAGTCGGAAGCCTCCCGCAACGCCGATCAGCATCCGCTTTACGCTTTCATGCGCACACCACTGCGCACGCTGGCGGGTCTTTGTCTGGCTGTCGGGTTGGGTGTTTTCGGAGGGATGTGGCTGTTCGACGCCCTGATTGGCTAAGGATATCTGCCGCCAGCCTCACTGCTATCGGCCCTCGCCTGACGGGCGAAACCGCTTGTCATCCTGGTAAACAAAGTGTTTATTTCTATTAGATTTTGCATCCAGAGGGGACGACCGATGAGGATTGCCAGGTTTATTGCAGGCGCAGCGATGATCGCTTCCGCCTTTGCCATGCCAGCCTTCGCGGGCGAGCCAGGATCGAGCCTGAAGCCGATTTACACCCCGCCTCCAACCTATTCTCATACACCACCGCCGGCGCCAACCTACGCGCCTGCGCCGACCCAAAGCTATTCGAAGAGCTATAGCCATTCCTCAACAACATCGGCTGATGTTCGGAATCAGCAACAGTACAACCGGCTGGTCGCAACACCGCCTCCGCCGCCGCGTGTCGTGTATCGTCAGGTTCAGCCAACCACGACCTATACCCGTCCGACAACGACCTACCATCCGCCCGCTCAGCCAACATGCGGCTATGCGACCACGACTTGTCGAACACCTGCACCACATCCGGCACCACCACCTCCGCCGCCACCGCCGGTCTCCAATTGTCACTATCAGGCGGCCCCGCAGGGCTATCCATGCGGCCCTCAATATCAGCCGCCGGCCTATATCGGGCTGGACACGTGCGGCGATGACGTGATCAAGCGGCTTTCAAACACCCGCGATGGCCAGCGCCGCTATTCTGTCTGTTATTCAGACCTCAAGCATCTGACCGAGTATGATCGCAACATGATCCTTCTCGAACGTATGGAAAAGGCCGCAGACAAGGCATGCCGGGACCACAGATCGATTTCTTACGGGCTCAGCGCACGCCGTGACTGCGAAGAGGAATCTCTCGAACAGTCTGTTTATGACGCGCCGGTTCGCGGTCTGGTCGAGGCCTACAACATCAAATACAACAAGCGCAGCCCGAAAGTTCATGTGGGCAAGCCGCAATATTACTAAGGCATGCACCTGTTGTGATGCGTTTTCGGAAAAGGGCAGCCTGGCGCTGCCCTTTTTCGTTGAATGCTAATGTGTCTGAGGCTTACTCCGGAAGAGTTTGCATTTGATATCAGCTGGTCCATAAAGACGGGCACACAGAGGGCGACGAGCAGGTAAGGCATGGCCGACAGGCGCATTCTTCTCATTATTGGCGGCGGCGTTGCGGCGTTCAAAAGCCTGGAGCTGATCCGGGAGCTGGGCCGAGCTGGCATAAAATCCCGCGTCATCCTGACGAAAGCGGCTCAGGAATTCGTTACGCCCCTGTCTGTTTCAGCCCTTTCCGGCGAGAAATGTTTCACCGAGCTTTTCGACCTCAATGATGAAGCGGAAATGGGCCATATCGAGCTTTCGCGTTCTGCCGATCTGGTCGTCGTCTCTCCGGCCACGGCTGACCTGATGGCAAAGACGGCGAATGGCCTTGCCAATGATCTTGCCTCAACCGCACTTCTGGCCACCGACAAGCCCGTCCTGTTCGTGCCAGCCATGAATGTTCGCATGTGGCAGCACCCTGCGACCATGAGAAATGTTGCACAATTGCGGGCTGATGGCGCAGTCGTGATGGAGCCTGATGAAGGCCTGATGGCCTGTGGCGAATTTGGCCCCGGCCGCCTGCCGGATGTGGCCGCAATCATGGCAGAAATTCAAAACCGGTTTCACGCTGAGGATCGTCTCGCCGGAAAGCATGTTCTGGTGACAGCAGGCCCAACGCGCGAGCCCATCGACCCGGTACGCTACCTCTCCAATCATTCGTCGGGTCGCCAGGGCTATGAACTCGCCCGCGCGCTTCGTGGCATGGGGGCACGGGTGACGCTGGTGTCTGGCCCGGTATCGCTTTCGCCTCCAGAGGGGGTGAACCTTGTGAAGGTAGAGACCGCGATCGAAATGCTCGAAGCGTGCCAGAACGCCCTACCGGCGGACGCGTTTGTCTCGGTGGCTGCTGTGGCAGACTGGCGACCGGCGAGCGCATCGGACACCAAGCTGAAACTGAAAGAGACTGACGGCACGCCTTCCGGGCTTCAGCTAGCCGAAAATCCGGACATTCTGAAAACGATTTCCAATCTGCAAACGGGACGCCCAGGGCTGGTTGTCGGTTTCGCCGCCGAAACCCATGACCTTGAAAAATATGCCCAGGCTAAGCTCGAACGAAAAGGCTGTGACTGGATCGTCGCGAATGATGTTTCCGGCGATGTCATGGGCGGCGCGAACAACAAGGTCAGCCTGTTTTCCAAAGACGGCGTAGAGCATTCGGAGCGGGCGGACAAATCAATGATTGCCCGCTGGATTGCGACTCGTATAGCTGAACAGCTGATCTGAGCTGCTCCCAGAAAGGGGATTGTCCATGAGCCTTGCCATCCCATTACCGGTTGTCCCGCTGCCGCATTTCGAAGGGCTGGAGCTGCCACGATATGAAACCAGCGGTTCGGCGGGCATGGATGTACGTGCAGCGCTTCCTGAGGACGAGCCCATGGTATTGGAGCCGGGTAAGCGCGCGCTCGTCCCGACAGGTCTCACCTTCGCGATTCCCCACGGCTATGAAATGCAGGTTCGCCCGCGTTCGGGACTGGCCTTCAAGCATGGGATCACCTGCCTGAATACACCGGGCACAATCGACTCTGATTACCGCGGTGAGCTGAAAATCCTGCTGATCAATCTGGGAGATGAAGCCTTCACCATTCAGCGTGGCGAGCGCGTGGCCCAATTGCTGCTGGCGCCTGTTATTCAGGGCATCTGGCAGGAATCGGACATTCTGCCTGAAACAGACCGGGGTGTTGGCGGTTTCGGATCGACCGGCAAAGGCTGATCTAAGGCGTTTCCACCAGATCTCCGGTTTCGGCGTCCTCGCCCGACACTTGGCCCTCGTCTGGCGCAGCCATGTCCTCACCAACAGGTTCGGCCAGATCGAGATCGACAATCTCTTCTGCCTCCGCTTCCGCAAAATCAGGTCCGAACCGCTCTTCGAGAACCGGAAACGGCACTTTACCTGAAATCAGGGCAGCTGGTTCAGCGCCTGTCGGCAGGCTGGCAACAATCTCCCGCGTGGCAAGGTTCAGCCCATGCGCCATACGGGCCTGAACGTCCACAATGACGCAGAACTCTCCGTCGCGAACAAGCTGCGTCAGAACCGGCGTGTCAGCAGCCACCACATCGACGGGCGCTTCGGCAATTGCTTCGCCTGGAGGGTCTGCTTCAGCGTTGTCGGTTGTCAGCTCCTCTGCGGGCGGCAAACCCTCTTCTGCCGGTTCGTCCGAAGTTGCAGCCTCGGTGACGGGAACAGGCGTACCCTCCGTGACTGATGCCTCACCCTCCGTCGGTGCGAACGTACACGCCCCTGCCTTCTCTCCGATCATCTCCAGAAAGGCATCCCGGGAGTCCACGGTTTCAGATCGGCCTTCAACTTCCAGATAGAGCGGGTCGAAATGAGTGACACGCAATCCGCCATTCAGACGGGTCAGAACCGCAATTTTCTCATCGGCGGTCTCGCGGCCAATCGCCAGCAATTCCCCCTCCAGCGGCAAATCCCGCGCGAGCGACTCATCAATTGTCTCGATGACATCAATTCTTGGGACATCCGGGGCCATAACGAACAGCCGGTCACCTTCCGCGCTCAGGGCGATATCCCCTGCGCGATAGCCAGCCACAGGCCGCCGCCACCACACATCGTCATTGCGCAGATCGAAGGCAATCACATCCGCAAGATTTGTGCGGGATACATAGAGCGTGTCACCAGGAGGAGACAGCGCCAGCCCAGAGACGTAAGAGCTGCCATAAGCGCTTGCCTCTTCGAACCCGAATAATGATTGGGTGATATCACGATAAATGCTGACGGTGCGGCCATCTGGCAGCGCATTGAGCTGATCAAGAATTGTCCAGGTTTCCGTATCGATCAGGGTGACGGTGCCATCTGCTTCATTGCCGATAAACACGATCTCGCGGGTCTCACCGGCCGGTATTCTCGGGGGCTCAAGCCGTCCCTCACCGAAGGACAATTCCTTACCGATCTGAACACCGAAATAGAGTGTGACCGCATACACGATCAAAATCACGAAGTAACGCAGCATTGAGGGTCCCGCTCTCTGTGAAGCTCTTCTGCAACATGGCAGGTTCGCTGGAAAGCCTTTTCCTGATTGTTCAGCACTCTTCGATCAGATCTGAGCCCTGATTGCGCACATTGCCGACCTTTGAATCGACCGGCCAGGCATGCATGTCGGCGGCGGGGTAAGGTTCGAACAGATCGGTCAGTGTTTTCGGGTCGCCATCAATCCAGCGCAGATAGTCGTCCGGGTGGATAATCACCGGCATCCGCGTGTGAATGCCGGCCATGACATCGTTCGGCGTTGTGGTCAGAATAGTGAAGCTGTGCAATTCCGAGCCATCAATCATGGCGCAATCCCAAAGCCCGGCAAAACAGAACCAGCGGCGATTGCGCAGACCAATTGCAAAGGGAATTTTCGATCCCTTCTCACCGCTCCATTCGTAAAAGCCGCTTGCCGGAACAAGGCATCTCTTGTGGCGGAACGACCCCCTGAAACTTGCGGCCTCAGTGACATTTTCCGAGCGAGCATTGAAGGTTGAGAATTTCTTTTCCGAGAGCGGCTTGTTCCACCAGCTGGGCACCAGTCCCCACAGACAGGGAAAGAGTTCCAGCTGGCGCGTATCAAGGTCCCGCCGGATGACAGGGGCATAGCTCATCGGCGCAATATTGTATTTTGCCTCCGGCGGCTCCACACCGTCCGGCGGGATGATTTCGAGCGCCGCCCGATAGTCTTCCCAGCTCACATCGTGTCGAAAGAACCGCCCGCACATTTACCACTCCTGCCGATTGCCGCATCAGGCTAGACGCGCAGGGCGGTTTTGAGAAGCACAGGCACATGACATCGTCTTAAGTAATGCGTTCATTCTGTGGCACGCATTGACGAAACGCCCTCCAGCGTGAACACTTGAACGAAGGTTAACCGGACGAACCATGGGCGCTTTGCGGATCAGCATCTTGTTTTTTCTGACAGTCGTCTTGGCGACGTTTGTCATGCTGGCATCCAGTCGGGATCTGCGTCCGGCCTCTCTGAAGGAATATGAAGGCGAGACGTCCGGCTTCCTGTCATTCAACCAGGTCATGTCAGACGCGGTACCCTGCGGTCGACGCGATAATCAGCCTCCGCTTCTGACAACCAGCGAGACCCGGCATTCACACACAATTGTTGCCGACTATCTGGAGCCCAGATCATCGGCTTTTCTGGAGCCGCGCGACCTGCCCGGTATTGTGAAGCTGGAACCGGAGTATGATCTGTCGCCCAATGAAGTTGCCAAAGGGCATTGTTCGGCCACGCGGATTGCGCGCAACTGGTTTGTCACCGCCGCTCATTGCGTCGCATCAGGCTATGACCGGATCGTCCTGAAAACCGGAAATGAAAACCTGACGGCAAACAATATCCGCACCGTCGCCGTAGACTATGCCATGTGCCATTCAGGTTTTCGCGGCGAGACGACCCAGCAATATGAAAATGATCTCTCCCTGCTGCACATTTCGAACGACAATCTGTTCGCCCTGACCGATGTACCCGTCGTCAAATGGGGCGTAACCAGCCAACCCTTCTCCACCGTCAAATTCCGGTCTGCACGTGTCGGAGGCTGGGGGCTGAAAACCTATGGCGGTGAACTGAACGACCATCTGCAGAAGATGGAGCTTGATATCCTGCACATTGACCGGCGCGTGATCCGCCTGAGCAGCCGTGCGGGTCGCGGCCCATGCGTAGGTGACAGCGGCGGACCTCTGATTGTTTCCGATGAAGGCCGCCCCGTTCTGATGGGCGTGCTGTCCACCATCTCCTCCAATCGATATGGCGAGATGTGTGCAGGCAATTATGTGTCGAATTACACCAATCTGACGGCCTATCGCAGCTGGGCTTTCAACACCATGGCCGTCTGTGAAGCCTCCGATGCGCGTTGTCGTGTCAGCGAAGGCTGACCCTGTCCCGCGTCATCAGCACTGGTAACTCGGCTGCGGCGAACAACATAAGCTGTGATGCAAACTTACGCCGCGCTTCTCGACCGCCTGATCCTGACACCGGGCCGCAATGCCAAGCTGACCCTGCTGGCCGATTATTTCGCCAGCACACCCGACCCTGACCGGGGATGGGCGCTGGCAGCCTTGACCGGCGAACTCGATCTTAAGTCCGTGAAGGCCGGTCAAATCCGCTCTCTAGTCATGGCCCGAATGGATGAAGAGCTGTTCCGGCTATCCTATGATTATGTCGGCGACCTGGCCGAAACGGTCAGCCTTGTCTGGCCAGAAAAGCCCGGCGCGAATGCCATCCCGACCTTAACGGACATTGTGACCGAGCTGTCTGCCGCCACCAGAGCGCAAGGCGAAAAGCTGATTGAAGGCTGGCTGGACGCGATGGATGCTTCGGGCCGATGGGCGCTTTTGAAACTGGTGACTGGCGGGTTGCGGATCGGTGTGTCTGCACGTCTTGCAAAACAGGCTGCTGCGCAGTTCGGCGATAAGCCGGTCGGAGATATTGAGGAAATCTGGCACGGGCTCAAACCGCCCTATGAGGAGCTGTTTGCCTGGCTGGAAGGACATGCCGAGAAGCCGTCTCCCGATATCCGCGCGCCATTTCGCCCCGTCATGCTGGCCCACCCTCTGATATCCAAAAAGGATCGGAACGACGCCGAAACCCTGTCGCCCGATCTGATTGATCTGAATGACTATGCCGCCGAGTGGAAATGGGATGGCATCCGGGTTCAGGCCGCTTCAGAGGACGGCGTTCGGCATATCTACACCCGGACAGGCGATGACATCTCTCATGCCTTCCCGGATGTTCTGGCCGAGATGAATTTCGATGGCGCGATTGATGGCGAGCTGCTTGTGCGATCAGGCGATGGACTGGTGGCGAGCTTCAACGATCTGCAACAGCGCCTGAACCGCAAAACCGTGTCGAAGAAGATGATGGCAGAAAAGCCTGCCTTCATTTTAGCCTATGATCTGTTGCAGGACGGTGAGGAGGATATTCGCGGCCTTCCATTCCGCGAGCGCCGCACGAAGCTGGAAGCCTTTATCAAAAAGTCTGGCAGCGCCCGGCTGGATATATCTCCGCTTGTACCGACAACGAGCCTTAGCGAGCTTGAGGCTCTCCGGAACGAGCCACCTCATCCCGAGATTGAGGGATTGATGCTGAAGCGCTGGGACAGCACTTACCAGCCGGGTCGCCCGAAAGGGCCATGGTTCAAATGGAAACGCGACCCGTTCCTGATCGATGCTGTGATCATGTATGCCCAGCGCGGTCATGGCCGGCGATCGAGCTATTATTCAGACTTCACCTTTGGTGTCTGGAAACCGGTGGATGACGGTTACGAGCTCACGCCTGTCGGCAAGGCCTATTTCGGCTTCACTGATGAAGAACTGAAGCAACTGGATAAATTCGTCCGTGATCACACGATTGACCGGTTTGGCCCGGTGCGCGCCGTGACAGCCACCCGTGATGAGGGCCTGGTGGTAGAAGTCGCCTTTGAAGGTCTGCAACGCTCGACGCGCCACAAATCAGGCCTCGCCATGCGGTTTCCACGATTTAATCGGATACGCTGGGACAAGCCGTCAGCCGAAGCCGATACGCTGGGGACGCTCGAAGTGTTGCTCGGCTAACTTTACGCCAGGCTGGGGTCCGGGGCGGTCAATTTGCGAAAAACGCCTGATTGGCGTTGCCCTTTTGCAAAACGTCACAAATTCACGTTAACAATGATGAAACAGTGCAAAGGAGAGATGCATGGACCTTCAGGCCATTTGGGAACAATACGGAGAGCTTATCATCTCCGCGGCGCTAAACGTGATCGGCGCGCTTATACTTCTGATCATCGGATTGCAGATCGCCGGCTGGCTGGCCAGCCTGGTCCGTACGCAGGCTGCGAAGCGGGAAAGCATTGACGACACACTGGCAGGCTTTTTCGCATCGCTCGTTCGCTGGGGTATTACAGCCGCTGTCGTGATTGCCGTATTCGGCATTTTCGGCATTCCAGTGGCAAGCTTTGCGGCCGTGCTTGGTGCGCTGACTCTGGCCATTGGTCTGTCCATGCAGGGCGCGCTCGGTAACATCGCGTCAGGCGTGATGATCATGCTGTTCCGCCCTTACAAAATGGGCGATTTCGTAGAGATTTCCGGCAAATCCGGCACCGTCAAGGACATCAATCTGTTCCAGACCATTCTGGCAACTGTCGATAATGTGAAGATCATCATCCCGAATGGTGAAGCCATTGATGGCGTGATCTCAAATTATTCCGGCTACACAACACGTCGCTGTGACATCGTCTTTGGCATTGATTATGACGACGATATGGACAAGGCGATTGCCATTATTCGCGGCATTATCGAAGCCGATGAGCGTGCGCTGAAAGATCCTGAACCCTTCATCAAAGTTACAAATCTCGGTGATAGCTCAGTCGACATTACCACCCGCACCTGGTGTGAGGCAGGCGATCTGTGGAATTTGAAGTTTGACCTGATCAAGCGCGTCAAGGAAGCGTTCGATGCTCAGGGCATCTCCATCCCTTATCCGCACACAACTCTGGTGAAGAAAGACGCGGCCTGATCCCGCCTTCCTTTTCAGATACATAAAGGCCGCGTATGCTTTACGCGGCCTTTTTTGATGCCCGGGGACAGATATGTTCGGCAAACAGCGCAAACCAGTCACCAGCCCGGATGCCGAAACGGAGCTTCAACCGACCGCAGGGAAAGAGCGCCGCCCGCTTCTTGTCAGGCTGTTCTCGATCAAATTCTGGGGCGCGGTAAAGCTTATCCTTCTCTGTGTTCTGGTTGGTCTTATTCAGAGAGCGGGCGTGATCCAGACCCGGCCCGAAGACGTATTTGACCCATGGTCCATGATACAGGCCATCTGGGAGAACACGTTTCGCGGCTTGATCTGGGCCCTTCAGAATGGCTGGCAACCTGCCCTGCTGGGCGCAACCATCGTGCTGCCCATCTGGGTGCTCTGGCGACTGGTCAGCCTGCCATTCCGGCGCTGAAACAAATTTCAGCTCAGCGCTTTCTCGTCGCGCTCACCCGTACGAATGCGCACAGCACCCTTGAGCGGCGTAATGAAGATTTTGCCATCACCGATCTTGCCGGTTTCGGCTGTCTTCACAATGACATCGAGCGCCATTTCTTCGAGCGAAGAGGGCACAGCCACTTCGATCTTCATTTTCGGCACTTCCTTCACTTCATACTCAGAGCCGCGATACATTTCCGTCTGGCCACGCTGACGGCCAAAGCCCGTAACCTGCGTCGCTGTGATGCCGGTCACGCCGATTTCCGAAAGAGCGTCACGCACCGCATCATACCGGTGAGGACGGATCACCGCTGTAATCAATCGCATCGGATATTCCTCTTCAAATACAAGACCATTGTAAACGAGCCGACGAATGGCCTCAGACCGGGACGGAAGGTCTTCCTGCGTCCGGCGCCAGGCATCGACTTTCTGGTTAAATTCCTTCGAAGCGACCAGCTGAATACGCTGATCAAGTTTCTCATTATCTGACATGGAAAACCTGTCGTTCTGATCTCAAAATGATTTACCGGATCGTTGGTAAATCTGACTTACACACTTGACCCACTTTACGCGTTCAACCCCAAAAGGCCAGCCGTTTTGCGAAGAATCCGACTGGATGAGCGTCTAATTTAATCTGCGCAAATCAGGCGAAATTGGTTTAAATTTTATCTTTCAATGTTGGGGAGTATTCAGACCCTTTTGGCATGATGGCGTTGTAACAGAGAACAGGGTTGCGTCATGGCAAGAAATGCCAACAGCGATAAAAAGCTTATCAAGTCAGAAGTTCCGATAGTGCTCGGTGACCCGCATAACTATTCGCGCGCGATGATTTCCGAGGTTCTGCGAAATCTTGGATATCAGCGGATTTATACCGCCTGCAATGGCGAAGAGATCATTGAGGCGGCCAATGTCTGGCATCCCAGGGTGATCATCCTTGAAAATCTTCTGCCTGATATGAAGGGCACAGAACTGGTGTCGCGCATCCGTCGTAGCAACATTGTATCTGATCGCAGCGTTCCCTGCATCATGCTGACGAATGACCCGCGGATTGAAACCGTGCAGGAGGCGCGCATGGCGGGTGTTGATGAATTTGCGGCCAAGCCTGTGTCACACAAGGTTATCGAAGCCCGTCTTGATGAAGTATTGCTGCGTCCTCGCCCGTTTGTTGAAGCCAAGAAATATGTTGGCCCTTGCCGCCGCCGAAAACGAAATCTCTCCTATAAGGGGCCGCTGAAACGCCTCTCCGATCCGGTCAATCCTATCGAAGATTCGGCGACTGACGAGGAACAGATGCATCGTCAGATGCTGGTTCAGCGTGCTGACCAGCTCTCTCAATTCTCTCATAATATCAATCCGAAAAGCCGGGTTGAGGTTCGTCAGCTCTACAACACCGCCAATGAGGCGAATGAAGTTGCCAAGCAATTGCGCGATGACGCGCTTGAGCTGGCAACCAGTGTGCTCTCCCGATATATCGAGGGGGTGGGCGCCAGTGGTGATCTTCGGACAGAAGTGATTGAAATGCAGATTGATGCATTGCGTCTGCTGCTCGGTTCGACAGATCGAAATTGTGCGGAACGGCTCGAAATTGCGCGTGGGCTCAGAAAAATCGTTGTGCAGAAGCTGCGTGAAACGGCGTAGGCGATGTCAAAACCACGGCCTCCCCGCGCCTTCAATCCAGCAACGCTGAACATTCTCGGACTCGATTTTCCGCATTATTCACGGTCCATCGCCATGGAAGTGCTGCGCGGTATCGGTTGCATGAATGAACAGATGCATTTCGACGCCTTTCATCGCGTCCTCGAATACGGAAACTCACAACCGCAAACAGATCTGATCCTGGCCACGCACGAAACGGACAACCCGTTGAATTTTGACCTCGTGGTCCAGTTGCGCCGGGTGGACGATGCCGGGCTGGCCGAGACGCCGATTATTCTTCTCTCATCGAACTCGACGCGATCCATGATCGAAGCCGCCCGCGATAGCGGCATTGACGAAGTGGTGATGCGACCGATTTCGCCGCTTCAACTGCGCCGGAAAATGCGGCAACTGATCGAACTGCCACGGGACTTTGTAACGTCGACCAATTATGTCGGTCCGTGTCGCCGCCGCAAGCGCAGCGAGTTCTACGCTGGTCCCAGACGCCGGATAACGGATTTTGAAAAGGACCTGGATAGGGATGTGCCGATTGCGACAGGCGCGGATGAACTGGCGGTGGCTGTCAGCGAACTCCGTGAGGCCTGTGGAAAGCTGTCCGACGAGCGGCTGGGCCTTGTCGCGCGTGTGCGCCAGACAGCCGACCGAACCGCCGTTCTGGCCCGGAAATCCGGTGATCTGCCGCTTGAACGAACAGCGGCAGCCGTGAAGCTCTATCTCGATGGTGTCGGCTCGCAGAACCTGCTGGAAACGCATGTCCTGGAAACTGGCATCAACGCGCTGACACAGCTTGCCGTGCTGCCCGATGCCTATCATGAGGCCCGCCAATCAGTGGCCAGCCTGATGACCATCGCCGTGCGCAAGAAGCTCTTGCTATACAAACAGCGCAAGCTTGGAGATGACGACGAGACAAGCAAGCTGCTCTCTCAGATTGGCGGCGGCACGCATGCGGCCATCGACATTGATGACCAGCCCAATAAGGCTAAGGCGTAATCACCAGCTTGCCGATCACTTCACGGTTCTGAAGCATACGGAAACCATCGAGAACCCGCTCAAGCGGCAATTGGTCGTGAATGTAGGGCCGCGTCTTTCCCTCAGCGGCCATCTGCCAGATCGCATCCATGTTTTCCCGCCCCTTTTCGGGGAACCGCCGACCATACTCTCCGGCACGGACCCCGACGACCGAGAACCCCTTAATCAGCGGGATATTCGTTTTCACCTCGGCGATGCGGCCGGAGGTAAAGCCGATCACCAGAAGGCGGCCATCAAACGCGATGCAACGCGTGCTCTCGTCAAACACATCACCCCCGACAGGGTCGAAAATCACATCAGCACCTTTTCCGCCGGTCAGCTCCTTCACCCGCTCGCGAAAACCATCCCTGGTGTTGATGACGTAGTCAGCGCCATACGCCGTCAGCGCGTCAAGCTTCGCATCAGACCCGGATGTCGCGATAACTGTCGCGCCAAGCATCTTGCCGACATCAATGGTCGCCATGCCCACACCGCCGGATGCACCATGGATAAGAAGGGTTTCGCCCGATTCAATGCGCGCCCGGCGAACAAGAGAGACATAGGCGGTCAGATAGGCTGCGCCGAAGGACGCCGCCTCGGCATAGCCGAAATTATCAGGCAGCTCGCGAACAGATCCCGCAGGCAGGATTGCGTATTCGGCGAAACCGCCCGTCTTGTTTCCGCCTGTGATGCGCATACCGGGCTTTAGATGTTCAACACCAGCCCCCACCGCAACGATCACGCCAGCCATTTCCATACCCGGCGAAAACGGTAATTCGGGCTTGAACTGATATTTCCCCTGACACATCAGAATGTCCGGAAAATTGATGGAAGAGGCCTTTACCTGGATTTTCACTTCTCCGGGGCCAGGCTCTGGCTCCGCAATGTCGGCCAGGTCCACCCCCGACAGATCTTCCGTGATTTCCGAACAGACAATGGCCTTCATGACCTTCCTCCCTTTGATCCTCTTATTATGGGATAAAGGTGCAAGGGATCGGCAGAAAGACAAGCCAAAACTGACGTCTGGCAGTCTACTCTTCCATTTCCCGGTCGGTCACAAGGGAATATCCGGCAGAGCGAACGGTGCGGATCGGATCCGGATCACCATGCCTTTTCAGAGCCTTTCGGAGACGGCCAATGTGGACGTCAACGGTTCGCGCTTCGACATAAACATCCGAACCCCAGACCGCATCGAGAAGCTGTTCGCGCGAGAAGACGCGCCCCGGACGCTGCATGAGATAATCCAGCAGGCGGAACTCGGTCGGGCCGAGATGCAGTTCCTTGCCCTTGCGCAGAACTGTATGGGCGCTGCGATTGATGGAAATGTCGCCGCAAGTGAGCACATCTTCAGCCAGACCCGGACGGATACGACGCAGCACAGCGCGAATGCGCGCCAGAAGCTCGGTCGTGGAGAATGGCTTGGTAACGTAATCATCCGCGCCCTGATCAAGCCCCCGGATGCGGTCTGTCTCGTCATCGCGCGCCGTCAGCATGATGATCGGAAGATTGCGCGTCTCTGGCCGTGTGCGGAGCTGGCGGCAGACTTCAATGCCGGTTGTCTTTGGAAGCATCCAGTCGAGCAGCATGATATCCGGGGTACGTTCCCGCACCATCATCAGCGCTTCATCGCCGTCCGCCGCAACGCCGACCTCATAGCCCTCACGTTTCAGATTGTAGGTAAGGAGTTCCGCTACCGACTGTTCGTCTTCTGCAATGAGGACATAAGGTGTCATAACCAGCTTCCGGACCTATGCTTCTTCTGTACGGCCAATTTCAGAGACCTTTGGCCGGGTCATTGGCAGCTCTTCACCCGTGATGAAGAAATGCACGACTTCGGCAATGTTCGTACAGTGATCTCCGATACGTTCAAGATTTTTCGCAATAAAAAGAAGATGGGCCCCCTCACTAATTCGTCGGGGGTCTTCCATCATGTATGTGAGCACTTCCCGAAACATTGAATTGTAGTGTTCGTCGATCTCTTCATCATGTAACCAGACGCTGATCGCTTCCTGTGCGTTCTCGGTTGAGTATGCGTCGAGAATATTCTGTAGCTGCAGACGGACTTCCCTCGACATGCGCTCAACGCTCGCCCGGCCCAGCTGAGAATGACCACCGCCAATGACGAGGAGGCGCTTGCAGACGTTTTTCGCCAGATCCCCGATACGTTCGAGGTCGTTCGAAACCTTCAGCGCTGCAATGATGCCGCGCAGATCCTGTGCAACCGGCTGGCGCAGGGCAAGCAGGCGCATAATGTCCCGTTCAATACGCTTTTCCAGCTCATCGACTTCCCGGTCATTGTCGATCACACGCTGAGCGAGCTCGAGATCACCTTGTGAGAAGGCAGTTGAGGTATCGGCGATCATCGCCTCGGCGAGACCACCCATGCGTAACAGGTCACTCATCAGAGCCATCAGCTCGCTGGTGAACGCCTTAACCGTGTGTGACTGCTGAACCATAAGCTCTAACCATATCTCCGGGTGATGTAAGCGTGCGTACCCGCCTCACGAGGGTTGGTGAAAATCTGTTCGGTCGGACCAAACTCGATCAGTCTGCCCTGTTCCAGAAAGGCCGTGTTCTGCGAAATCCGGGCTGCCTGGGTCATGGAGTGCGTAACGATGACGATACAATACCGATGTCGCAATTCGTCAATCAATTCCTCAATCCGGGCGGTCGCAATCGGATCGAGCGCCGAACACGGCTCATCCATCAGAATGACTTCCGGATTGATCGCTATGGCGCGGGCGATTACCAGCCTTTGCTGCTGTCCGCCGGAAAGCGACGTTCCAGGCGCGGTTAGATCATCCTTGACTTCATCCCACAGACCTACGCGCTCCAGGCTGGTCTGAACGATGTGTTCCAGTTCTTCCCGCGTGCCCGTCAGGCCATGAATGCGCGGCCCATAGGCAACATTGTCAAACACGGACTTCTGAAACGGGTTCGGCTCCTGAGATACCATGCCAACGCGTGCGCGTAACAGGCTGGGATCAATCTCGCTGCCGCGAATATCCTGACCATCAAGCAGGATCTCCCCTGTCGTCTGACAGGTTTGGATCAGATCATTCATCCGATTGAAGCAACGAAGGAGAGTTGACTTCCCACATCCTGACGGGCCGATCACCGAAAGAACCGCATTGTCCGGCACGTCCAGACTGACAGCATCCAACGCCGTTTTCGATCCATAGCGGACCGTCAGATTGCGGGCTGAAAGCTTGGTAGGCGTCATGGCGTTTGGCATCGTCCTTCACGTTGGATGGATCCGGCGGACAGGCTTGGTCAGTCGCGGCGTTGTTCGTATTTCATCCGTATCCAGATAGCCAGAGCATTCATAACCAGCATAATCAACAGGAGTATGACAATCGCAGCCGCCGTAAGCGGTTCGAACGCCCGTTCGGCGCGCGTAGACCAGTCGAAAATCAGCACAGGCAGGGCATTGGACCGGTCGGTTACGCTATCGGGAACCTCAGCAATGAAGGCAAACATGCCCAGCAGGAGCAAAGGCGCTGTCTCGCCAATGGCGCGCGCCAGCCCGATAATCGAACCGGTCATGATGCCGGGTACGGCTTGCGGCAGAACATGGTGCGCAACCGCCTGCATGCGGGATGCCCCCAGACTGAAGGCTGCCTCACGCGTCCCCTGCGGAACAGACGCGATCGCTGCCCGGGACGATATGATCACGGTCGGCAGGGTCATGATGGCCAGGACGGCACCACCAACCAATGGCCAGCCACGCCCCAACCCGCCGCCAAGACTGAACCCGATATCCGTGAAGGGAATCGTGGCGGGTATGCCATTCACCAGCACAGCGGCGCCAAGCAATCCAAAGACAATCGAAGGAACAGAGGCCAGATTGTTGATATTGACGGTCACCAACCGGGTGAAAGGCGTGTCCGGCGCAAATTCCTCCAGGTAAACCGCCGCGGATACACCGATCGGCAGTGCGATGCAGACCGCCACAAGAATCATCAGAACGGTACCGGTCAGCGCGGCGAGAACGCCTGCGAGTTCGGCTTCATTGGAATCCGCATTGAGAAACAGCGCGGCGTTAAATCCACGTGAGATCATATCGTAAGACCGCAGTACTTCGACCACGGCGATTGTTCTGTCACGCACGGAACGCAAATCGGCTGGCGTTTCCAGCAATATGTATCGGCCAGCCTGTGAGGCCGGAAAGTCAGCCGCCGCCAGCAGGTCGACCCCAATCCTGTCCGCTTCAATGGAGCGAACCCTGTGAACACCATCAGAAAGAAAGAGCAACAGGCTCGGACGGTCGCTCGACAATAAGGTGGTTCCGTCATCGTCATCGAGCGGCGAGAACGTCTTGACCCCAGCCAGCAGCGCCTGAACCGCCGCGCCATCTGCTGCCACCCAGCCCTCAGTGTGCTTGCCAACACTGATTGTGCCCGTCCGGCGTTTGGTTGTCCGGCCTTTGAGATATTGATCGGCCTCGTCCGAAATGGCGAGTTCAACACGCCGTTCACCAGACGCAGGGCCGTTTTCGTCATCGAGTGTTTTCGCTACCCGGCTGACAGTCAGTGGCGAGACAAGAGAGGCAATGTCGTTCTGAAGTGAACGCACCGGAGAGAGGTCGAATGGCGCTGACATTTCTGTGCGCACAGCCGTCAGCAATTGCGACGTGGTCCTGGCTTCAACGGGAACCGGCAAAACAACACTGTGCCGCGTAAAGGCCGAACGGGCCTCACCAACAATCGTAAAGAGGAGCACAAGAAGAACGGTGCCAGCCATGGCAACCGCCATCTGTCCGTAAAAGCGAAACCGCTGTTCTGCCCTTTGTCGCTGCGCCAGACGTTTCCTGGCCAGATCCGAAAGCGCGCTTGTCTGCTTAAAGTCCGGCATAGCGTTTCCTTTGCCGGTAAACGACCCACTGGGCCAATGCATTGCAAAGCAGCGTGATGGCGAACAACATCGCTCCGAGCGCAAACGCCGAAAGCGTCCGTGGACTGTCAAATTCCGGATCGCCCGACAAAAGTGACACGATCTGAACCGTGACGGTGGTCACATCCTCAAATGGGTTGAGAGTGAGGTTCGCCCGCTCACCGGCCGCCATGACCACAATCATGGTTTCTCCGATTGCGCGCGATACGGCCAGAAGAAATGCGGCCATGATACCGGGAAATGCCGCTGGCAGCACCACATGTTTCAGCATTTCCGAACGTGTGGCCCCAAGACTGAGCGCAGCGTTCCGGAGCTTGGTTGGGACGGCGCACATCACATCATCAGACAGAGACGAAATGATCGGGACAATCATTATCCCCATCACCAGACCCGCTGAAAGCGCATTCCGGGGCTGGGTGGCGAGAATATCCTCACCGCCCGTCAGCGGATGAAACAGCTGGTTGATGGCCACGCCAAGCCCATCAACCGCCGGGCTGACAACGAGAATGGCAAAAAATCCATAGACAACAGTGGGCACCCCGGCGAGCATTTCGAGCATGGGCTTCACAATCCGGCGCATGCGTGGAGATGCGTACTCGGAAAGATAAATCGCTGAGAAAAGCCCAATCGGGGCGGCAAACAACAGCGCAAGAAAGGCGATAAAGAAGGTGCCGAAAAAGAGCGGCACAGCCCCGAAGGCGCTTGCTGTCTGCGCGCTCCATTCCAGCCCCGTAAAGAATTCGAGCAGGCTGACGCCCGGACTTGCAAAAAAGCTCACGGTTTCAAATGCCAGCGACAGAATGATGCCGATGGTGATCAGAATGGCGGTCAGGCCCGAAGCCCAGAGCAAGGCTCTGACCAGGCGTTCGGTATGTGCCTGGGCTGTCTGATCATGCCGTATTCTTGAAAGGGCGTAAGCGCCGCCGAGCCCGGCAAGAACGGGTAGCAACACCATGATCAGCCCACCTGGCAGAGACACAAACCAGCCAACCAGCCCCGCAACAATTGCAGGAATCAGCGTCCATAGCGCCGCATACCAGCCATAATACCCCGGCAGCGAGGCCAGATGGCCATTTGCCAGCCTGGCAGACTGGACGGCCCGGACCCGGCCTGCAGCATAGGCGGCACAGGCAAGGGCGAGTACAAGAATAATGGCGTGCTGAACTGAAAACGTCATGGCTGGAAAGGCGCGCCAGTATCAGGCACGTCCCCCGTCATCTGGAGCGACAGGCAGGGCGTCAGGGGTTATATGCGTGATCGTCGCTTCAGGCGGGTCCCCCGCGCTTCGAAGCTTTCCCTTCTCGGGAAGCTGTTGCAGCCAGAAACCGAAGGCTGACCCACGTCCGACTTCGCTTTCAACCGCAAGCCCACCACGATGTCGTGCCAGAATATGCTTCACAATCGCCAGCCCCAGACCCGTGCCGCCAACCTTCCGGTCGCGGCCTTCATCAACACGATAAAACCGTTCACCCAGACGCGGCAAATGCTGTCGTCCAATGCCTTCGCCTTCATCGCTGACCCGCACAGCCACAAACTGATCAGACGGTAAAGACCGGTTTTGCAGAATGGATATCCGCGCCGCATCATCCCAGCGCCGCGATGTGAACAGCTTTGCGTCATCCGCGCTTAACCCGCAAGCCAGTTCAACGTAAACAGACGTGTCAGGCCGGGTGTATTTCAGGGCGTTCTCGATCAGGTTCTGCAACACTTGGGTGAGTTCATCGCGAACGCCATGCACATTAACGGAACTGGCCGAACTGATGAACTGAAGCGTGACGTCCTGATCTCGGGCAATCGGCATCATGGCCTCGACGGTTTCAGAAGCCAGTGCGCTGAAATCGAGTACCTTTTCAGGTTTTCTATGCTCGGACAATTCGATGCGCGACAAAGACAAAAGGTCATGGATCAGACGACGCATGCGCTCTGTCTGCCCATACATGATTTCGAGAAACCGGTCCCACGCTTCCGGGTCGTCTTTGGCCGGACCGCGCATGGTTTCGATGAAACCGGCGAGCGATGTCAGCGGCGTGCGCAATTCATGGCTGGCATTGGCGAGAAAGTCAGCACGCGCTTTCTCGGCCCGGCGTAGCTCCGTCAACTCGATCAACACCAGAAGAACACGTGAGCTGCCCGCGATTCGCACCGAGCGCGTCCAGACCTCAAAGAACCGGTCTGGCGTACCGGTAATTTCGATATTGAGCGGCTCGGGCGTCAACCCGCCTTCAAGATCCTGCAACTGGCGCAGCACATCCGGGCGACGAATAATGCCAAGCCCCAGGCCGCCCTGCTTTGGCAGACGGAACACGTCTCTCGCGCCGGAATTCGAGGCGTAAACACGTCCATCATACCCGGCCAGCACGCAGGGCTGCGGATATTGCTCAATCAACAGCTGGACGTCCTCGCTGCGAGCGCCGTCACCCCGGTGCTGTTCCTGAAAAGGGCCAAGATCAGATCGGCGACTGGCCGCAAATTCAGTCAGGCCGGCATTGTCAGGCGCGGGCGGATTGGTTGAGAGCAGAAACGCCAGACCAGCAAATGCAAAGACGATCATGGCCATCACAGCTTCACCGATGCTGAGCGATCCGGACATGGTCAGGATCAGCATAAGGAAAGCGACGATCACACCAAGTACAACGAAGTCCCGACGCCGCGACCGCTCGGTCCGTGCCTTGTAGCCAGTGTTGCCTACAATCCTCTCTGTACCGGTTTCACTGTCCAAAATGCCAAATTACCCTATGTTTCAAATGGCCTAGCAGGTATTGTCTCAGGAAGGCTTCTTTCAAAGTTTCGTATCAGCTTCATGACGATTTCACAAAAGAGGCGTATGAAACACACTTCAGTCAAAAAATATCGTAAAACGATAATTCTTTGTTGACACTCAAGAAGCCAATACTTATTCGAAGGTTCCGAAACCGGAGTTGTCCATGCGAGCCCAGCTTACCATCGTCAGTTTGATTGCCCTAACCGGCTGTTCTACGTTTCAAACTGTCCCTTTCACGCCTGAAATTCCTCAGCCGGAACGGCCTGCGGATTGGCAGAGCGGAGAGCTGGCCCCGATACCGCAAACCGGCGATTGGATTACCGGATTCAATGATCCGATTCTGACAGATCTCATAGCAGAAGCCCTCGAAAACAATCCGAGCCTTGCCATCAGCGCAGCCAGCGTTGAACTGGCACGCGCCAATGCCGCGGCGCAATATGGTGCGTCGCTACCGTCTCTCGGTGCGGGCCTGGACGCAGATTACACCAGCGCGGTTGCCGACGTAAATGACAATGCAGTTCGCAATGATAGCCCGGGCTTTGGTGCTTCGCTGGGCGCGAGCTGGGAACCTGACCTCTGGGGCCGGATCGCTGCGGGTGTGTCGGCTACCGAGGCAGAATATGAAGCCACGCTTGCCGATTTCGAAGCGGCGCAACTCTCTCTGGCGGGCAGCACCGCCATCGCCTGGTTCCAGCTCAAGGATGCTGCCCGCCAGGTGGCGCTGGCTCTGGAAACGCTGGATGCCCGCGAGCGGACGCTCTCCCTCACCGAACGGCGCTTCCGCAATGGTCTGAGCGGGGCGCTCGATGTGCGGCTGGCACGCAGCGCCGTTGAAACGGCCAAGGCCGCTCTGATTTCTCGAGAGCAGGGAATGGGTGAAGCCCGCCGGTCGCTTGAAGTGCTCCTTGGTCGTTACCCGGCCAATGAGCTGACGGTCAGCGAAGGCTTTACCGAACTGCCCGTTCTGACCGGCGAAGGCGATCCGACAAGCCTTCTGGCCCGGCGCCCTGATATCCGGGCTGCTGAAGTCCGGATTGCCGGTTCCGGTTTCCGTGTTGAAGCGGCCCGTCAGGCCCTGAAGCCATCTCTGTCGCTGTCAGCGTCACTGTTTACATCGAATGATGATCTGGCGGATCTGTTCGACCCGAGCTATCTGGCCGGACAGATTGCTGCGTCTCTGACGGCCCCGCTCTACAATGGTGGACGTCTGAAAGCGAATATCGAAGCGGCAGAAGCCCAGGCCGAAATCTCATCCGCACAATACGTCTCGACCGTTCTGACCGCATGGCAGGAAGTCGAGAACGCGCTGGCCGCTGATTCCTTCCTGGCCCGTCAGGTGGAGTCGCAGGCGCGCGCACTTGAAGAGGCTGAGCAAGCTGAGAATCTGGCGGAACGTCAGTATCAGAGCGGCCTCTCGACAATCTTTAACCTGATCGACGCCCAGTCGCGCCGGATCAATGCTGAAGCCAGCCTGATTTCGGCCCAATCTGCAAGGGCGATCAACCGCGTTCGTTTCCATCTCGCACTCGGCGGTGAACTGCCAATGGGTGACGACATGGTCGCGAGCCTCTCTGGGGACCTGGAGGATGAATAAAATTGTGTCGACGGCGCTGGCCATCGGCTTGCCTGTCGCAATTCTCCTCGTGATTGGCGGCGGGGGCGTGTTGGCGCTCCGCGGATTGCAACCGAATGCGGAGAAAGCCGAAGCCGCGCCAAAAGGACTGGCCATTTTTACCGAGCCGGTTGAGCGCACCGATCTTCAGCTTTCCGTCAAGAGCCAGGGCGAAGTCAGGCCAAGACGGGAAATTTCTCTCGCCTCCCAGATTTCAGGTCGTGTTTCTTCTGTCTCCGCCGCATTCATTGATGGCGGGTTTGTTCGTAAGGGCGACATTCTCGTTCGCATCGAGGATGCCGATTATGAGCTGGCGAAAATCCGCGCCCAGTCGCAGGTCGCCAGTGCCCAGCAATCTCTGGTGCTCGTACAGGCTGAGGCCGATAGCGCACGTCGTGACTGGGAAGAACTCGGCGATGGAGACCCGACGCCTCTGGCACTGCGTGAGCCGCAGCTGGCCGAAGCCAGCGCCGCGCTTGAGGCTGCGAAAGCTCAACTCCGTGACGCGGAGCTTGCGCTGGAACGAACCATCATCCGCGCGCCATTCGCCGGTCGTATTCGCACGAAATCCGTCGATATCGGTCAATATGTCAGCCCGGGCCAATCGCTCGGCACCATGTTTGGTACAGATGTCGCCGAAGTGGCACTGCCGCTGACGGATGCTGATCTGGGCCGTCTCGGACTATCCATCGCGTTTGAAGAAACGAGAGACAATCCCGGCCCTCGCGTACTGCTCACCTCCACAGTTGCTGGCAAGCCGCGTGAATGGGAAGGCCGCCTGACACGGACGGCCGCCGCTGTTGATTCCCAGACCCGCCTGATCACCGCCATTGCAACGGTGGAGGATCCGTTCGGCGAGGGGGCTGATGGCGATGCACCGCTCGCGCCCGGCCTTTTCGTTTCGGCCCGCATCGAAGGCGAAACAATTGAAAATGTTCTCAAGGCCCCGCGTCAGGCGCTGCGCAAGGAGAACGAAATCTATGTCGCCAATCCTGAAGACAGCACACTGACCATCAAATATGTCGACGTGATCCTCTCCGACCCGACCGGCGTATACATGACCGGCGGTGTTGAGGTTGGCGATCTGGCGATCATCTCACCTGTGCAAGCCGCATTTTCCGGCATGAATATCACAATTGCCGGATTGGACGACGACACCGCAACATCTGAAACCGGAGACAGCTGATGTCAGACGAGCCGGAAACACAACACAAGGGAATCGTTGCCTGGTGGGCGCGGAATTCGGTTGCCGCCAACCTGTTGATGGTTCTGGCCATCGCGCTTGGCATTGCCGGCTTCATGAGCCTCGAGGAAGAGGTTTTCCCGCAGGCTGACTTTAACGGTGCATCGGTGTCCATTTCCTGGCCCGGCGCAGCACCTGCCGATATTGAAGAACAGATCGTGACACGCCTTGAAGAGGCGATGGCCGATCTGGACGGTCTGAAACGTATGACAGGTACAGCCCGCGAGAGCGTCGGCTATGTGAACCTTGAAACCTACAATAATTATGACCTCGACAAGTTTGTTGAGGAAGTGAAGCTGCGGGTTGATACCATCAACAACCTGCCACAAGCCTCCTTCCCTCCGCAGGTCAGCCGCTGGCGTAACCAGAACGACTATTTCGGCATCACCGTGCACGGCAATGTCGACCGGATGACACTGAAACGGGTGACTGACGATCTGCGCGATCAGATCGCCGCGCTTGAAGGTGGTGAGCTGGCTCAGGTGCAGGGCGTTCTGGATGAAGAAGTCTCGATCGAAGTTTCAGAAGACGCGCTGCGCCGTTACGGCCTGACCTTTTCTGACGTTGCAAATGCTGTACGTCGTTCGTCCGTCAACTCCTCAGGTGGCGGCATCAAGACCGAAACCGGCCAATACAGGCTGAACATCCGCGAACTGGCAGACACGCGTGAACAGTTTGAAGACATCATCGTCCGCCAGTTGCCCTCCGGCGCGACCATTCGCGTGGGCGATGTGGCAACCGTGATCGATGGATTTGTCGACGCGGACCTGCACACCAGTTTCAATGGCGATCCGGCAACGTTCATCATGGTGATGGCACCGGAAACCATGCATGTGGTGGAGTATTCCAAACGCCTGCATGACTTCCTTGAGCTGGCCAATGAAGAAATCCTGCCCGAGGCGATCCGCGCCGACGTGCTCTACGACATGTCGGAAATGTACACGGATCGAATGAATACGATATCGAATTCTGCGTTGATGGGTACGGCGCTGGTTCTGATCGTTCTTCTGCTCTTCCTGCGTCCGATCGTGGCATTCTGGGTGACCATTGGCATCGTAACCGCCTTCGCGGGCGGATTTGTGATCCTGCCGCTCTTTGGCGTTTCCCTGAACGTGCTCTCGCTCTTCGCCGTCATGCTTGTCATAGGCGTGATCGTGGATGACGCGATTGTGGTCGGCGAGAACATACACAAGGAAGTGGAATCGGGACGTCACAAGGGTGTGGACGCCGCCATTATCGGCACGCAACTGGTCGTGAAACCGATTATTTTCGGCGTTCTGACCACCATGATCATGTTCGCGCCATGGGCGCTGATCGAGGGACCACAGCGTCAGTTCACGGCACAGATCACCTATGTGGTTATTGCAGCGCTCAGCTTCTCACTCATCGAGTCCATGCTGATCCTGCCCGCTCACCTTGCGCATATGAAACCCCAGAAGCTGGATGGTGCTTCAGGTGCCCTGCTCCGCTTTCAGCGCCGCATCGCAGACAGCCTGATCTGGTTTGCCGAGAATGTGTTCAAGCCTGTGCTCGAACTGGCTATTCGTTTCCGCTATGCCACTCTGGCCTTCTTTATTTCGCTGTTCATTCTGTCGATCGCCCTGCTGACCTTCCGGATTGTACCGGCCGCAATCATGCCGGAAATTGATGACGATCTTGTCTTCGTTCAGATCGAATTGCCGGACGGCACGCCGTTCTCACGTACCATGCGTGTCCGTGATCAGCTGGAAGCCGGCGTAAATCGTAGTCGGGAGCGCATGACAGAAGAACATCCTGAATGGGATGCCGGAGAGTTCATTCGAGATGCCTCCATCGTGGCGAATGACCGGACAGTTCAGGCCTGGATCGGCACCATGCCGCCGCAGGACCGCCCTGTCGGCATGCGTACCAAGGAAATTGCCGATGTTCTTCGAGATGAAGTCGGCCCGATCCCGGACGCTGAGGAAGTGAATTTCTCTTTCACCATCAACCAGAATGATGGCGGATACCGCGTGGCCCTCTCTCACCCGGATCTGGACTATCTGCGGGAAGCGGCTGACGTCGTGAAGGCGCAACTCGCAACCTATGACTCGACCTATGATATTGGCGACAATCTTTCGTCTGCTGCGCCAGAGCTGCGTTTCTCACTAAAACCCGGTGCCGAAGCGCTGGGTGTGGGTCTCTCCACAATCAGCCAGCAGGTGCGTCAGGCCTATTACGGTGAAGAGGTTCAGCGCCTGCCACGTGATGGCGAGGATGTCCGCGTAATGGTTCGTTATCCAAAAGAAGCGCGGACCTCCCTCGACAGTCTGCAGAACCTTCGGATCCGCACACCGGATGGCCGGGAAATTCCGCTCAGCCAGGTTGCTGATGTTGAGTTTGCACCTGGTATCAACCGGATCTATCGACGCGACCGCGTGCGATCCGTTGCGATCTTCTCGGAAGTCTCCGGCGATAATCGCGGCTCCATCATGTCTGACATGGAAGAGAAATTCTGGCCTGACTTTGAGAAGCAATTCCCGGAAATCCAACGCGGCAGCCTTGGCAATATCGAGCAGGAAAACGAATTCCTGGAAGACATTTCCAATCTGAATATGGCGGCCATCGCGATGATGTACATTCTGCTGGCCGTAGCGTTCAAATCCTACTTCCAGCCGATTGCTCTGATGATGGCACTGCCATTTTCTTTCACCGGTGCGGTGTTCGGGCATTTCTTCTTTGGCATCCCGATCGCCATGTTCACCGTCTTCGGTATTGCCGCTGCGGCGGGAGTTGTGATCAATGACAACCTCGTTCTGCTCGACAGTGTGAACCGAAGGCGGTTTCAGTATGGTGAAGGCGCTGTTCAGGCCGTTGTGGATTCAGCTGTATCCCGCTTCCGCCCGATCCTGCTGACATCTGTCACGACTTTTGTCGGTGTATTGCCGATGATTGCGGAACGCTCCGTCCAGGCTCAGTTCATGAAGCCTATGGTGGTGGCGATGGGATCGGCCGTGGCGTTTGCCCTGTTTGTGAGCCTTCTTATGGTTCCGGCGCTTTATCTGGTCGGCGCAGAGATCGCCCGGTTCTTCCGATGGATGTGGAATGGCGAACCCTTCCGCCCGATCGGTTCGACCTACGATTCAGATCTGGTTCCGGGCATAAAAGACGAGGATGATCGCCCGCATCCGCATGCAACCGCACCTGCTGAGTAAATTCAGCGACGTTCCGGGCCGTGCAAACGGCCCGGCACCCCAAATCAGGAGATCCCCATGAACCGCCTCATGTTAGCTGTATCTGCGTTTGCCCTTCTCGGGGTTGCTGCGTGCAGCCCTTCGGAAAGCAACACGACCGACACAACTGAAACAACGTCGGCGCCCGCCGTGAAAAAAGGCAAGCCGGAATTCGGCACGTTTGGTGTTGATGTCAGCGTTCAGAATCCAGAGGTCGATCCCGGTGATGACTTCAACCAGTTCGCAAATGGCAAATGGCTCGACACGTTCGAAATTCCATCTGACAAATCAGGCTATTCGGTTTTCACCCGGCTTTCGGACGGCGCCGAAAAGCATGTGCGTGAAATTATCGAGAACGTCGCGGCTGAATCGCCATCACCCGACTCGCTGGAAGGCAAGATTGCCGCCATTTACAACGCTTTCATGGATACAGACTCCATTGAAGCGAAAGGTCTTGAGCCACTAACGCCATATCTGGAACAGATTGAAGCGGTCGGAACGCGTGAAGACCTGGCACGACTGTTCGCCAGAACCGGCTTCAGCTCTCCAGTCGGTGGCTGGGTGGATGTCGATTCCAAACAGACCGATGAGTACATCTTCTACATTCAGCAGTCTGGCCTCGGCCTTCCTGATCGCTCCTACTATCTGGAAGATACCGCCAAGAATGAAGAGATCCAGACGGCTTATCGCGCGCTACTGACAGACATGCTGAAAGCCGCAGGTACTGAAAAGCCACGCGCTATGGCCAACAAGGTGTTCGCGCTTGAAACAGAAATCGCTAAGGCACACTGGGACCGAGCGCTGGGTCGGAACCGAAATCTGACCTACAACAAGGTGTCTCGCAACGAGCTTGAAGAGCTTGCCGGTGGTTTCCCGATTGGCGTGTCTCTTGAAGAAATGGGCCTTGGTGATCAGACCGAATTTGTCGTTCGCCAGCTTGCGCCAACCGAGGAAGAAATCGAAGAGAATGGCCTGACAGAGGCACAGCTCGAAGACCTTGGCCCCGGTCTAGTCGCCATTATGGACGTGGCAAATGAGTATGATCTGGAAGCCTGGAAGGCCTATCTGACTGCGCATTTCATCATCGACAAGGCGTCAGTTCTGCCCGCTGAAATTGATGATGCCGTCTTCGAATTCTACGGCAAGACGCTGCGCGGACAGCCTGAACAGCGTGAGCGCTGGAAGCGCGCTGTGAGTGCGACAGAGGGTGCGGTTGGCGAGGCCGTTGGCAAGGTCTATGTCGAACGCCACTTCAAGCCTGAATCCAAAGCCGCCATGGAAGATCTCGTTGAGAACCTCCGCAAAGCCATGTCGAAGAATCTCGATAATCTGGCCTGGATGGGCGAGGAAACAAAGGTGGAAGCGCGCGATAAGCTGGCCAAATTCACACCGAAAATCGGCTATCCGGAAACCTTCGAAACGTATGAAGGCCTGAACGTCAGCGGCGATGACGCGTTTGGCAATGAGATCGCAGCATCCAAATGGGCGTGGGAAGATGCCATCTCTCAACTGGGTCAGCCTATCGACAAGGATGAGTGGTTCATGTTCCCGCAAACGGTGAATGCCTATTATTCACCGAACCGGAACGAGATCGTGTTCCCGGCGGCCATTCTGCAGCCACCCTTCTTTGATCTGAACGCCGATGACGCTGTCAATTATGGTGCAATCGGTGCCGTGATCGGCCACGAGATGGGCCATGGCTTTGACGACCAGGGCGCAAAATCGGATGGCGATGGCCAGCTTCGCAATTGGTGGACCGATGAAGATCAGGCGGCATTCGAGGAACGTACTGAAAAGCTCGTCAAACAATACAATGCCTTCTGCCCGATTGAGAATGGCGAAGACGATACGGTTTGTGTCAACGGCAAGCTGACACTGGGCGAGAACATCGGCGATGTCGGCGGCCTTTCGATGGCCTACACGGCCTACAAGCTGTCGCTCGACGGCAAGGAAGCCCCGGTGATTGATGGTCTGACGGGCGATCAGCGCTTCTTCCTGTCCTGGGCTCAGGTCTGGCAGGGACTGATGCGCGAAGAGTCTCTCCGTCAGCGTCTGGCGACCGATCCGCATTCACCTTACGCCTACCGTATCAATGGCGTCGTCCGGAATATGGACCAATGGTATGAAGCGTTCGACGTCACAGAAGATGACGCCCTCTATCTGCCACCAGAAGAGCGCGTTTCCATCTGGTGAGACCGGTTCAAAACACCGTAGACAGGAAAGCGCCGCCTGATATCAGGCGGCGCTTTTTATTCCCAGATCAGGTCCTGGCTGACGATCCGTCTATCGCCTTCAACCCATCCCGATAGTCCGCAAACGTCGGATACCAGCCCAATTCGGATTTGGTGCGCGCATTCGAGACGCGCTTGCATTCGGCGTAAAAGCTTCGCGCCATTGGCGAAAGATCGGCACTTTCAAATGGCACATCAGGTGGAATCGGCTTTTCCAGCAATCGCGCGGCATACTCAATGACATCCTGCGGCGGTGCGGGTTCATCATCACATGGATGATAGGCGCGTCCGGGGTTTGGCCGCTTCATGCTGGCCAGAAGACAACTGGCGATGTCGTCAACATGCACCCGCGAGAAGACCTGGCCTGGCTTGATGATCCGGCGCGCCTTCCCCTCCTCCAAACGTTCGAGTGCCGACCGTCCGGGCCCGTAAATGCCTGGCAGGCGAAACACATGCGCTGGCCCACCGCTTTCCAGCCATTGACGCTCTGCCTTCACCCTCCTTTCGCCGCGCGGGCTGTCCGGGGAGACTTCTGACCATTCAAACACCCAGCCGCCATTCCGGTCACCGTAAACGCCGGTTGTCGACAAATATCCGATCCAGCGCGCCGTTCGGGCCTGATCTGAAAACTGACGATAGCCCGGACATCCCTCATCATCAGGTGGCGCGGAGACCAGCCAGTCTGCACCTTCAGGAATGGAGGCGGCCTCCGCCCCCTCCCAGATCGGAACCGGCGTGATATTGCGGGCTTCCAGCTCCCGGGCGCGACCCTCTGTCCGGGCCGTAGCCAGAAATTCCGTAGCGCTATCGGAGAGTTGTCGCATCAAAGCTTCTGCCGTGTAGCTGAAACCGATGAAGAAGACTGCATTTTTCATTTTGTTCATTTGCTTTTCTGTGCCGGGCACGCCAGTTGAGAGAAGTATTTCCGGAGTATGAGATGGTTTTCCTTTCCGCACTTGTCTACGCCGTGGCGACACTCAGCCCTTCTGCGCAGACAACAACTGCCGATCTGATCATGGCAGACGAGCAATCTCGGCTGAATGCCTGCCTGACAAAACAGGAAGATGATCCGGAAGATGCCTATGAAGACGGTCTGGCCTGGCTGAATGAAGGCAATCGCCCTGCAGCGCGTTATTGTACGGCCACATCCCTGATCGCACTTGGCCAGTATGTTGAAGGCGCAGACCGGCTTGAAGCGCTGGCCGCAGCCCCGGATGGCGGCGCGGGTGCAGACCGCGCCATTTATCTGACACAGGCTGGCAATGCCTGGATGCTGGCGCAACTGCCACAGGAAGCTGTCATCACGCTGACCGATGCAATGAAGTTCGATGATGAAGATGCCGCACTGTATCAGGACCGGGCCCGCGCATATCTGATGCTGGACTCATGGAGCGAAGCCGAATCCGATCTTGATCAGGCAATTGCCCGGCAACCGGGCGACATCCAGTCTTATATTCTACGTGGCGAGGCCCGCCTGAGACAAGACAAGCTGGACGCAGCGATGGAAGACGTGCTTCAGGCACGCAGCATTGATGAAACCGATATTGATGCGCTACTGTTGCGGGGCCGGGTGCGTGAGGCAATCCGACTGAAAGATACGGCACCTGTCTCACTGCCCTGATCAGATTAATCGTGGATCCATTCTGCGCGGACATCTTCGTCCTGCTCTGAATCCAGGCGGAACGCCTTCTGGTCTTCAAAGGCTTCATCATCAAGCTGTTTCAGCGCCCACACGGCAGCCCCCCGCACAAGAGGCTCCTCATCGCCAATCAGGCGAATAACTGATGGAACGAATCGTTCATTGCGGGAATTGCCCACAGCAATCAGCACATTGCGCAGGAATCGACGACGCTTGATGCGCTTGATGGGGGAGCCGGTAAACGCTTCGCGGAAGCTCTCTTCGTCCATACGGGCCAGATCGTCCAGATCCGGCAAATCGGTAGCATTGGTGGCGGCAAACTTCATTTCGCTGCTGGCCTTTGCAAATTTGTTCCAGGGACACGCGGCGAGACAATCATCACATCCATAGATTCTGTTACCCAAAAGGTTGCGGAAGTCTTGCGGGATGGGACCATCATGTTCGATGGTCAGATAAGAGATGCATTTGCGTGCATCGAGACGGTAAGGTGCCGGAAAAGCGTTCGTTGGGCAGATGTCCAGACAGGCCCGGCAGGACCCGCAATGGTCAATCTCGGGCGGATCAGCAGGCAGCTCCGCCGTTGTCAGCATAACCCCCAGAAACAACCAGGAACCATACTCCCGACTGACAAGATTGGTGTGCTTGCCCTGCCAGCCCAGCCCGGAAAGAGCCGCCAGCGGCTTTTCCATCAGAGGCGCAGTATCAACGAAAACCTTGACGTCTTCCCCCGTGTCTTCAGCAAATGCCCGGGCAAACCGTTTCAGGCGCTTCTTGATCAGGTCATGATAGTCGCGCCCTCTGGCATACACCGAAATCACCCCGTGATCAGTGTGCTGCAGGGCCTCTAGCGGGTCGGTTTCCGGTCCATAATTCAGTCCGAATACCACTGCGCTTTTCGCATTCGGCCACATGGCCTGAGGGTGAACCCGCCGTTCCAGCGTTTCTGCCATCCAGCCCATCTGGCCGTGAAAGCCTTCTGCAACGAAATCGCGCAGATGCCCTTCCGCTGACCATGCCGCATCGACCGACGTGATCCTGCAACTGTCAAACCCGATCTCGCGCGCTTTGGCTCTTACCGTATCAGAAGTCCAGATCGGCATAATGGGTCACGGGTTGTTTTCCGGAGAGCCGGTCGGCCAGCAGGTCACGGAAGCTCGGACGCGATTTGAGGCGCACATACCATTCTCGAAGATCGGGTACGCTGTCCCATGGAACGTCACCGAAATAGTCGAGCGCCGAAAGATGAGCAGCAGCGGCTAGATCGACGACCGTTATCTGGCGACCGATCAGATAATTCTGCATCTCGCAAATGGCGTTCAGATAGGTCAGCACACCGCGCAGGGCATGCGCACCACGCCGCAGCGCTGTGCTATCAGGCGCACTGGCACGCTGCACGGCCTGCGCAATGCGCTCTGCCAGAATGGAACCGTTGATTTCAGCTTCGAAGCGCGTCTCGATCCAGCGCCAAAGCCGACGCGCTTCGGCCCGGTCCGGTGCAAGTGGCGGCAGAAGGCGCGGTGCATCCGAGTAGACTTCTTCCAGAAACTCGATGATCGCATGAGTATGATTGGCAACCACCCGGCCATGATTGCCCTGATCAAGCAGGATCGGCCCCACAACCTCACCTTTCAGGCGCTTGACTTCATCGGCTGGCTTCCAGGGTGGCGACACGACGCACTCCACCTCAAGCTGCTTTTCAGCGAGGGCAAGACGTACCAGACGCCCGGCAGGATCAAGAGGCCAGTGGAAGAGCTTCCGCATGAGTGTTGTCTAACGTGTATCACCAAACGCGGAAACGGTTTTATCACGGAGAGATGTATAATTGGTTAGCGAGCGGTTAACGGGCCGGAGACAGTTCGGGAAAAGCGCACGCCACCCCACCCGCGTTGAACAAAAATTAAAGTCGTTCTGTCAGTCTGTCTTCAACACAAAACAAAATCGGCACCCGCACGGGGAATCGCGGGCAGGCCGAAAATGGTGATGACAGGAGATGGTGATGGGTTTGGAGTCTTTGCATCTGGAAGATGATCATCAGTTTGAGTTTGCGGAAACGGTCGAAGCGCTGAAATTTGCAGCCGCCGAATCCGGTCGCAGCCCGCTCTCGCTGATTACCGAATGGTGGCGGATCGGCAATCATAAGGGCAAGCTGACCATCTTCGAGTATCTGCAATACCAGCTTCACAAGGAAGAAGTTGAGAAGGCGGAGAAACAGAAATACATTTCTGAGCGCATTCACTGGGACGTCACCGGAAAACTGTCGGACCCGCATTGGCGCGCCGCTACGGAAGACAAATGGCTCTCCTATCAGATCCTCTCCTCCATCGGCATGCCATGTCCGAAAACCGTTGCGGTGCTCGACAAGGGCATTCGCCTTTATGGCAACACGCCCACCCTGAAATCGCTGGATGACGTTGAAGCCTTCCTTGCCAGCTATGACGCCTTCCCGATCTTTGCCAAACGCAATGATGATGTTGGTTCAAACGGCGCCTTGCGGATTGAAGGGTTCGAGGATGGCGACGTTATCGCCAATGGTGGCGAACGCGTTTCGCTTGTTGAGCTCTATGTCAAAACGCTCGGTGAATCGACCTATCTGTTCCAGGAGTGCGTCACCAATCACGCCGATGTCGCAAAGCTGACCAAGGCCGTTGCAACGGTCCGCTCGGTGAATCTCGTCAGGGATGATGGGGTACTCTCGCCCTATTTCCTGATGAAAATTCCGATGGCGAAAAACGTGGCAGACAATTTCTGGCGGGACGGCAATCTGCTTTGCCATATTGATGGCGAAACGGGCAAAATCCTGCGCGTCGTGTCCCGCAAAGGCTTCCAGCCAAGCGAACATGAAACTCACCCGGAAACCGGCGAAAACCTGATCGGCTATCAATTGCCTGACTGGGAGGCCCTGCGCGACCTCAATGAGCGCTGCGCGCGGACATTCTCTGCGGTCCGCTATCAATCACTGGATATTGCATTGACGCCGGAAGGTCCGCTGATCATCGAGGTCAATTACGGCTCAAGCTTCATGCTGCCGCAAACAGCCACAGGGCATGGCATGCTGACCCCGGAAATCCGGGCCTTCTTCGAAGAATACGGCTGGTCGGAGAAGTAGATGGCATGGGGGCCAGACATGCCCCCATCCGCTTCCCCATAGCTGTGTTGTCTCCGGAATGGTGGTGCGCTTCAACAAAATCGAATCTTGCGGTAAGATGAGGTCATGACAACGTTAACCTTCGATCTCGAAAAGCGGATCCTCGCCCTTATGGAAAAGGCGGGCTCCAAATTTCAGAATCCGGAAGAGCTGTTGAACTTTGCGCTCGACCTCGCGGAAGATCAGGTCGAGACGAAAAGTCAGAGGCTGGAGCGAACAAAAAAAGATCTGAACGCCTGGATCGATGATCGCCTCAAATCACCTTCAGATGACTTTGAGACAATCAATATCGACGCGATAAAATCTGATTATGCCCGAAAGCGCTGAGACGGTTATTTTTGGCCCTCAGGCCCGGATTGACGCAGCGGAAATATACGCCTACACCGCTGAAGAATGGGGTGAAAGACAGGCCGAACGATACCTTCGGAAGCTCATAAGTCGCCTTGAATCGTTCGCTGAAACGCCCGCGCTGTGGCGCAGACTACCATGGCGATCTGACAATATTTTCTTTCTGAGAGTTGAGCACCATTATGCGATCTTTCTGAGCAACGATGATCGCATGCTCGTCCTGGGTCTGATCGGCGAAAGAATGGATTTCGAGCAACGCGTGACGGAGCTTCTGAACAATGAGAATTCGTCGAATTAGCTCGCTTATGTGATTGTTAGCGATTGACGAGCCTCAATGCTCCGTCACTGAAATCACTTCTTTGAGCGGGATTTCATATGCTCGGCCGCAGAACTGACAATCAGCATCGAACGCGTCCTTGCCGGTTTCCTGTGCCAGATCAATCAGCTCATCATCGGGCATGTTGATCATGGTCTGCACCAGCTTTTCTCGAGAGCAGGTACACTCATCGCGCACCGGTGTTGGTGCCTCCAGACGCACGCCATCTTCATGGAACAAGCGGTAGAGCACGCGGCCCATTGAAAGATCCGGGTCGAGCAGCTCAGCATCCGTCACCGACTGGAACAGGATGCTGGCATGTTGCCAGTCATCTTCCGTATCGCCGCGATTTTCGTCACCGGCGATCCGCTGGATCAATGCGCCGCCGGCGCGCCATTCAGCCTCTTCCCCGGCGTTCTGCATCTGACCAACCGCCAGTCGTACTCTGGTCGGCACCTGCTCGGATTGCATGAAATAGTGCTCGGCGCATTCGGCCAGCGTCGTGCCATCCAGCGGCACAAACCCCTGATAGGGCTCGATATATGGATTGTCATCAATGATGGTGATGGCGAGCACGCCATCGCCGAATACCTGACGCGGATGCGGCAGGTCGCCCTTATTGACGCGATCGAGCCTTGCCCATTTCTCGTCGTCGAACTTCATCATACCACGCAGCGCGCCGTCATTGTGAAATTCGGCGACCATCAGCTGAACCGGTCCATTCCCCTGTGCCTGAACCGCCACACGGCCCTGCACTTTTAGCGACGCACCGATCAGAACCGCCAACGTCAAAGCCTCGCCAAGGAACCTTGCGGCCTCCTGCGGGTAGTCATGACGTTTGAGGATCGCATCAATCACGGCGCCATCCAGCGACGTGATGCGACCGCGCACGGCCTGTTTCTCGAGCTGAAAACTGGCGACTTGGTTGCCGCCAGCGCCTAATTCATCTGCAAAGCCTGTCAGGTTGCCAGACACCATTTCAAGATTGCTTTCTGTGCATGGAGGCGATTTTCCGCCTCGTCAAAAACCAGCGATTGCGGCCCGTCAATGACGCTTGCTGTCACTTCCTCGCCGCGGTGAGCCGGCAGGCAGTGCAGGAATACCGCGCCGCCATTTGCCTTGCCCATCAGATTGTCATCAACCATGAAGTCTGCAAGGTCTGAAAGGCGTTTATCTGCATCCTTGTCGCCCATGGAAACAAACGTGTCCGCCACGACAACATCCGCCCCGGCAACGGCTTCCGCCGCGGTTGCATAGGTGTCGATCCGGCCCTGTTCAGATCGGGCAGCTTCAATACGGTCTGCCGGCGCTTCATAGCCGGCAGGTGTCCCGATGGCGAGCGAGAAGCCAAACTTGGCCGCCGCATCGACAAAGCTGGCGCAGACATTATTACCATCACCGACCCAGGCAATCCGTGCACCGTTCAGCGTGATCCCATGTTCTTCAAGCGTCTGAAGATCCGCCATGATCTGGCATGGGTGAGATCGATCGGTCAGCCCGTTAATCACCGGGATGGTCGAGGCGCTGGCCAGGGCTTCGACATCGGCGTGATTGTTTGCGCGGATCATCATGATATCGACATACCGCGACAGAACCTGCGCCGTGTCTTCAACGGTTTCCCCGCGCCCCAGCTGCATGTCGCCAGAGCTCATCACCATGGTCGAACCGCCGAGCTGGCGCATGGCCATATCAAAGCTGGTACGGGTGCGGGTCGAGCTTTTCTCGAAAATCATGGCCAGTACGTGATCTGCCAGCGGCGCGCCGTTATCGACCTTACCCTTCGGCCAGCCATGACGTGCTGCCTTAGCCGCCCTGGCGTCATCCAGAATAGCCCGCAGCTCACCTGATGGAATGTCTTTCAGGTCCAGGAAATGCTTCATGCCGTATCCTCCGGAGAGGTTTGTGCGAGCACTTCATCCAGAATGTTGATGGCCTCGCGGGCATCCGCTTCGGTCATGATTAGAGGCGGTGCCAGACGCAGCACTTGGTCACCCGCAACACCAACGAGAAGCTGTCGGTCACGCGCGGCCACCTGAACTGATTTTGGTTCAATGGTCAGTTTGATCCCGGTCAGCAATCCCTTGCCGCGTACCTCTTCAACGAGATCCGGATAGCGATCTTTCAGGCTCTCCAGACCCTGCTTCAGCGTTCCGGCAACATGGCGTACATTTTCAAGGAACCCGTCACTTGTCAGTTCATCGAACACAACATTGCCAACGGCCATGGCCAGCGGGTTGCCGCCATAGGTCGAACCGTGTGACCCGACACGCATGCCTTTGAACGCTTCTTCCGTGGCAAGGCACGCGCCGAGCGGGAAGCCGCCGCCAACGCCTTTGGCTACGGCCATGATATCCGGATTGGCTTTGCCGTCTGCCCAGTCATGCGCAAACAGTTTGCCGGTACGACCAGCACCGCACTGAACTTCATCATAGATCAGCAATGTGCCGGTCTCATCGCAAAGCTCGCGCAGGCCGATCAGGCATTCAACGGGAATGTCCCGTACGCCGCCTTCGCCCTGCACCGGTTCGATCAGCACCGCACAGGTATCTTTCGTGATAGCCGCCTTCACCGCGTCATGATCTGCGAACTCGATCTGACGGAAATTCGGCATGGGTTCGCCGAAGCCTTCGAGATATTTCGGATTGCCGCCCGCATTGATGGCCCCATAGGACCGGCCATGGAATGCGCCGGTAAAGGTGATGATTTCCTGACGGTCAGGCTCGCCATTCGCCCAATGGTATTTGCGCGCTGTTTTCAGCGCACACTCAATGGCTTCGGTGCCTGAGTTGGTGAAGAACACCTGATCGGCAAAAGTATGCTTGCAGTACTTCTCTGCCAGCTCTTCGCCGCCGGGCACACGGAACATGTTGGACAGGTGCCAGACCTTTTGTGATTGATCCGTCAGCGCCGCCACCATTTTCGGGTGAGCATGTCCCAGTGCATTTACAGCAATGCCGGAAATGAAGTCGAGATAGGATACCCCTTCGTCCGTGAAGAGTCGCATGCCTTCTCCGCGCTCGAAAACTTCTTTCGGCGGGGCATAAACGGGAAGCATGGCTTCGCGCATGTGGGTCTCTCCTGGGCTGATTTCCGGGGTATTCCGGGTTCAAAAAGAAAGGCGAGGCTTTACCTCAATTGACCTGTATTGGTCAATAATTTCGGCCTTTTCTACCCGATCTCACCATACAATCAGCATCTTTGCATAATCCTGCTTGGAAGTGTTCCGAAAAACGGGTAGCGGAATCTTAGAAGCTCAGGGAGGTGGTTATGGGGTTTGGTGAGGCCGTCGCGCAGTTCTACAAGAATTATTTCAACTTTATGGGTCGCTCCCGGCGTTCCGAATTCTGGTGGCCGGTCCTGCTATATATCCTCGTCTATCTGGGTGTATTTCTCTTTGCCACCATAGGCGAGGCCATGTTCGGCGAGAACGATGTCATTTATGGCATTATCGGCTTCGTTTTCCTGATCTTCGCTTTGAGCTATATCATTCCGTCTATCTCGGTTTCCGTCAGACGATTGCACGATCGGAACATGAGCGGCTGGTGGTATCTTCTGGGCTTCGTGCCTTTTGGCGGGTTCGTCCTGCTCTACTTCTTCGCCAGCGAAGGCACGCAGGGTGCTAACAAATATGGCCAGGATCCAAAGAACCCGGATGCAGCGACCGCCGATATTTTTGCCTGAGACTGACCCAGCGTGACGACTTGTCTTCCAGGACCAGCCCCCTAGACTTACGGGAAAGATGATCAGGGAGAGCGGAATGAGCGACCGTATCAAGGTAGAGATCAAGGATCACGTTGCCGACGTCAAACTTGTCCGCACAGACAAGATGAACGCGCTGGACGATGCCATGTTTGAGGCACTCGTTTCCACGGCAGAGCAACTGAATAATGAGCCATCGGTTCGTTGCGTCGTGCTGTCGGGGGAAGGCCGGGCTTTCTGTGCCGGGCTCGACATGGGCAATTTCGCGAAAATGGCATCCGCTGGCTCAGAGAAATCAGAAAAATCGGCAGCCAGCCCGGACAGCCTGGGCACGCGAAGCCACGGGATCGCCAACCGTGCGCAGCAGGCCGTATGGGGCTGGCGTCAGCTGAAAGTGCCCGTGATCAACGCAGCACACGGCGTCGCTTTCGGTGGCGGGTTCCAGGTTTTCCTCGGATCGGACATCCGGTTTGCACACCCGGACACCAAGCTCTGCATCATGGAAATCAAATGGGGCCTGATCCCGGATATGGCGCTGACCCCGATTGTGCGCAATCTGGTCCGCGAGGATATCCTGCGCGAACTGACCTATACCGGCCGCATTTTCACAGCTGTAGAGGGCAAGGAATACGGCTTCGTCACGCATGTTTCCGAGACGCCGTATGACGATGCCATGGCGCTGGCCAAAACCATTGCCAGCCAGAGCCCGGACGCCGTTCAGGCGGCGAAGAAGCTCTACAATCAATTGCCCGACGCCACCGAAGCCGAAACGCTGCTGGCGGAATCGCACATCCAGCTGGAAATCATGGGTAAGCCCAATCAGGTTGAAGCGGCCATGGCTGGCCTCGAAAAGCGGATCGGCGTTTTCGAAGATTGAGCCATTAAAACAAAAGGCGGCCTCAGGCCGCCTTTTTCGTGAGTGGCGAATTCTGTTTCTTCGTTCAAACGCGCGCTTCCACGCTTGGTGCCCCGCGCAGCAGCCCATCAGTTGAGAGGTCCTCGTCCAGATCTGGCCAATGGATACCGTACCCACCACCTGCAACTTCCCAGTTCGCCAGTTGAGGCCTGGAAGCCTGAGCCAATCGTGGAAACCAGGCGAGCGGAGCTGATATTGCGCGCCCATCCATCAGATAAACCGAAATCGCATCGGATGTGAATTCGACATCCTTTACCCGCGTGTCCACTTCAACTGCCAAAGTGCTCATGCCATGCCTCGATCATTTGCGAACGATGTTGCTCAACCAAGCCAAGTATCCGCCTCAGCTCCCTCGCATTGTATCCGATATTCCTTGCTAAAGCGACCTGCCCAAGCCAGACCTTCGCAGAACGCCCGGCATTGTCGACATGGATATGTGGCGGCTCATTTGGTTCATGGCTGTAGAAATAAAATCTGAAGCCATCCACTCTAAGAACCGTTGGCATGACTTTTATGCCTTCAGCTTGTAGCCGATCCTGAACAACCACCAGACAAAACCGCAGCTGACAAAGACGAGCCCCGCTGTGAAAGCAACACCAACGCCGATATTGGAGTTGGCAACGCCTAGAAAGCCATAGCGGAAGCCGTCAATCAGATAGAAGAACGGATCATAATGCGCGAGCGTCTGAAACGGCTCGGCCAGCACTTTCACGTCATAGAACGTACCCGAAAGAAAGGTCAGCGGGACAATGACAAAGTTCGATACCGCAGCGAGGTGATCAAACTTGTCCGCCCAGATACCGCCAGCCGCACCAATCGCACCCAGAATGATGCTTGCCGTGCAGGAGAACCACAGTACAGCCCATAAATGCCGGATCTGAAGATCGGCAAGACCTGAGAGCTGCACAACCACGCCAAGGATCAACCCGACCGCAACACCGCGCGTCGCTGCGCCCGCGACGAAGCCAAGTGTCAGCTCGAGCGGAGACAAAGGTGGCATAAGGAAGTCCACCGTCGATCCCTGCACCTTGGCGATCGTCAGCGATGATGACGTGTTCTGAAACGCATTCTGAAGAATGGTCATGATGATGAGGCCCGGTGCCAGAAAGTCCTGATACTGGATGCCCGCGAAATCACCATGCAGCTCGCCCCGGTTTCCAAAGGCCAGCTTGAATACGGTCATCAGAAGCAGGGACGAAATCGCCGGGGCCAGAAGCGTCTGCATCCAGACTTTGATGAAGCGCCCCACTTCTCTCTTATAGAGTGTCCACAAGCCGATGGTGTTGAACGCCCCATAGCGGCGCGGCTCACGATAGCTGAAGCGTGCGTCTTCAGCGTCTTGAATGGTCTCGGTGATTTCTGTCATGCCGGGGGTTTTAGTGTGGCTCGCGTCATTCTGAAAACGCTTTTTCTAGGTCCAGCCCGAATTCGCGATCAAAAGCGAGTGATAAACCCGGAGTTTTCCACACCATTCTGGTTAATTTTGCCTACTAGATGTGGATTACTCGACTTCTCCACAGATCATCATATTGTGCTCTCACCTCTGTCCGATACGATATCTAGGCAGGAGTAAGGTTAACCAGATCTTAACTTAACTAAATATAGATTAATTCACCGGGATGACAGGAGGTGTCAGATGAGCTGGACCGAAGAACGTGTCGAAATGCTGAAAAAGCTCTGGACGGAGGGTCATAGTGCCAGCCAGATCGCCAATCAGCTGGGCGGCGTAACGCGTAATGCGGTAATCGGAAAGGTCCACCGCCTCGGCCTGTCGGGCCGTGCTACACCATCCCGTCCGGTAAAGCGTCCACCACGTCTTGCGAGACCAAAGCCAACGCCACAGCGCGTCGAGCGGCCAGCGGTCGCCCCGGCCCGGGAAGTCGCACCGGTCAAGGCTGTGCCAGCTGTTGTCGAACGCGACAATGAACCTCTGGCACCGGCCGTTCTTTCCAATGGCGAACGGGCAAATGTCCTGAACATTCGGGAAAGCATGTGCAAATGGCCAATCGGCGACCCGATGGACAAGGAATTTGCCTTTTGCGGTCGCGCCGCGTCGGGTGGCCCATACTGCGCCGAGCACGCCAAAGTGGCGTTCCAGCCGAAGAAGAGCCAGCGCAGCCGCAAGGAAGAAAGCATGGGACCTGTTCGCCGCGTCGCTGGCTGATCGTTCCAGACCCAGAACAAAAGAAAGACCCCGTGCCATGGCGCGGGGTCTTTTGGTATCAGCCGATAAAAGCTGTGATCGGTTATTTGTTTTCGTTGGCGGTTTCTTCGATCTTGTCGCCAGCCGTGCTGAGGTCTTTGCCGATACCTTCAACCGTGTTGCACGCGACCAGAGCCAGTGACAGCGCCATGGCGCCAACGCATTTGAACAGAGATTTCATGATGTGCCCCATACCGGAGTTGCGGATGGGGATATTTTGCCATGACCGGGCAGGATGGCAATCAGAAACAGCGCACTGGCAAACTAATTCAGCTTCTTTTGATCGACCGGTTTACGCGGCGCCATGGCATCAGGCAGCGGCAGGGCCGGCACCCCTTCTTCGACAAGCTCCCTGGCTTCTTTCAGCGTCACTTCACCCCAGACGGCTTTCTGATCTTCCTCGCCATAATACATGGCGCGCGCCTTGTCCGCGAACTGGTCGCCAACGTATTCATGCGTCGAGGAAACATGCTCCCGGACGGCCTTCGCAAATGCCGCGAATTTGGCCGTGTCCATATTCTGTACGGCCTTTTCGGTTCGTGAATCCCGTACCGCCGGCGCCATAATCTGCTTGGAAATGCTGTCAGCCCCACAATTGGGGCACGCGATCTCACCTGCCTCGCGCTGCTCATCATACGCAGCCGAGGAGGAAAACCATCCATCAAATCCAACGCCACACTGATCACAGGCCAGTGCATATTTCACCATGGCTTTATCCCTGAGCCAGCATCGGATCGAGCTTGCCCGCACGCTCAAGCGCATGAAGCTCATCGCAACCGCCAATATGGTCGTCGTTGATGAAGATCTGCGGATAGGTGCTGCCGCCCTGCGCGCGTTGGATCATTTCCTTGCGTTTGTCAGGGTCCATACCCGCATCGAATTGGGTATAGTCCACATTTTTGGACTCAAGCAGTTTCAGAGCCCGCACACAGAAGGGACAAAAGTCCCGCGTATAGATTTCCACTTTCGCCATTTTGTCATTTTCTCCACGACGACTTTATATAGGCGGTGTGCGCGGTGCCACAACTCGCGCGAGGGTTACGACATCCACATTCGCCGCCTTTGCACGTTTCAGTGAACGCGCAGCAGCTTCAACCGTTGCACCGGTGGTGAAAACATCATCAACCAGCACTATTCGCCTGCCCTGAACCAGGCTCAGATGCCGAGGCCTTACGGAGAAGGCGCCTGCCACATTTCTGCGTCGTTCCCCAGGTGACAAATGCCCCTGACTGGGCGAGGCCTTCACACGTCGCAGAACACCATGTTTAACCGGTGCACCAGACCGGCGCGATAACGCCGTTGCCAGCCATCCGGCCTGATTAAACCCGCGCGACACCAGCCGCCGATAATGCAGCGGGATCGGAATCAACAGATCAGCGGTATCGATAAGATCAGCGCCGCTCTGGTAAATAAGCCCCGCATAAAAGCGCAGCCCCGTTCGCCGACCCCCGCGCTTGAGATGCAGAACGAGGTCGCTCACACCATCGCCATAGATCAGCGGCGACCGCATGCGGTCATAAACCGGTGGAGCGGCAAGACACGAACCGCAAACGGCTCCGCCTCCCTCATCATGTTCGAATGGATAGCTGCAACGAGCACAAAAGGGAGGGCTCAGAAACCGGATCGCCCCGAATTCATCGCGCGATAGCACAGCACTGGAACTGACCGGCCCGAGGGACACAATCGACTGGCCGGGAAACATCCAGTCCGTGCTGGCGCGAAACCAGCCGGACAGGCGATGCGGGCCCTTGGCGCGCCCCAGGTCAGGCTCCATATCTGAGGTCATGTCTGATCCCGCCAGTCCACTCGTTTTCAATCGCCCCCGCTCTGCCCTTCGGCGAGCCCGCGCTCGTGAGAGCTATCAAAGCGTCGATTTTCTGAAAAAGCGAGTGGCAGAGGACATTGCAGACCGGGTCAGCCTGACAAAGCGGCATTTTCCGCTGGCTCTGGAGCTGGGCAGCGGCTTTCATACCGCGGAGGGAGCGCTTTCGCCTTACATTGATGATCTGGTGATCTCTGACGCCTCCCCCGGCATTGCCCGGTCACTGAATGGGCTGGCGCTGTGCATGGATGATGAATGGCTGGCCGTAAGAGATGAGAGCTTTGATCTGATCGTATCCGGTCTTTCGCTTCATTGGGTCAATGACTTGCCGGGCACGCTGATCCAGATCAATCGTGCCCTGAAGTCTGATGGCTATTTTGTCGGCGCCATGCCGGGTGGCGGCACGCTGAAAGAATTGCGTCAGGTCCTGTTGCAGGCAGAAACTGAAGTTCTTGGCGGCGCGGATATGCGGGTATCACCATTTGCCGACGCGCTTGATCTGTCTCAATTGCTACAAAGAGCAGGTTTTGCGCTGCCCGTGAGCGATCGGGACCAGCTTACGCTTCGCTATGACAATCTGTTTGCCCTGCTTGACGATCTGAAAGCCAGTGGCGAGACCCATAGTCCGTTCCTGGGTGGACGCCGACCGATTTCGCGGCTTGTCCTGATGCGTGCAGCCGAGCTGTATCAGGAACAGTTTTCAGATCCGGATGGCCGAATTCGCGCAAGTCTCGACATTTTATGGATGACAGGCTGGGCGCCACATCCCGATCAGCCAAGACCAGCCAGGCGCGGGTCAGCGAAAGTCAGCCTCGCTGAGGCGGTTGGCGCGAAAGAGCAAAGCGCAGGCGAGAAAGCCGGATAGAGGAGAGACCTTCCGGCAGCGCGGCGTTAGCCGCCACCACCGCCGCCGCCACTTGCGGCGTCATCCCAATGGGCATCGAGATTTTCGTACATGGCGCGGGTTGAATTGCCGATGGAAATGATCGCAGCGATCAGACCAAACGTGATCAGCGAGATGATCAACGCATACTCGATCACCGTTCCACCGCGCCGGTCAGACGCAAATCGACGAATGAAGCCGCGCGCCATCAAGCCGTCCCCATCGGGAATTGTCGCTCGATAAAATCAAACAGTGGAATGTCTGCTTCAGGTGCAGGCAGAGATTTCAGCTGATCGGGCTGCACCCAATCGAGCGATTGCCCCTCTTGCGGCTCCGGGGTTCCCTGCCACTCTGTGGCCAGGAAAACGGGCATAACGAGGTGAAAGCTCTCATAGCCATGAGAGGCAAATGTCAGCGGCTTCAAATGTGCTGCATCAATCTGCACGCCGAGTTCCTCTCTTAATTCCCGGACGAGCGCTGCTTCCGGTGTTTCTCCGGCTTCAATCTTGCCGCCCGGCAATTCCCACAGACCCGCCATCGCCTTACCCTGCGGGCGTTGTGCAACGAGCAGCCTGCCATCTTCGCGCATGAGCACACCAGCAGAGACGTAAACAATGCGCACGTTATTCATCTGTACGTCATCTGGCTGAATCTGAAGTTTCCCCTGCCCATCAGGTTCGATAGGCCCCGTTAATTTCGACGTAACCATGAGTGAGATCACACGTCCAGACGGTCGCCCGGCCATTTCCGATTCCCAGATCGGCCTTAATGACAACGTCATCGCCGGATACGGCTTTGGTGGCAGCGGCTTCAGAATAGCTTTCGGCCCGGCCTCCCCCTTCGGCTACGCGGACGTCACCAATGTCGATCATCAGCTTGTCGCGATCAATCGGCTCCAGCGATTTGCCAATGGCCATGACAATACGCCCCCAATTGGCATCATTTGCCGCGAGCGCTGTTTTCACCAGCGGAGAATTCGCGATGGAAGAAGCAATAATCTTGGCCGAGTCATCGCTGACAGCGCCCTCGACTGTAATCTCGATGAATTTGCTGGCACCTTCCCCATCCCGCACGATCTGATGTGCAAGATCCTGGAAGACGTCACGGATCGCCCCGGATACGGCATCGAATTCCGCGTTCACAGCGTCTGCTGAAACTTTCGCCTTTCCAGTGGCGAACAGCATGATCGTGTCGCTCGTCGAAGTATCAGAATCCACGGTGATGCAGTTGAATGTCGAGTTCACATGTGACGAGGTCAACCATTGGCATTGTTCAGGTGTCAGAGGCGCATCGGTAAACACGTAGGCCAGCATGGTGGCCATATTTGGCGCAATCATTCCCGACCCCTTCGCGATGCCGCAGACCGATATTGTCTGGCCGTCAATCTCCACCTGGCGGCTCGCGCCCTTGGGAAAGGTGTCGGTCGTCATGAAGGCTTTTGCGAGCGTCAGAAACGGCGTCTCAGCGGAAAGGCGCGGCCAGAGTTCGGGCAGATGACGGGCGATCAGATCGGGCGCAACAGGCTCACCGATGACGCCAGTCGCGCCAATATAGCATTCATCCCGCGACAGGCCTGACACAGACTGAAACGCATCCAGTGTCGCTTCATTCTTGTCGATGCCTTTCTGAAAAGTGAAGGCGTTGGAATTGCCCGCATTGACAACCAGCCCGCTCGCACGACCGCCAGACGAGTCCAACGCCTTGCGGCACCAGTCAATATCACACGAACGCGTCAGGGAGCGCGTGAACGCGCCGCCACAGCTCGCCCCATCGGGAAAGGCAACCACCATCAGGTCATCGCGACTGGTTTTGTACATCCCCATGGAATGGGTCGTGGATACCATGCCCTCGATCAGCGGCATTTCCGGGAACCGCTCGGGCGCAAGCGGTGATTTTTTCAGCTCCACTATTCGGTTTCCTCTACCTCGGTTTCATCGGCCGGCTGCTGGCTGTCATCCTGCGCAGCGTCATCGCCAGTCGTTTCCGACATATCATCACCACCGCCCATGTCATCAGTCATATTGCCCTCTTCAGGGGCTAAGGGCTCTTCAAACACGGTCATCGGGTCCTGGCCCGTAATGGTCTGGATTTCGGCGCGCGACCGCAAGCGCTTGATGGATTTCGAAATTTCAGACAGCGTCAGATACTGCATGATCTTCGGACGCAACTCGTCAAGAGAGGGAGGTTCCTCGCGGCGGCGGTCCTCGACTTTCAGAATATGCCAGCCAAGCTCGCTTTCAAATGGCTGAGATACGGCACCCACGGCGACACGATTGATCTCGCGCGTGAACTCGTCGCTCATCTCTTCTGGCAGAACATAGCCGATCAGCCCGCCTTCTGCGCTGGTTCGCCGGTCTGTCGAATGATTGAATGCCAGCTCGGCAAACTCGCCACCGCTTTTCAGCTTGTTGTGCAGATCTCTGGCCTCAGCCTCGGTATCAACCTGAATATGCCGTATCAGCACTTCCTCACTCAGCTGAGTGAGCTCGGTCTGGGCATCATACATTTCCAGAATGGCTTTTTCATCGACCTCTTCGGCCACCAATTGTTCGACAAGTATGTTCCCCAGAATGCGTTCGCGGGCAGCATGCAGCCTGTGGCGCGCACTCTCATCCTGATCGAGACCGCGATTGAGCGCCTCCTGAGCCAGCAGTTTCTGATCCACCAGCTGTTCAAGAATATCTTCAAATGTCGGGTCATCGACTTCAAGACGTTCGCCCGAATCCAGTAATCCCTGCGCCGCAGCTTCGAGTTCCACCTCGGAAGCGAGGATGTATTCGCCATTCACTACAGCGGCGATTGCGGCGTTTACACGCAGTGGCTGGCCGGTATCTTCGACGGTGTCCTGCTCACAAGCCCCAAGGAAAACAAGGGTGAGCCCGCTGGCAACGGAAAAAACCAAACGCTTCATATTAAGGCAGTGCCTTCCTGTTTCTGGTTCTTGAGATTGACACTTAAGACCCCCCTTCTTAAGTCAGTCCGGTTGGAGGGTCGAGCAACTTCCCCTCGTCAAGTTGCGAGTATTTAAAGAAATGCGTGCGATGACCGACTATCGAGCGCAATTGTGGTTGAATCATGCTGAACATCGCTAAGAAAATTTTTGGCTCCGTCAATGAGCGTCAGCTCCGTCCGTTTCGCACAAGGGTTACTCGCATCAACGCGCTCGAGCCTGTGTATGAAGCGCTTTCGGATGAAGCGCTCCGGGCCAAGACCCTGGAATTCAAAACAGCCATTGCCAATGGCGCAAAACTCGACAGCCTGCTTGAGGAGGCCTTTGCAGTCGTCCGCGAGGCGTCGAAACGTACGCTGGGAATGCGGCATTTCGATGTCCAGCTGATCGGCGGCATGGTGCTCCATTCGGGCAATATTTCCGAGATGCGCACCGGTGAGGGCAAGACGCTTGTTGCAACACTGGCGGCCTATCTCAACGCGCTGGAAGGCAAGGGCGTGCACGTCATCACCGTGAACGACTATCTGGCCAAGCGTGACGCCGAATGGATGGGCCAGCTTTATGGCTTCCTCGGTCTGAAAACCGGCATCATCGTGCATGGTCTGGATGACCGTCAGCGCCGCGAATCCTACGCCGCTGACATCACGTACGGCACGAACAATGAATTCGGCTTCGATTATCTTCGCGATAATATGAAGTATTCGCTGGCTGACATGGTTCAGCGCGGTCACCATTATTGTATTGTGGACGAAGTTGACTCCATTCTGATCGACGAAGCCCGGACACCGCTGATCATTTCCGGTCCGACCGATGACAGGTCCGACCTCTACCGGACGATTGACGCCCTCATCCCGAAACTGACCGACGAAGACTTCGAACTCGACGAGAAGCATCGGTCCATCGTCTTCACCGAAGAAGGCAATGAGCGGATTGAAGAGCTGTTGCTGGAAGCAGGTCTGATGGAAGGCTCCATGTATGAGCCGGAAAACATCACCATCGTGCACCACGCAAACCAGGCACTGCGCGCGCACAAACTGTTCTTCCGCGACAAGGATTACATCGTGAAAGACGGTCAGGTCATGCTGATCGACGAGTTTACCGGCCGCATGATGGAAGGTCGCCGTCTGTCAGAGGGTCTGCACCAGGCAATCGAAGCCAAGGAACGGGTCGATATCCAGCCGGAAAACCAGACGCTCGCCTCGATCACCTTCCAGAATTATTTCCGCCTCTATAAAAAGCTGGCCGGTATGACGGGTACGGCGGATACGGAAGCTGCTGAATTCCAGGACACTTATGGCCTGCGCGTCTATGAAATTCCGACCAACAAACCCGTTCAGCGTATTGACGATGACGACGTCGTCTACCGGACGGCCAAGGAAAAATACCGCGCCATTATCGAAGAGCTGAAGGAATGCCATGCCAAGGAACAGCCTGTCCTGCTCGGCACGGCCAGCATCGAAAAATCCGAATTGCTGTCCACACTGCTCGCTCAGGCGAAAATTCCGCATCAGGTGCTCAATGCGCGTCACCATGAGCGCGAAGCCCACATTGTTGCGCAGGCCGGTGTCCCGGGCGCTATCACGGTTGCCACCAACATGGCGGGCCGCGGTACCGACATCCAGCTGGGCGGCAATCTTGAAATGCGAATGGAAGAGGAAACGCAAAAGCGTCAGGCCAAGCTTGGCCGCGAGCTGAACGAGACCGAACGCTGGTCCATGGAAGATGAGATCAAGGCGGAGATTTCGGAAGCGAAACAAAAGGCGCTGGATGCCGGCGGGCTGTTCGTTCTGGGTACGGAACGACATGAAAGCCGCCGTATCGACAACCAGTTGCGCGGCCGGACAGGTCGTCAGGGCGACCCGGGCCGCTCCAAATTCTACATCTCTCTTGAAGATGATCTTCTGCGTATTTTCGCAGCTGAACGCCTCGATGCGATCATGCGTCGGCTCGGCATCAAGGAAAACGAAGCCATTGTTCACCCATGGATGAGCAAGGCGCTCGAAACCTCGCAGAAGAAGGTCGAGCAACGCAATTTCGAAACGCGTAAGAACGTTCTCAAATACGATAACGTCGTCAATGATCAGCGTAAGGCAATCTTCGAGCAGCGCATTGATTTCATGAGCGCTGAGAGCGTGTCCGAAACCGTAACCGAAATGCGCCATGAGCTGATTGAGGATCTGGTACACGCGGCCATGCCGGCGCGGTCTTATGCCGACCAGTGGGATGTTGACGGCCTCACGGCTGAGCTACGCGAAATCTTTGGTGTCGATGTGCCTGTCCGTGACTGGGCCAATGAAGAAGGTGTCGCAAACACCGAGATCATCGAACGGCTCACCGAAGCCACTGATCATATCTATGCGCAGAAGGCATCTTCTGTCGGGTCGGAACGCATTCGCTGGATCGAGAAACAGGTGCTGCTGCAATTCCTCGACCGTGAATGGCGCGAACACCTTCAGCAGCTTGATCAGCTGCGATCCGTAATCCACTTGCGGAGTTATGGCCAGCGCGATCCGCTGAACGAGTTCAAATCAGAGGCCTTCCAACTGTTTGAAGCCATGCTGACTGGCCTGCGCCGTACCGTCACGCAAATGCTGATGAACTTCCAGCTTCAGACCTCAGCTCCAGCTCCAGCTCAGCCGAACCAGCCAAATGAGCAGGAACGCGTCTGACAAGAGACGAATTCGTACAATGACAAAGGCCCGGCACTTGCCCGGGCCTTTTCTTTACTTGGCATCTGATTTTGCGAACATTCAGCAAATGCTTGCGAACGTTCGCTCACTTAATGATTTATTTGACACACCTGGGTTGAATTCCTGTGTGACTTGCCATCTATTCATGCGTCCTTCAAATTTCAGTCACAAAATCATGCCATCAACCCCCTGACAAAAAAGGGTGGGGCACCAGATTTTGGAGCCAAAGAGCAGTTATGACCACTGATCAAATCGAAATCATCAAGAACTACGAAGCCGCAGCCCCAGTATTAATTGAGAAATTTAATGCGCTTTCCTCCAGTGAGCTCTATGCGCATCTGCTCGATCTGTTTGCCGATCAGGCGGGTCGTGACCTCCTCGACATCGGCGCGGGCACAGGCCGGGATGCCGCCTGGTTTTCCGACATGGGCTACAATGTCACGGCGGTAGAGCCTGTCGATGCGTTCCGCGAAAGCGGCATGGCCCGCTATCAGAACAAAGATATTGTCTGGATTGATGATCGCCTTCCCTCGCTCGCCAAAATGCGGGAGCGCGGGCTTAAGTATGACATTGTGACGATTTGCGCCGTCTGGCAGCACCTGTCAGAGGTCGATCGCAAGATCGCCATGCGCCAGCTGTCATCTCTGGTCCGTCCAGGCGGTGCAGTAATCATGTCTCTTCGCCATGGCGATGGCGCGCCGGACCGTCCGTGTTTCCCGGTTGATATTGAGGACACGGTCACATCTGCGGTCAGAAACGGGTTTGAGCTGGTGGTGACCGAAGATCGGGACTCTGTTCAGCCAACAAACCAGGCCCGCGGCATTACCTGGACCTGGCTTGTTCTGCAGAAAAAGCGCTAGCCGACTTTCTCCGTCATCAACTGGACTTCCAGCAGCAAGCGCTTGATGTCGCCTTCTCGCGACAATCTGTGTTCTCCATCCTTGATCAGGTGGAACACACAATCAGTTGATGCGATCTTTTCCTGCACTTTCAGCGCATGGGTCCAGGGGACATCCGGGTCCATCTTGCCCTGGAGGATGGTCACAGGCATGGAAAGATCAATCGGCCCATCCAGGATGGACCATTGCTTGCCGTCCGAGATCAGCTCCCGCGTTATGGGATAAGGCTCGCCATAATCTGTCGGCCGCATCCAGAAGCCGTTATGCGCAATCTCTTCCTGCGCCGCACCGGACAATTCCTGCCAGAGAAGCTTCTGCGTAAAATCAGGTGCCGGGGCGATCAGAACCATCCCTTTCACGCGCGCCTTCCGCGCCAGCGCGGTCAACAGCGCCATCCAGCCGCCCATGGACGAGCCGATGAGGATCAGCGGTCCATCGCTCAGCGCATCAATGGCGGCGAGGCAATCCTCCCGCCAGAGCGAGATCGTTCCGTTTGCGAAATCACCGCTCGACGCGCCATGCCCGAAATAGTCAAACGCCAGATATCCAAATCCGTTCGCTTCAGCCCAATCCTTTACCGCCAGAGCCTTTGACCCCGACATGTCGGAATTAAAGCCCGAAAGCCAAACCAGTGTTGGCTTGTTGGCAGTCGGCTCCAGTTTCGTGTAGGCAAGAGTTTCACCGTTTTCCCGGTTGAGCGTTTCCATGTGTTTTGACCTCCCTCGTCGGTCTTGAAAGGGTTACTGTCTGTGCGTCGCGGCCTAACTGTTCTTCAGATCATACCCGAACTTGCGGCAGGTGGCGCTGAACGTACTACACTTGAGATCGTTGAAGCGCTCAAGGCGTCAGGGGGACGCGCCCTTGTCGTCAGCGAAGGCGGGCGACTGGAAAGCGAGCTCGAACAACTGGGCGGTGAACTTATCCGCCTGCCCGTGAAGTCCAAAAACCCGTTTCGGTTGCGAAAGAATGCCAGTATTCTGGCCGATATCATCCGTCAGGAACAGGTTGATGTCGTTCACGCCCGATCCCGCGCCCCGGCCTGGAGCGCGCTTTGGGCCGCACGCCGAACAGGCACGCCTTTTGTCACCACCCATCATGGCAGTTATGGTGGGCGTTCCGCGCCGAAAAAGCTCTACAATTCGGTTATGGCGCGCGGCGATATTGTGATTGCCAATTCAGAGTACATCGCAGATCACGTCCGCAGCCTCTACGATCTGCCAGACACGCGGCTCGTCACCATTCCCCGGGGGGTCGATACGGATGTATTTGACCCTGCGCGCGTCGAGGCAGGAAAGGTCTCGGACTTACGCGCCAGCCTGATCAACGAACGAGAGTTTCTGGCGATTCTGCCCGGGCGTCTGACCGAGTGGAAGGGGCAGGGCCTGCTTGTCGAAGCGCTGGCCAGACTGCCGGATGATCAGAAATCACGTCTTCAGGTGTGCCTGATTGGTGATGCACAGGGCAGAAATGAATATGTTTCAGGCCTGCGTTTACAAATTCATGCGGCAGGACTTGACGAATCCGTCAACATTTCAGGCCATTATAGCGATATGCCGACACTCTATGCTGCCAGTGATCTTGTTCTTGCCCCGTCCACTCGCCCCGAAGCGTTTGGCCGTATTGCCATTGAGGCCGGCGCGATGGGCAAACCCGTCATCGTGGCCGATCATGGTGGCCAGCGAGAAACCGTGATCAATGAGGAAACAGGCTGGCGGTTTGCGCCAAAAGATGCCGACGCCCTGGCTGAGGCACTCAAGCGCTTTCTGAGCCTGACGCCTGACGCGCGGGAGGTGATGGGCAGCGCCGCGCGACAGCTTGTATCATCCCGCTATACCAAGTCTGCACTCCAGGCCGCGACCCTCGAGGTTTATGATCGGGTTCTGACACAGGGAGCGCACGCCTGATGGCCAGCCTGCCTAAAAATCCCGGCGATCAGGCCCGAAAAGTGCTGGTCATTCAGTTGTCTGCGCTTCGGGACTTCGTCTGGGCGCTGGGCGCAATGCGAACCATTCGCCATCACCACCCTTCTGCGCAAATCACCCTGCTGACCACGCCGCCCTTTGAGGCTTTTGCCAAGGCATGCCCCTATTTTGACAAGGTGGAAACGGATGGCCGCCCGGTTGACGCCTCCGGGACAACACGGTTGATCCGGCGCCTGCGTTCGGAAAAATTCGACATCGTGTACGACTTTCAGGCCAGTAGCCGAACCAATAACTATTTTCAGGCGCTGCGCCCAAAGCCGCCCCTCTGGTCGGGCAATGCGTCGGGATGCGCCTTTCCAACAGATGGAATTCCCCAATCCATTCACAAAATTGAGCGGCTTGGGGCGCAATTGACGCTTGCCGGGGTTGGCCCGAAGGGTGGGTACCAGTTTGGCAAGTCACCAAAACCCGATTTCGACTGGATTGCCCCGGCTCTTCGTAATCCGCCGCGACTGCAACCCGCCTATTTTTCGCTCAATGGCCCATACGCGCTCATCGTGCCGGCGTTCTCAACGCGTCCTGAAGATGATCCCTGGCCGATTGAACGCTTCATTGATCTGGCCAAATGGATCGCAGACAGTGATATCACACCCGTGATTATTGGTGGACGCGATGAAAGCGCTGTCGGCAATCAGATTGCCCGCGCTGAACCAAGAGCCAAAACCCTCTGCACCCGTACGGACCTCTTCCAGATTGCAGCACTCGGCAAGGAAGCGACCTTCGTGATCGGTGGGGATACAGGCCCCATGCAGATGGCAACCCTGGCCGGTGCGCCGGGCATCTCTTTGATGGCCGGGCTGGAAGATCCGGCTGAACACACAGGCCGTCCTGCCGGGTGCAATGTCATTCTGCTGAAGGGTGAAACGCTGGAAGAAATCAGTGTGAAGGATGTCACACAGGCCATTAAAGCCCTCGATATCCTGCCCACTTCTTGAATTTCAGGCCCGAATAGGTCATATCTGTAACGATAGTAATAGCTAAAGGAGCAAAGCCATAGCACGTCGACCAATGCCGGCAAAACCGCCGCAAAAATCCGGACCACGCGTCAATGAGGAGATTAGAGTTTCGCGTGTCCTGCTAATTGATGAGAACGGCGAAAAGCAAGGAGAGATGCCAACGCAAGCAGCGCTCGACGCCGCGCGGGAAGCAGGACTCGACCTTGTAGAAGTCTCACCAAACCAGGAAGTTCCGGTTTGCAAAATTCTCGACTACGGCAAGCTCCGTTTCCTTGAACAGAAAAAGAAAGCCGAAGCACGTAAGAAGCAGAAAACGGCTGATCTCAAGGAAATCAAAATGCGTCCTAACATTGATACGCATGATTATGAGGTCAAATCGAAAGCCATCGCCCGCTTTTTCGATTCTGGTGACAAGGTGAAGATCACGCTGAGATTCCGGGGTCGCGAAATGGCGCACCAGCATCTTGGCATGGAGCTTCTTCAGAAAGTGAAGACCGAATTCGAAGATGTGGCCAAGGTCGAGCTGGAGCCCAAACTTGAGGGCCGGCAGATGACCATGGTGATGTCACCACGCTAAACGCATTCAGACGCAGACGGATTGGCTTTCGTCTGCGTCTTTCTTTTAGGCAACTCCCCAGGAAATTGAGTAAGTGATTGTTTCCGTGCTGGACGGACGTGTGGCGGCACGGCATGCTGGCGCTGCGATGGGGGAGCATGGTCATGATTTCAGACCCGTTTTTTGATTTCGCTGAAGATGACGAACCGTTCGATGTCGTGGAAGCGGCGCTGTTAAAACTGGCCGCTCCATTTGGCGTCGTCTCTGTAGGCAGTGCCGAAATGCGCGCCGCCGTAAACTCTCAACCTTTCATTGGCCGGCTGCTGGGCAAGCGCGACACCGAATACGTGGCTCGCTACCGGAAAGGTAAATTTGCCGAACGGGATGTCGCCACGCTGCGGGTCCTGAACCCCTCAGAAGGCGGGGCTTTTTACTGGCAGGATGTTCGCCCGCGCGCCACCACCTTTGAAATGCAGGAGGTCTTCGGAGCCGCAGCCGAACACGGGTATCGCGACGGGCTGGTGATTCCGCATTATGGGCCCGATGGCAGCGTGGCCGCGACCTCATTCATGGGCGATCGTCTGAGCCATGCGCCAACCGACAAGAGACTGCTCCACTATGCGGGTGTGGTGTTCTACGATTATGTCCGGCGAAACTCTCTACCAGATGTACCTCAGACGCTTAATCACACGCTGACAAAACGCCAGACCGAGATTGCCTATTGGGTAGCTCAGGGCAAGAAGGACCCCGAAATTGCTGATATCATGAACCGGTCAGTCCGGACGGTTCACCGTCACATGGAAGACCTTCGCAGCAAGTTTGGCGTAAGCACTCGCGCAGAACTGATTGCCAAGCTTTCCGGGTATAATCAGATCCGTCGCAGTCTCTGATACCTGTACCCGACCTTTAGCATCAGCTCATTCGGGGCACACCGGCCTCATTGAGACGCCATTCGAGCAGATCGATCCGGTCCTGACCGAAGAAGGGCTCTCCGTTGAACACCATCAATGGCACCCCCCAATGCCCGGCGGCGCGCTGATCGGTTTCATTGCGTGAGATTTCATCTTCCAGCTCCGCTTCCCGCGCCTCAATGTCCCGATCCATGGCTTCAAGATCAAATCCGGCTCGGCCAACCGCATCTGCCAGCACGGTTGCGTCCGTCCAGGTCTGCTCGCCGGACCAGATCACCGTCGAGACTTCATAAAAGAAATCAAGCGCTTGCGGCGTATGGCTGGCCAGCACACCAAGACGCGTCAATCGATGGATATAAGGCTGCTCGGCATCAACCTCACCGGTGGCCATGTCCATCACAATCGGGTCCGGATCGGGCCTGCCAACCGGGACGCCGAGAAACGCGCCCAGTCGCGGCACATCATGCATTAAATAGCCCGGCCAGAGCGGATTGACCGATTTGAAGAAGCCCGGAATACGAACGGCAATCGGATAAACAGGCCGCATCACAAAAGGTATATCATAGACTGCCGAAAGCGCGCGAAGCCTGGGCGTAGCGAGATAGGAATACGGACTTCGAAACGACCAGAAAATTTCAACCTGTCGCATTTTTTTCTTCTCCCTATTGTAGAAACCTACTGGCGGGCTCACCTTCAGAATCAGAGCATCCTCGGGATATCAGGAAATGGCAATCGATCCCGGCCTTCAGGCCTTCATGAAGCACCTCAAGATTCCCGATAGCTGGTTGCCGGACCTGACTGTCACCGATTTTTCCAAAGCAGACTGGCGCGAGACCGTTGATCGGCTTCGAGCGAGCTTCTACAGGGCCACCCGGTCTGTTGAGAGCGATGCGCCGGAGCTGGCACATATCGACAACATCCTTGTGGATGGCGCGGAAGGCCCGCTACGCGCGCGCATCTACACACCGCTTGCCGCGGGGGTCGGACAGCAACCGGCCATCCTCTATTTCCACGGTGGCGGTTTCGTTCTGGGCGATCTCGACGGCCATGAGATGATCTGCATCCGGCTGGCCCATGCGGCCCGCTGCCGGGTCATCTCGATTGATTACAGGCTGGCACCGGAACACCGTTTTCCTTGCGCCCACGACGATGCGATGGCGGCCTATAAATGGCTGATGCGGCGCGCCAGAGACATCTCAATCGACCCGGAACGCGTGGCGGTGGCTGGCGATAGCGCCGGTGGGAATCTGGCGGCCTATCTGTGCCAGGAGCTTCGTCGCCGCGGCGAGGATGAACCTGCCTTCCAATTGCTGTTCTATCCGTTGCTGCAATTCGTGGACATCAAGTCGCGTGGTCTTCGCTTTCAGGAAGGTTTCTTCATTTCGCCCGGTCTGTTTGATTTCTTCAAAAGCAGTTATCTGGGCAAGGATGCTGACCCGATGGACAAACGGATATCGCCACTCTTTGCGCCTGCCGAGGACATCACCGGCCTGCCACCTTCACACATCGTTCTTTGCGGCTGGGATCCACTGAACGCCGAAGGACGCGCCTATGCAGACAAGATGGCTGCTGCGGGCGTGCCGGTCACGACGCGGGAATTGCCCGGCATGGTTCACGGCTTCATGAATCTGACAGCCATTTCCGTGCCCGCCCGTGACGCAATACTGGATGCGGGGGAAATTGTCGGCAAGGCGCTCGGCAGTCTATAATCCCCGCCTCAGGCCACCACCGCCGACACTGGTTGGCTGACCCGAAGAGCTGGCGGCATCGCCCGTTTCAGCGCACCGAGGTATTTGAACATTTCGGACTCAAGTTCCTCAAGTGCTTCGCCCGCCTTTTCGAGAAACTCATCCCGCTCCCTGGAGGCCCCCGGTAGGTTTGGCGCCTTTTTCACAACTTCTTCAAGAGCCTCTCGAAGCTTTGTCGCAAATCCGCGAAGACCCGAGGCAAACTCGATATCTCCGCGAAGCTCCATGGCGAAGGGCGACTCATCCAGACGGACCGTTTTCATCTGAACCTTTTCGTAAGCTGCGGCCCCGGATTTCACGGCCTGGGTATCCGGTGTCGGCGTGCTGGAGGTATTATCATCCGCAAGCTCCGCGGCGTCCCCAGCCAGACGGTTCGCCTCAGCTTCCGCATCAGAGCCAGCGTCTTGCGCTGTTTCTGCAGACGAGCCAACATCATCAGAAGGGTCTGCTGACGGAGACGTCGCCCCGACGGCCGGCGCGCTGATCGCCGGCATGGCCAAACCATTTCCCATTCCGGAGCGTTCCCCGAGAATTTGCGCCAGCGCCTTTTGTGCCGCCTGATACTGCTTGGCCACTTTGGCGAGTTCCGCACCTAAGCGGAGCAATTGCTCGGCCAGCTCTTCGGGTTTGTTCGCCCAGACCTTTCTGACCATTTTCAGCTCTTTCACGAGGCGCTCGAAGGTCTCACGCGCCTGATATTTCTCCCGTGAATAGCGGGCGACTTCAGGGTCCTGCGGCGGAAGTCCGTTGGACTCTTCAGTCTCTTCCCGCCCGGTCAGATAGGGGAGTTTTGCCAGATCGAACCGGCTTTCAATCCCTTTCTCGGATGGTACGTCTGCGGCCTCGCGGGTATGTTCCGCGGGCGTCTGTCGTGTCGGCGCGGTGTACGCTGGACCGCTTTGGCGCAGCGCGGCCGTAAAACTGGACGCAATGGTCAGAGACATGGGGCTTTCTGCTCCTCTTTTCAGAGTGCAGTCTCTCAGAAAAGCCTTAACCCGTGTCTCGAGCGATTGAGAAAATTTTAACGGAATTCACAGCGGCAAATGGGCCATGATGTCGTTGAGAATATCGCCTGCAGGAATGCTGAACAGACCAGCATCGCCGGCTTCGGCATCGCTGACCCAGTCGCGATACATGTCGCGCCAGTCATCGGGCACAGCCTCAACATGGCCCGCCAGATAAAGGTCGGATTGCTGAAGCGCCTCATCAAGGAATGGCAGATGCGGAATGCCTTCCAGCTCAAACCCGCTGCGCGTGAACAGTGGACCACGAACTGTGACATGGACAATTCCGCCGTGCAGATCGTCATACTCGATTTTTACAACAAGCAGTTCGACACCGGCATGATCACCAGACCCGATCTGCCAGACCTGTCCCGGCTCAAATTCCAACCGATGCTTGTCTGACTGTGTGTCAATTCGGGTCGCGAATAGCCGTGAGAGACGAGCATGCATAACAAATCCTTCCACTTTCACAGAAAGAGTGCAAGCCGCGTTCCGGTTTTAGGGAGTGCCCGATGTCTCAGAAAGCATGCGCAGAGGTGAAAATCTGTACGTCACCCGTTCCAGGGTGTTTGAAGCTCAGGCGGCACGCATGAAGACAAAGACGATTGCCGGTTTTTTTCAGAGTTTCAGGGCCATAGAGCTCATCGCCCACAATGGGATGACCTATTGCGGCCATGTGAACGCGCAATTGATGGGTGCGCCCCGTAATCGGGATCAACTCGACAAGCGTGTCACTCTGCCCCCGATGAATGACGCGCCATTGGGTTCGCGATGGCTTGCCAGTCTCCGGGTCCACTTTCTGGCGCGGGCGGTTTGGCCAGTCACCAATAAGCGGGAGATCGACCTCGCCGCTGTCTGCCTCCGGAACGCCATGGACCCTCGCCATATAGCCCTTTTCGACGGCTCGTGCCTCAAACGCCTTTGAGAGCGTACGCTGCACATCAGCACCGCGTCCAAACACCATCAGCCCGGACGTTGCCATATCCAGACGATGCACAGTGAGGGCGTCGGGATATTCGGACTGAAGGCGAAGGATCAGGCTGTCCTTGTGTATGTCCAGCCGCCCCGGCACGGAAAGCAGCCCGGACGGCTTTACTGCGACGATCACATGCGGATCGACATGCACGACCGGCAATGGACGCGTTTCGGGTGGGTCATAGACAAAGGACGGCGAAGACATCTCGCCGCCCTACTCTGATTTCACGTCAGCTTGAAGTCTGGACTTGCCTGAGCGGGCTGATACCGCCCTCGACAGGTTCGGCTTCAAAGCTGGCGACAAGGTCTGTTTCAAAGGTCTCGCTTTCGATGGTGGATACCTTGAAGAAATCAGCCCGGGCCTTGTCCTTGCTGAGCGTCAGAAGGGTGTAGCCATGACCGAACGGGTCAAACCATGTCACATCTTCATTGGCGTCTGCCATCAGCGGGCCAAGATTTGGCAGGGGAATAGACTGGCCAAGGCCAGGTGAGGTTACGGACGTACAACCGAACTCAACACCGATCTGCGTACCGTCCATCGAATGGGGTTCATTCGCCCAGGCCGTATGCGTGTCACCGGTAATCGTCACAAGCCGCGCGCCAGATTGTTTTGCCGCCGCAAAGAGACGCTCCCGCGCTGCCGGAAAGCCATCCCAGGCATCAAGATTGAAGGGCAGTCCAAGCTGGGAGAACTGCACCATCAGCCGGCCGAAACCTTCCGGCATTAGTTGCAGTTCCTCCGGGCTCAGCACGGCCATGAAGTTGGGCAGTTTCACCGTCGAGATGATCACCTGGTTGGCGAGCAATTGCCATGTTTTGCCCTCCTGTGCGGAACGAGCCAGCCCATCAGCCAGCCAGCCTTCCTGCACATCTCCCAGCATTGTGCGGGACGGTGAGGCCACACGTGCCATGGTTTCCATGGCTTTTGCCGGAATGTCCTTTTCTTCGACGTCAGCAAGTTCGGTGAACCAGGAAATTTCTTCAGACCGTCCCGTCAGACGCGACTCCAGCATGAAAATGCTGACCAGATCGCCAAAATCCACACTACGATAGATCGATTCCTTCGCCCGGCCCGGCTCTGGGTCCCGAACCGGCATCCATTCAAGATAAGCCTGTACCGCAACCTGTTTGCGATCAGTCCAGTCGCCCTCACCATTCTCTGGGTTATGGTTTTGCGCGCCCGTGCGATAGCTGTCATTGGCACTTTCATGGTCATCCCAGGTGCAATACCAAGGGCAAACAGCATGAGCGGCCTGCAGATTGGCATCTGCCTTGTACTGACGATGACGCGCGCGGTAATCGTCCAGCGTCACAATCTCGGTCACAGGATCATGGCGTCGGTTGAGCGCTTCACCCATTTCAGCGCCATAACCATCAATGCCATACTCATAGATGTAATCACCCAGATGAATGATGGCATCCAGATCACCACGCTCCGCCATAGCCTTGTAAACATTGAAATAGCCGAAGGGGTAGTTTGAGCACGAAATGACACCAAGTTTCAGCTCGTCACCGCCTGAAACGGGAAGTGTGCGGGTCTTGCCGATGGGCGAGAACACCATGCCATCAGGCGTTTCCACTGCGAACCGATAGTAGAACTCCGTATCCGCCTGAAGCGCCTTCAGGTCGATCTTCACGGTATAGTCCCGTCCCTGACCTGTTTTCAAACCCTGAAACGAAACCATGTCCGCGGTGTCTAACGATCCGGTTTCCAGCGCCTCGACCGCGGCGCGATCCGGTGAGTGATACACCATGACCGGGATCTGCTCAGTTGTCGGACGCTCAGGCGTGACACGCGTCCACAGCACAACCCGGTCCTGCATGGCATCGCCTGAAGCAACACCGTGGTCAAAACTGACACCCACCGGGCTGAGCCCGGCGCTGTAAACGTCTGTCATGGCACGACCGGCTGCACACCCTGCCAGTCCAGCGCCTCCAGCCGCACCGGCAAACAGGCCCAAAGCCTTACGACGCGAAATATCCATCTGCTACTCCCCTTTACTGAAGCATTTGCCCCCGTTTAGCCTTCGCTTGCAACGGATATGTGACGGTTGGCTCAACAAGAGGAATCATCGTGCGCTATTCGTAATCGGAAAGCATTGGCATGTATTCGCGACAGGCCTGGTGCAGGATTTCAGGCAAAAATGCGGCAATCGTGTCTGGCAGCGAGGAAAATTCTTTAAAAATAACAGTCTGATTTATTTCGACTTTTCGCACTTCTACCGCGTGCAGACGCTTTTTGTCAGGCGTGTGATGGAACAAAACCCCGGTCTCACAAGTGTTTAACCGTAGAAAAACAAACCTGAAACGAGACCAGACATGCCCGCTACAGCCCAAGACAATGTCATTGATATTACAGGTGATCGCTTTGTCCATCGCGTTCGGCGCGGACGGGCGACCCAGCACTCTCTCCTAAACGCCACTCGGGAGGAGCTTTACAAGAATGGCTGGCGCAATTTCGAACTGAGCGCCGTACTGAGCCAGGTCCACGCCGACGAGGCCGACATTGAAGAATGGTGGGGCACTGTGGCTGGCATGGCCGTCAGCGCCGTGCTGGACCTGATCGAGCCACCGGTTGTGACCGGCAAGCAGTACTCACTGGAGCGGTATTGCCGGGTTGTGGACCCGTTCATCGAACTCGGTTCGACCCAGGAGGGCGTTCACCTTCTGCGCAGCTGTCTTCTGGCGTCTGCCGACGACGCCCACGCCAATGGCATTTTCCGCCAGTTCTTCCGCGACACGTTCCGCGGACCGCTAAAGCAACTTCTGGCCCAATCGGTCGCCAGCAAGGAGATCAAGGCAAATTATGATGTCGATCATTGCTCAGAACAGCTGTTCGGCCCGCTCTGGCACCGCATTGTCGTGATGCGCGCGCCTTTCACCGAAGATACAGCCGTTCGCGCGGTGGCCGGTATGCTCAACTCGCTTGAGCGCTGATCTACCCTAAACCGTGTCTGTTGCGCGGGGTGCATTCCCAAACTGAAGATTTCGGCGTACACCGCGCAAATGCCGACAACTGACACCTACATCGTTGACACTGACGCCGCTGGCGAGCGACTGGATCGCTGGCTGGCCGCGCAGGTCGCTGACCTCTCCCGCTCCCGCCTGAAATCCCTCATTGAGGACGGACAGGTTGTGGCGGCAAACGGCGCTAAAATCGATCCGAAATTCAAAGTCAGCGCAGGTGAGGAATACAGGCTCACCCTGCCCGACCCGGAACCGGCCACACCCAAACCACAGGATATTCCGCTCGACGTTCTGTTTGAGGATGAACACCTGATCGTGCTGAACAAACCGCCCGGAATGGTGGTGCATCCTGCCCCCGGTGCCTGGGACGGAACGCTGGTCAACGCCTTGCTCTATCATTGTGGCGACAGTCTTTCCGGTATTGGAGGTGTGGCGCGTCCCGGGATCGTGCACCGCCTCGACAAGGACACCTCCGGTGTGATGGTGGTGGCGAAATCCGAAACGGCTCACACCGGGCTCGTCGCGCGGTTTCAGGCACATGACATGGATCGACGCTATCTGGCGGTGACACGTGGCGCACCAAGACCTCTGTTAGGGCGGATTGAGACCCGGATTGATCGTGACCCGGGCGATAGGAAGAAAATGTCTGTCGTTCGCGAAAGCCAGCGTACCGCTTCAGCCGACTGGCATGAGCCCGATGGCGATGGCTGGGTCGAAAAGGGCAAACACGCCATCACCAACTATAAAACAGTCGAAACCTTTGGCGCGCTGGACGAAAAATCCGCACTACCTGCGGCCGCGCTTGTGGAGTGTCGGCTGGAAACCGGCCGCACCCACCAGATCCGGGTGCATATGGCCCATATCGGTGCGCCAGTGGTTGGCGATCCGGTTTACGGCAAACACAGGGGGCTGAAAGCGTTTGGCGATGGAGAGGAGTTCCGAGACGCCACCAGCGCGGCACGAGCCTTCCGGCGGCAGGCGCTCCACGCCTATATTCTCGGCTTCGAGCACCCGGTAACCGGCGAGGAATTGCACTTCGAGAAGGCCCCTCCTGAAGACATGGCAGAGCTGATTGGCAGACTTCGGAAGATGTAGCCAGCCGATAAAACCGACAGCACAACAGCCCTCCATCGACCTTGAGGGAACTTTCGCAGCGTTAATCTCGTTAACCTGACATCAGCTTAAGGAGAGCGCGTGATGAGAAACCCACTCATTGTCCTGATCATGGCAGTGATCGTCGTTTTCGCCATCGGCATGGGCGTTTTTTATGTTCAGGAAGGTTCGTTTGAGGACGCCGGGGCCCGCATGGATGACACTCTGGTCGAGATGAAACGAGAGTCAGCCGAGGCACTGGAAAATGCCGGTGAAGCGACCGAGGATGTCGTGAACGATATCCGGGAAGAGACGAACGAAGCTGTTCGCAACGCCGAAAATTAAAGCCATTCCTGCGTTTGAACACGGCCAAAGGCAATGCCAGCCCGTCACCCATGACGTGGCTGGTTTGCCTTGAGGCGTGCATGCACACCAGGCCGATCCATCGACGAATGTCTTGTCACGCAACCGGAATATTGTTGCTATCCGCACAGAAAATGCCACCTCCAAACGAGCAAAGCCGAAGGACCAAATCATGAAATATTCTCTTGTTTCCGCCACCATTCTTGCCGGATTGCTGGCCGCTTGCGGCGAGGCCCAGGTCGATACGACAACCGATGCCCCGGCACCGCCACCTCCGTCTGAGGCCGCAGATGAGGCGACGGGCAGTGAAAGCATCCCAAGCATGCTGAACGCCCGGGCCATGATCGTTTCAGGCGAAAGCACTGTAATCGGCGAAGCCAATCTGAACGAAGGACCAAATGGCGTGCTTATGCGCATCACGCTGAACCCGGGCGCGCTGGAACCAGGCTGGCATGGCCTGCATCTTCACCAGATCGGTGATTGTTCCGATTATGGCGTATTTACCAATTCCGGCGGTCATGTAGGCAAAGTTGAAGGCGGTCATGGCCTTCTGAACGCCGATGGCCCTGAAGGCGGTGACCTGCCAAACATCTGGGTCGCTTCCGATGGGTCTGCTGGCTATGAAGCGTTCACAACGCTGACCAGCGCGTCTGAACTGCTGGATGAAGATGGCTCCGCTATTATCATTCACGAAGGTGAAGACGACCATATGAGCCAGCCAATCGGCGGTGCTGGTGGTCGCGTTGCCTGTGGCGTCATCAACTAATCCGGAACCGGACAAACATTAAGGAGAGCTGGGCAACAGGCCCAGCTCTTTTTGTTTCTTCTTCGTCAGCCCGCGACCTACAATCACATAGCTGTCTCGGATATAGGTCAGTAATTCTTCGTCTGACATGGTTTCGTCGGTCGTGCGCTGTATCCAGCTCATTCCGCGTGAGGCCAGATGTGGCGCGCCTTGCAAACCGGGTTGCTCCTTAAGAATATCGAACCCGATGCGTGACACCTTGAACGAGCATCTGTTCAGCATACCAGCCTCATCTGCGCCGCCTATCGCGTAAACTTTCCCGCCAATTTTCCAGACATGCGACCCGCCCCACTGCACCAAATGCGTCGAGTGGGGCAGCGTCTCGCAATAGGCGTTATAGGCGGACAAATGCATGCGTTAATCCTGCCATGATTTGACTGGCATCGCCATGGTTCCAAGGGAATTTGCAAAAAGTTAAACGCCAGATTCGGAACAGGCAGGCCCTCTGATCGTTGAGTTGGGCAAGGGACAAACCCTTAAGACCAGAAAATTACCAAGGATGACGCAATGACTATTTCGAACCTGAAAGACGTTTATATCGACCAGCTTGAAGACATTTACAGCGCCAACAATCAGTCACTCGGCATCACAGAGAAACTGGCCGAGCATGCGAGCCATCCACAGTTGAAAGCTGCCCTTGAGCGCGGTGCGCGCGGCATCAGCGAAGGCCGCGACACGATCAAGAGCATTATCGTTTCGCTCGGCGCAGACCCGAAAGGCGAGTTTTGCTTTGGTATGGAAGGCCTTGCCAAGGAGGCCCGCAAGCATGCCATCGAAGCTGAGATTGCCGATGCGGATGCGCGCGATGCCGTGATTATCACCCAGTACCAGCGCCTGACCCATTATGCGATTGCCGGTTATGGCTGCCTGGTGGCGTTTGCGCGTCGCCTTGGTCAGATGGAAGATGCTGAAAAGCTTCAGAAATGCCTTGATGAGACCTATGGTGGCGACCGCGTGATGAGCGGCATTGCGATGGGCGAAGTCAACAAGGCTGCGGCTTAAGTCCTGAACCTTACGAAGGAGGAGGACATCATGTCAGCCGACAAGAATAATGAGACACTCAACACTGTCACCAAAATGCTGATCGACAGCCAGAAAGGCTATGAGATGGCGCGCGACATGGCCAAACGGGACAACCCCACCGCCTATACGGCGCTGGCCAACCGCGCCGATGATCGGGCCAAGCTGGTTGTGCGCTTTCAGGATGAAGTCCGTTATCGCGGCGAAACACCTGAAACAGAAAGCGGCTTTATGGGCGAAATCCATCGTGCCTTCACCCGCTTTTCCGGCCTGTTTCAATCTGACACCAAGGCCGCGCTCGAAGCGATTGACGATGGTGAAGATCATCTGGCCGAACAGATTGAGGAAATCCTCAAGGAAAATGGTCTGGACGAGCGCACACACGCGCTTCTCAAAACGGCGAGCCTGCGCGCGGAACAGGGCGAGGCCTTCGCTGACCGACTTGTCGGCGCAGCCTGAGACCACACCCCAATCTTAAAAGAAAAGGGCGACCCGGTGGGCCGCCCTTTTTTATGTGGTTCAAGCCGCTGCTTCGACCGGAATATCCAACCGGTGTTTCATTTCGTGCGGCACGATCTGCCAGAACCGTTCGACCTCGGCTTCCCACTGATCAAGAATGGTCAGCGCACGGTGCGAACCTGTTCGGTCATAATGTTCCTGGATCAGATCACGGAGCGTCTGTTTCCAATGCTCATTCTGAAGACGATACCAACCAATCGAGTCGGAGTTCACGACTTTCTCGAAACGCTCATTCGGATCGTAGACAAACGCCATGCCGCCCGACATGCCGGCCCCGAAATTGTCGCCAACATCACCGAGAATGACGATCTTGCCGCCGGTCATGTATTCACAGCCATTTGAGCCGCAGCCTTCAATCACAGCTGTCGCGCCGGAGTTACGGACAGCGAAACGTTCCGCCGCCTGCCCCGCCGCATAGAGATAGCCGCTGGTCGCACCGTAAAGACATGTGTTGCCGATAATCGTGCTCTTGGCTGCATCGACCGCAAGGTGAGAAAACGGCTTCAGAATAATGGTGGCACCTGACAAACCCTTACCGACATAGTCGTTCGAGTCGCCAATCACTTCGAGCGTCAGCCCTTTCACGGAGAAGGCCCCGAGCGATTGCCCGGCTGATCCGCGAAGCGATACCCACAGGCGATGTTCCGGCAATTCATCACCGGCAAACCGGCGAACGATTTCCGAGGACGCCCGGGCACCAATGGCCCGCTGAACGTTCTTCACACCATAGGCCAGCTGCATCTTTTCGCCACGCTCGAAGAATGGCTGTGCGTCACGCAGGATCTGGTGGTCCAGCGTTTCAGGCACTTCATTGCGATGCGTCGGCTTGTAGGTGATTGGCTTGTCGCTTTCGACCTTCACCAGAAGCGGGTTCAGATCGAGGTCATCGAGATGCGCCGCACCACGCGACACCTGCGAGAGAAGGTCTGTGCGGCCAATGACATCATCAAGGCTCTGGAAGCCAAGTTCAGCCAGGATCTCACGGACTTCCTCGGCGATGAAGGACATCAGATTCACAACCTTGTCCGGCGTGCCGGTGAATTTCTGACGCAGATCCTCGCGCTGCGTACACACGCCGACCGGGCAGGTGTTCGAATGGCACTGACGGACCATGATACAGCCCATCGCAACGAGCGAAGCCGTACCGATGCCATACTCTTCAGCGCCCAGCATGGCCGCCATGACAATGTCACGTCCAGTCCGAAGACCTCCATCGGTCCGCAGGGTTACCTGATCGCGAAGATTGTTCAGTGACAAGACCTGGTGAGCTTCGGCCAGGCCGATTTCCCATGGCAGACCGGCGAATTTGATGGAGGTTTGCGGGCTGGCACCCGTACCGCCATTGTGGCCTGCGATCAGGATCACATCCGCCTTGGCTTTCGCCACACCCGCTGCAATCGTTCCGACGCCAGACCGCGCAACCAGCTTGACGCAAACGCGTGCACGCGGGTTGATCTGCTTCAGATCGTAGATCAGCTGCGCGAGATCCTCGATCGAGTAGATGTCATGATGTGGCGGTGGCGAAATCAGGGTCACACCCGGAGTGGAGTTCCGGAACTTCGCGATCATCTCGGTGACTTTGAAGCCTGGCAGCTGACCACCTTCGCCGGGCTTGGCACCCTGTGCGACCTTGATCTCCACTTCACGACACTGGTTGAGGTATTCGGCCGTCACACCAAAACGGCCCGATGCAACCTGTTTGACGGCAGAGTTCGGGTTGTCACCGTTTGGAAGCGGCTTGTAACGCTCGCGATCTTCACCGCCTTCACCCGAAACCGATTTTGCGCCAATCCGGTTCATGGCGATGTTCAGTGCACCATGCGCCTCCGGAGACAGCGCCCCGAGTGACATGCCTGGTGTCAGGAAACGCTTCCGGATTTCATTGATAGACTGCACTTCATCAAGCGCGATTGACCGTTCGGCTGGCTTGAAGTCCAGAAGATCGCGAAGCTGGATCGGCTCACGGCTCTGAATAGCCTGCGAATAGGTTTTGTAGGTCGAATAGCTGCCCGAATCACAGGCCGACTGAAGCTGGTGGATCAGACCACCTTCCAGCGCGTGACGCTCGCCAGCGCGACGAATGCGGTAATATCCACCGATCGGCAGCGTGACGACGCCCTCGTCATAGGCCTTGGCATGGATCTCTTCAGCCTTCTTCTCAAGACCGGCAAGACCAATCCCGGAAATACGGCTGGTGAGCCCCGGAAAGTAATCAGCAGCCAGCGCGCGTGACAGGCCCAGCGCCTCGAAATTGTAGCCGCCGCGATAAGACGAAATCACGGAGATACCCATTTTCGACAGGATTTTCAGAAGGCCCGCCTCAATGGCTTCCTTGTGGTGGCGAACGCAATCATTCAGCGTGAGATCACCACAAAGGCCGCGCGCATGACGGTCCGCGATACATTCCTGCACGAGATAAGCGTTAACGCAGGTCGCGCCGACACCGACCAGAACCGCAAAATAGTGCGTATCCAGACATTCAGCCGACCGAACGGTGATCGAACAGAAAGACCGCAAGCCCTGGCTGACCAGATGCGCCTGCACAGCGCCTGCCGCGAGGATCATCGGACAGGCAATCTTGTCGAGTCCCTGAAACTCATCAGTCAGTACGATGTGCTCATGGCCCGACCGCACGGCATCTTCAGCCTGTTGCTGAATCTGATCGAGCGCCGCTTTCAGCGTGTCACCGGCATGAGCGTCTTTCGCTGGGGCTTCGAACGTACAGTCGATCACGCGGACACGATCACCCAGCATGTCCATGAACCGTTCATACATGCCATTGGTCAGCACGGGGCTTTCGAGCACAAACACGTCCTGCTGAGTCGAGTCTGACTCAAGAATATTGCCCAGATTCTTAAAGCGGGTTTTCAGCGACATGACCCGGTTTTCCCGGAGCGGGTCAATCGGCGGGTTGGTCACCTGGCTGAAATTCTGCCGGAAGAAATGTGACAGCGGACGATAGGTGTTCGAAATCACGGCCAGAGGTGAGTCATCGCCCATAGAGCCGATGGCTTCTTTTCCTTCCTCGACCATAGGCGCGAGAACGAGCTCCATATCTTCCATGGTAAAGCCCGCCGCAACCTGGCGGCGGCGCAGCTCTTCCTTCTCAAAGCGGACAGGTTCCGGACCCGGACCAATTTCCGGCTCCAGCTCCTTCACATTCTCAAGCCATTCAAGATAAGGCGCTTCGTCAGCAAGCTTGTCGACGATTTCGCGATGCTCGTAGAATTTGTTTTCCTGAAGGTCCGCAGCAATCATACCGCCCGGGCGCACACAGCCCTTGCGCACAATGTTCTCATCATCGAGCGGGCACATACCGGCTTCAGACCCGACAGCCAGAATGTTATCGCGCGTGATGGCGTAGCGCATCGGCCGCAAACCATTCCGGTCGAGACCGGCGATCGCCCAGCGCCCGTCATAGGCTGCAATCGCGGCCGGGCCGTCCCATGGCTCCATCACGGCGTTGGCATAGGCGTAAAGCGCGGCGTGCTCATCCGGCATGATCGAGGCACGTTTCGACCATGCTTCCGGCATCAGAAGCGCCTTCGTCATCGGCGCCGTCCGGCCAGCCTTCACAAGAATCTCAAAGACGGCATCAAGCGCTGCAGAGTCAGACGCGCCATTGGAGATGACGGGCTTGAGGTCATTCTCATGGCCGCGGAATGCATCCGCAACCATGCGAATTTCATGGCTCTTCATCCAGTTCTCATTGCCGCGAACCGTGTTGATTTCACCATTGTGCGCCAGCATGCGGAATGGCTGCGCCAGCCACCATTGCGGGAAGGTGTTGGTTGAGTAGCGCTGGTGGTAAATAGCCACAGAAGAGACGAAACGCTCGTCGGTCAGGTCGGGATAGAAGCGATCAATATCCTCGGCGAGGAACATGCCTTTATAGATCAGATTCCGCTGTGAGAGCGAACAGACATAGAAGCTTGGAATGGCCGCTTCACGTGCGCGACGTTCAATACGGCGCCGGCAGATGTAAAGCGCGCGCTCAAGATCTGCGGCAGGGCGTTCCTGCGCGTCATAGAACAGAACCTGCTCAATCTCGGGACGCGTGTCATTCGCCTTGCGCCCGATGACGCTTGGATTGATGGGCGGCTGACGCCAGCCATAGATGTAGAATCCGAACTTCAGAATCTCGTTTTCAACGATGGTTCTGGCGGCTTCCTGCCCCAGAAGATCCGTGCGCGGAAGGAAAATCTGACCAACACAGATCGGCCCGGCATTTGGTTCATGGCCCGTCCGTGCGACCTGCGCCTTGAAGAATTCCTGCGGCACATCAACACGGATGCCCGCACCGTCACCTGTCTTGCCGTCCGCGTCGACAGCGCCGCGGTGCCAGACCGCCTTCAGCGCCCGCACACCCATTTCAACGATTTCCCGTCGCGGGGTTCCGTCGAGCGCTGCCACAAGACCAACACCACACGCATCATGCTCGTCGCGTGGATCGTACGCGTGCGCGTCCATCAGCTTCTGGCGATTGTCGAGATAGTTCTGAATTGAGTCTGTCATGTTCTTATTCTTGCCCATCAGAGGAAGACTGGAGGGAGGCGAAGAATTCTTCGCCCGTTAGCCGGGGATGATCTCCCGCAAGCGCGTAATTGCCCGGCTTTTCATTGATGAAGATTTCCTTGCCCAGCTGGCCTTCAACCGTTTGGTTCACCGTGCCCAGCGTGATCGCCCAGAAGCCCGGTTGTTCCTTCAACCGGTAGAACAGACTGGACCCGCACTTTGCGCAGAAGCCGCGCTGGGCCCATTCCGAGCTGGAATACCAGGTGACGGTCTTTTCGTCAGCCAGAGTCACATCGCCGGCTGGCGTCAGGCCAATGAAAGGCCCGCCAACCCAACGCTGGCACATCGTGCAATGGCAGGCATCAACCTCATGCACCGGGCCTTCAAACGTATAGGAAACGTTTCCACACAGACACTGTCCGCTGAATGTTTCTGCCATAGCTCCTACTCCGCCGCAGCAACCGGCGCGCCCATGGCGGCCTTTTCTTCAAGATAAGTGTGGATCGCATCAGCCGCGTCCCGACCATCCTTGACTGCCCAGACAACGAGTGACGCACCACGCACAATGTCGCCGACAGCAAACACACCATCAATGCTGGTCATCATGGTCTTGTAGTCTGCCCGGACGGCGCCCCAGCGGTTCACCGTAAGCGCTGTCTCATTAAACAGGATTGGCAGGTCTTCAGGGTCAAAGCCCAGCGCCTTGATCACCATATCGGCTTCGATATCGAAATCTGAGCCGGGTACTTCCTCAGGTGCCTGACGACCCGATGCATCTGGCAGGCCAAGACGCATGCGGACAGCACGCACAGCCGAAGCCTTGCCGCCATTGTCCAGAATGGCTTTCGGTGCCGCCAGCCATTCAAAGGTGACACCCTCTTCTTCCGCATTGGCAACTTCGCGCTGCGATCCGGGCATGTTTTCCCGGTTCCGGCGATAGAGACATGTGACCGATTTCGCGCCCTGACGGATCGCCGTACGCACACAGTCCATAGCCGTGTCACCGCCGCCAATCACGACGATATTCTTGCCGTTCGCGTCCAGCTCGCCATCGTCAAAGGCGTCAACAGCGTCACCGAAGCTCTTCTTATTGGAAGCCGTGAGATACTCCAGCGCCGGATAGACGCCATTTGCGCCGACGCCCGGTACGGAAAGTTCGCGCGCCTTGTAAACACCCGTCGCAATCAGAACCACGTCATGCTTGCTGCGAAGCGACTGGAAGCTGACTGTCTTGCCGATTTCGCAATTCACCTGAAATGTCACGCCACTGTCGGTGAGGTGTTTGATACGGCGATCAACGACTTCCTTCTCCAGCTTAAAGCCCGGAATGCCATACATGAGCAGGCCGCCCGCTCGGTCATTCCGCTCATAGATTGTCACCTGATAGCCTTTGCGGCGCAGTTGTTCGGCTGCGGCCAGACCACCTGGACCAGATCCGATAATGCCAACGCTGGCCTCACGCTCACGCAGGGGTTTGACCGGCTTCACCCAGCCCTTTTCCCAGGCAGTATCCGTGATGTATTTCTCAACCGCGCCAATCGTCACCGAGCCATGCGTTGATTGTTCAATCACACAGCTGCCTTCACACAGGCGGTCCTGCGGACAGATCCGGCCACAGATTTCCGGCATGTTGTTGGTGGCAGAAGAAACCTCATAGGCTTCTTCGAGCCGCCCCTCTGCCGTTAGCATCAGCCAGTCCGGGATATTGTTTCCAAGCGGGCAATGCTGCTGACAGAAAGGAACGCCACATTGAGAACAGCGGGCGGACTGATCTTCCGCTTTTTCCAGAGCGTAATCGCGGTAGATTTCCTCGAAATCGTCCCGACGGTCGTCCGCTGTCCGCTTTTCTGGCATTTCCCGTTCAATGGAAACGAATTTCAGCATTCGCTTCGTCATAGGCATCTCCTTAATTCGCGCGGACAATATGCTTTCCGTTATGGGCGCGCAAGGAGATAATCTGGCACATGGATCATGTTGATATGTATTGTCCGAAATTTTGAGAAGAAAATCCAAATCTCCCGATTTTTGCGAGTTTTTTATATATCACTTTGGTATTTATGATACTCGCGGCCATTTTCGGCAGCAATTCAACCCCCGCTGAAAAGGAATGACTGCGCCTCTTCTCGCTCACTGAAAACCGGTTTAACGAGTACACACCAGTTCTCGGAGCCGCCATGTCCATTCTCCAGCTTATTTTCATCTCGCTGATCCAGGGCATCACCGAATGGCTGCCGATCTCATCGTCGGGGCATGTTCTGCTGGCCTCCAGTTATTTTGGCTTTGCCACACGTGATGAGCTGCTGATCAACGCAATGGCGCATCTCGGTACGCTTTTCGCCGTACTTCTCTATTTCTGGCGGGATGTGGCCCGGGCCTTTCGCGGCGGGTTTGAGCTGGTCTTCGCCAATGCTTCGAAAAACTCTGCGAGCGCGGACGCCCGACTGGCCCTTCTGATATTGGTGTCCATGCCGATTGCGCTTGGGGTGGCGGTTGCCCATGAAGTTCTGCTGTCCGAGGACATTCAGCAAGCGCTACGGAGTGTCTGGACTGTTGCCCTGTCTACGTTCGTCTTTGGCATCGTCTTGTGGTGGGCAGATACGAGACATGCTGAAACCCGCAATGTAGACGAGATGAGCGTTCGCGAGGCCGTCATCATCGGCGCGACCCAGGCCATTGCCGCAATCATTCCTGGCACCAGCCGCTCGGGCATCACAATGACCGCCGCGCGCTGGTTTGGCTTCCAGCGCACAGACGCCGCACGCTTTTCCATGCTGATTGGTGCCCCGATCCTCGCAGCTGGCGGTGCCTATGCCATTCTGAAGCTGGTGACGGCCGATGACGCTGCGGGCGCTGCGACCCTGACCGACGGTCTGATCGTGGCCGGGCTGTCATTCGTATCGGGCTTCGCGTCCATCGCCTTGTTGATGGAATTGCTCAAACGCATGAGCTTTCTGCCCTTCGTAATCTACCGGATTTTTCTCGCCATCGCCCTGCTTCTTGCGTCCCCTCTGGCGTTTGGCTGGATCAGCGCTTGATTTTATCGAATAACAATATTATTGTTCCTCGATAATACTGAGGTCATCATGGAAGCGTCACTCGTCCGGGTTTCGAGCTGGAAAATCGATATCAAGATCACCAATGGTGAGAACATGCACGTTCTGCAATGGCGACGGCACTTCACGCGTGACGAAGTCTTGCTGGATGGCAAAACCCAGCAGATCAGCTATGGCCTGTGGGGCCGGGAGACGATTTACGGGCTTGTGTTCGGGCGCGACGAGGAAGGCAATGGCGGCAAGAAGGTGATGCTGGTCGTCGATCCGACCGCCGATTCTGACAATATGGCGTACTGGCTAGAAGGCGCTTCCATTCCGAGCGGTGTGCGGATTGAAACCGCAGAAGGCACACTTCTGGCTTACGGATCACTTGATGAACGCGCCTATGACCGCCCATCCGATTTCAGGGAATGGGCAAAAAAACACATGGGCATGAAGTGGTAGCCACCTAAAAATTACAATGATTTCAGGTGTCCGGACACTAATTTTCTGGCATCCTGACACCAATCCAGTACTCAATCTGCACGGTTCCGGGAAACATGTACCGGGACGGGCAAGACCTGCAGAGGATGTCGGACGTTATGTCTAAGCGTGTGGAAAAGAAAAGCGAAACACTAGAAGTCCGGTTGTCTTACAGCCAGAAGAAAGCCCTCATGGAAGCCTGCGAGCAGAAAGGGATTTCTGCCAGTGAAGCCGTGAGAGGACAGATCGAAGGCTGGCTGCAAACGTCTGATCCGTCGCCAAAGTTCAATACACTTGGAGCGACACTCAGTATGCTGAAACAACACAAGACCAAACTTCTTTCTTCGGTGGCCTCGGGCGTTGCAGCCCTCAGCCTGGCCTTCGCGCTGCCATCGACAGCCGACGGGTCGAATTTCGTAAGCTATGACCGGAATGGTGATGGCGTTCTGACCGCAGGCGAAATCTCTCCGAATGACAGCAAGGTGATCGCCATGCTGGACAAGGATGGCTCGGGCACGATTACCGCAGATGAGTTTCAGGAAACAGCCGAAGTCACGGACGTCACCGACACAATCGAAAAGGACAAGGACGGCAAGGATACGCGCCTTGTCACGGTGCAGCGTACCAGCTTTGTCATGAACGCGCCGGGCGACGTCGATGTCTACGTTCAGAACTGGGCCGAGCACGTTCCGCTCGACGCCTCTGAGGCCGACATCCGGAACGTCGTTGAACGCCTGAGCACACAGATTGACGACGTCCGGAACTTCAAGGCGATTGACGATATGTCACCTGCCGAAAAGGAAAGATGGCTGGCCCGCGTTGGCAGCCTGGAGGAGCTGGCGGAACTCGAAAAGCTGAAAGAGCTGGAGGACATCCAGATCGAACTCAGCTCGCTCGATGAACTTGGCCTGAAGCTCGAAGACCTCAAGGCGCTTGAGATGATCAGTATCGACATTGCCGATCTGACGAGCGATCTGGCAGATATCGAGATCGAGCTTGAGGGTCTGGATGAGCTGGCCGAGCTTGAAGCGCTGTCAGAGCTAGGCGATCTCAGCAAGCTCGAAAGCCTGTCTGAGCTTAGCAAATTCGCGGAACTCGCCGCTCTGTCTGAGCTGCATGCCTTGTCAGCCCTTGACCATGACGGCGCGCATGTCCGCGTCATCCGCAAGAACAAGGATATGACGGCCCAGGAGCTGGCAGAGCTTGAGAAAACCCTGGCTGAGCTCGAAAAGCTGGAAAATGCCGAGCAGGTGTTCGTTATCCGGAAGTCCGATAAGGACGCCGACGGCAAGGATCAAACGGTCGTAGAGAAGCGCTCAGTCGTGAAGATCATCAAGAAAGATGGCGAGACGGCGACACCGGAAACCGACAACTGAACTGGCTTCCCCCTGACATGAGGTCAAACAAAAACCCCGGCGCAACACGCCGGGGTTTTTCATTCTCATCGCTGATCTGATCAGGCGTTCTTTGGCTCGTGGAACTGGCCCTGCGGGCGATAACGCCACAAATATCCCGGCACGACCGCTTCGACGGTTTCGAGACCTGTCACACCCAGATCAGAGAATGTACCGATGGTGTCATCGTCTGTCGTACCGACCACATTATCAGATTGCAGCAAAAGCACCTGATCGCCCGTGAGCGGCGGGGAATGGAACGGCCACAGCTTGAACAGCGCGCCCATCACATAGCCCACTGGCTTTGCTAGGGCGAAAGGCAGTGTCACCAGTACGCGCGGACGGTCAATTTCGCGAGTGATGTAAGTCAGGATTTCCTTGAACGTGTAGATCTCAGGTCCACCAAGCTCAAAAATGCGGCCCGCAGCGGATGGGGCTTCGAGCGCCGCGATGATCCCGGAAGCAACATCGCCCACAAAGACCGGCTGGAACCTGGTATGACCACCGCCAATATTTGGCAGGAATGGCGTCACCTTGGACATGGCCGCGAACCGGTTGAAGAACTCATCCTCGGTACCAAAGATAATGCTGGGCCGGACGATACGCGCAGAAGGCATCACCTCAAGCACATTCTTCTCGGCGCGGGCCTTGGTCTGCGCATACTCGGATTTGCTGTCCTCATCGGCGCCAATAGCCGACATCTGAACCAGTTTCGTGATGCCTTTGGCAGCAGCCAGTTCAGCAACATTTTTCGCACCAAGTTCTTGGGTGCCATCGAATGTCTGGGCACCTTTTTCGAACAGGATACCAACAAGGTTGATGACGCCGTCTGCACCTTCCAGAGCGCGTTCAATACTTGGACGGTTGCGGACATTTGCCTGCACGATCTGCACCTGGCCGACATCGCCCGCCAGACGCTGGTCGCCTGCCAGATGAGGATTGCGCACGGCAACCCGGACCCGGTAGCCCTTCCGGCACAATGACCGAACGACGTATTTGCCCACAAAGCCCGATCCACCGAATACCGTGATCAACTCGCCTGTCATGACTTCATGCTCCAGCATTTTTCTTTCTTGTCGCGCGTGTAGACCAAAATTTGACCGATCTGTCTATCAGGCAAGGGAAAACAATCCGCCTCCCCCCTGCGACAGGCTGTTCCATGTGCCAACTGGCCACATTACCGACCAGCGGCGCGGCGATTACAAACACGGAAAATCATGGAGACTTCTGTCATGCGCGCCGAATGGATGACGCTCGCCACGAGCCCTGTACCCCGCTATACCAGCTATCCGACAGCTGCACAGTTCCGGGACAACCTGCCTGCCAGTCTGTCTGACAAATGGATCAGCTCCATCGGGCCGAACGAGCCGGTCTCCGTTTACGTCCACGTCCCTTTCTGCGAGCAGCTGTGCTGGTATTGCGGTTGTCATACCACCATCCCGAACGGCTATTCCCGCATTGGCCGCTTTGTCGACATTTTGCTGAAAGAGATTGAGCTGTGGAAAGCCCGGCTACCGCAACATGGCGGCGGGGTTCACCTGCATTTCGGCGGCGGCACGCCAAACGCCCTCAACCCGGAAGACATGCTGCGCGTACTCGACGCGCTGCGCGATGCGTTCTGCGTGTCTGATCAGGCCGAGATTTCCATCGAGCTTGACCCGCGAACACTGGGACCTGACATGATCAGTGCGCTGGCGGCTGGCGGTGTAACGCGTGCGAGCCTTGGTGTTCAGGATTTCAACCGAACCGTACAGGAAGCCATTAACAGGGTTCAGCCCTTCCTGCTGGTCCAGGGCGCTGTGGAAGCGCTGCGCAACGCAGAAATCAACGCCATCAATTTTGACCTGCTCTACGGCCTGCCACATCAGACGGTGGATAGCGTTGCCAAGAGCGCCGAACAGGCAGCCAGCCTGAAGCCGGATCGGATTTCGGCCTTCGGCTACGCGCATGTGCCATGGTTCGCCAAACATCAGCGCGCCATTGATGGGCGTTATCTGCCGGGCACAGAGGATCGCTTTGCGCAATATCACGCGCTGGCCGAAACGCTGCTGGATTTTGGATACACTCAGATCGGGCTGGACCATTTCGCGCGGGATGAAGATGAACTCTCTGAAGCACTCAATCAGGGAAAGCTGCACCGGAATTTCCAGGGCTATACCACAGACACCTGCCGCACGCTGATCGCGCTGGGGCCATCCGGCATATCCGAGTTTCCGGGCGGCTTCGTTCAGAACTCAAAGGACATCCGGGCCTATTCCGAAGCCATCAATCGCGGTGAACTCGCGCTTGACCGCGGTGTGCCACGGGTGCGGGACGACGCGCTGCGCGGCGCAATCATCGAGCGGCTGATGTGCGATATGCGGGTTGATGTAGCGCAGATTGCCTACCAGTTCGATGAACCGCTGGATCAGTTCACCGAAGCATTTCGACGAGCACGAGAGCTTCAGGAACAGGACATCTGTGTCGTCGAAGGATCAGTGATCAGCGTTGTGCCAGAAGCGCGCATTCTCCTGCGAAACGTGGCGCAATGTTTTGATGTTTACTCGCCCGCCATTGCGACCGGTGAGAAGAAACACGCCAGGGCCGTTTAACGCGCCCCGGAAGCCTCACGTCATATAGGTTTATGCTTGGCGGCAGGCGCGAGCCGGTTTATTTCACGGCTATGATCAAACGCGCCTCGCCTCACATCAAGATTTGCGGACTTCGCACCATTGCCGACCTGAAGACCGCCATAGAGGCGGGCGCGCGCTGGGTTGGGTTTGTGCATTTTGAGAACAGCCCCCGGCATGTTTCCCGGCAGGAAGGCAAGGCGCTCGTAGAAGCCGCTCAGGCCATGTCGCAAGACATTGAAACCGTCGTATTATTGGTCAATCCGAGCGCAGAGGCCGCAGCAGAGCTGGCCGAAGACTGGGGCGTTGATCACATCCAGCTGCACGGGCAGGAAACAAACGAGATGATTCACCGGCTGCGCGGATTGCGGCCATCTGGTGAAATCTGGAAAGCCCTGCCCGTTTCCTCACGCGATGATCTGAAAACCGTCAAGGCCTATCCGGCTGCTGACCGGTTCCTTTTTGATGCCAGACCGCCAAAGGATGCAGACCGTCCGGGCGGTTGGGGGCACAGCTTTGACTGGACGCTTCTAAAGGGCTTTTCCTGTGACAAGCCATGGCTGCTTGCGGGCGGATTGTCCCCGGACAACGTGGCAGAAGCCTGCGTCACATCAGGGGCGAAAGCTGTTGATGTGTCCTCCGGCGTGGAGGCCCAAAAGGGCGTCAAGGATGACGCCCTGATCCGTTCGTTCTGCAAAAACGCTCAAGGTGCCGGTTAAAGTCTGCGTCTCGCCCTCAACCCGGCGCGAGCCATTGTTTCCCGTCCACGAGCGTTGGCATTTCGAGCTTTTCAGCCTCATAGCTTTCAAGGCGTTCGAGATTTTCCAGATGATAGTCTGTCGACCAGTCGGTGTACTGATCCATCTCACCCTGTAATGGCTTCCGGCCGCTTAAATCGGCCGCAATGATGATGCCATCTGCCGTAACCCAAATATCACCGCTAAGGCTCTCTTCAGACCATGCCGGCGGTTCGCCAGATTGCAACGTGTAGCGCGTTACGCCTTCTTCTCCATTGAACTCTGTGACCTCTTCACTGGTCACGGCGACGGATAAGTTTACCAGCGTCACCGGAAACAGCATGCCAGGCGCATCAACCGCCCATTCACGAATGCCCCACTCGAGATTGGGCCAGAAACCGAGAATTTCGTTGGTAACCTCGAAGTCATTCAATTCATCGGCCCCATAGGTGCCTGCGCCAAAGTCATACAGCCGGATCAGTGGCGGCATGATCATCTCGCCATTTTCAGCCTCGATACCGCCCATTGGCGAACCGTCCGGAACAATGGGCTCGAGACGCAGCTTTCCCTTCGCAAACAGCGCGTCATATCGTGTCTCGGTGCCATCACCCATTTTTGACACCCAGATCGCCGACCAGGGCGTTTGCGCAGGCGGAATGGAGGCGATGGCGGTCATATCATCGTCGCGGCGGCTTTCCGTTTTCTGGATTGCGCGGACATTGGCCTGTTCGATGTGAGAAAGCTCAATCTCCCCATTGGCTGTGGCGTCCTCGCCCGGAACGTACCAGTCGCAGCTGGCAAACCAGTCTGCCGCGCCCGAAGTGCCGGTGAAGACATATCCATGCCGCGCATAAATTTCATTGCGAGCGAGCCCGAGCTCAGCAAGCGACAAACCCATCAGATCATAGGCTGAAATGTAGCGGTCATCCGAGGCAGCGACCAACTCCTGACCTCCGCATGCATTAGCCGATGTCTCATACGAAGTTTGCGCCTGAGCTGCCAGCGGGCATACCGCAGAGACCAGCGCCGCAAGCTTATACGCGCTGACAGAATATCCCGGTTTCAACATGCTTCGTTCCTCCACCAAGGGCAGTGTGGAGGCTTTTCCAATGGCTTTCAACTTTTAACCTCAGCTAATGCCGCATGTAGCAGGCTCATTCAAACAGCGCCGCCCTATGGTTTACGATAGCTGAAAGGGCCAAGCGCAATTGCCATCAGAGCGCCAAGACCTGTTGAAGATTATCAGGGTAATCTGCGGGCTGTTTCTGAATATCTGGACGCATCATGCAGATCAGCGATGTTCGATTTGGTTTCATTCCCGGCCCCTTGTTGGGGGCAGCGAGCGATTCCGGGCTGGATAAAGCACCACGGGCCAGACCCGCCTCCACGCCGGTTGATCGTGTCGAGATTTCAGATGCCGCGCTGGAATCCTCAAAGACAGCACCCGCATCCACTTTTTCAGTGAGCCAGACCAGCACTGACATCGAAACGGGCGAGTGCCCGGAATGTGCGGCAGGCATCTGCACCAGTTGCGGCACTTCAAAAAATGCTGACCAGACAGAGCTGAGCGAGGAAGAACAGTCGCAGGTCGAGGAGCTCAGGGAACGCGACGCCGAAGTGCGGGCGCATGAGGCCGCTCATGCTATGGTCGGCGGTAGTTTCGCTGGTTCACCTTCCTATGAATATCAGGTCGGGCCGGATGGTAAGCGTTACGCGATAGGCGGAGAGGTCTCTATCGACACCGCGCCAATTGAAGGCGATCCGCAGGCCACCATCGACAAACTGCAACAGGTCCAGGCAGCAGCCATGGCACCTGCCGAACCTTCAGGTCAGGACCGGAAGGTAGCCCAGCAGGCCGCCGCCGGCATGCGGGAAGCCCAGGCCGAGCTGGCCGCCCAGAAGCGAGACGAGATCACCGGTGAGCCCGGCGAAAGCGCCAGAACTGACGAAGCCGCGCCGGACGCGCCGGGCGTCAACTCACCCACCGGTTCTTTAACGGCCGAACCGGAGAATGCTGAAACCGTACGCTCGCAGGATGAACAGACACCGGCGCAGGACGCCTTTCTCCAACAGGTGCAACAGGCCGCGACATCCTATCAGAGGGTCGCCGCACTCGCCTGATGACAGAGGTCACCTCTAGTCGAGGTCTTCTGTAACGATCCGATCGTCATCGACCCCGAGATCGCTCAATATGCCCGCCACATCATCAATCATCGGCTCGGGCCCGCAGATATAGTAGACACCTTCAGCTGGATTGATGTGTTCCGCCAGGAATGCGCGATCAATCTTCTGTGTTTTCACGTCAGCGTCTGATTGATCGGTGACGGTGAAGATCGTTTCAAGACCTTTCATCGCCTCGAATTCCTCGCGGAGGATGATGTCTTTTTCGGTTTCGTTCGAAAAGATCAGCTTACAGCCTTCCAGCGTGCCTTTCTCTTCCAGTCGGTTACGCAGAATGGCGATGAAGGGCGTGATGCCTGCTCCGCCCGCGATGAACGTGCCCTTGCCTTCATCATTGATTGCGCCCCATGGATCCTCGATCAGCACCTCATCACCCGGCTCGAGCTGTGCAATCTGTTCGGTGACACCGTCATGGTCCGGATAGGATTTGATGACAAATTCCAGCGTGTCACTGTCCGGCAGGTTCACAAAGGTGAAAGGGCGTTTTTCATCGGTCCAGCCTGTCTTGTTCAGCGCCAGATCCGTAGCCTGCCCCGGTTCGAACGCAAAGCCCTTCGGCCGGTTGAACACAAGGTGGTTTGTGTCATGGGTTACAGGTTCGATTTTCTGCAATGTCAGCGTATAGGTCATTGTTATATCCTCGGATTATCTACGTTTATAAACGGTCTAAAATGCCTCGTGTTCCGACATCAGGGAACGAATCTGCGGCAGGTTCGCTTTCTTCTGCAGGTGTCAGCCTGAGCTGACATGTGATGACTGGTTTTTGAGAGGGTGAGCGACGATGAGCAAGCAAGCGAAGAAACAATCACGGATGATCACACGACTGCACACGCCAGCTATCGCACTGATGTGCGGAGGTTCACTGGCGTTTATGGCGGCCTGTTCGACCAATCCATACACAGGCGAGCAGCAACTGGCGGTGTATGACGATGCGCAGCTTGCAGAAGTATCGGCCCAGGCCTGGCAAGAGCTGATCTCGACAACGCCCACGCTTCAATCCGGCGCAGAATACAATCGCGTTAAACGGGTCTGGAACCGGATTTCCGCTGCGACGCCGAAAGCGGGTGAGAGCTGGGATGTTCGCGTGTTCGACTCCCCGGAAGTGAATGCCTTTGTGATGCCCGGCAATCGGGTGGGCGTTTACACAGGGCTTCTGGACCTCGTGGAAAATGACGATCAGCTAGCCGCTGTTCTGGGTCATGAAGCCGCTCACAGCATCTACCGACACGCCAATGAGCGCGCATCCCGCGCTGCCGTTGGCTCTGCGGCCGTTCAGCTGGGCGGTGCGGTCATTGCCGGTGGATCTGATGGCGCCATCAGCGCCGATCAGGTGAATGCACTGGGCAGCGTGGCAACCAATCTCGGGGTTGTCCTGCCATACAGTCGAAACGCTGAGCTTGAGGCCGACCTGGCCGGTGTGGACTATATGCATGCTGCGGGCTTTGACGCCGATGCTGCGGTAAGGCTGTGGGAGCTGATGGCCTCAAACTCGTCTCAGCGCGTGGCTGAATTTCTTTCAACCCACCCGGATCCGGCGACGCGCCAGCAGCGCATCAGGGACTATATTCAAAGCAAGGGCTATTAAGCGTCAGACCAACCCTTACCCCGGTCTGACAGAGCCTGCGTCTTCCACCCTTGACGAAAAGCGTCCAAAGGCAGAGACAAGCAGGCTCAATAAGACATGAGATGACCTATGGATCTGCGTAACACCTGGGATAAATGGCCGGACGCTGAAGGCCGGTTTGGCGAATTTGGCGGACGTTATGTTGCTGAAACGCTCATGCCGCTCGTCCTCGATCTGGAAAAAGAATACCGGAAAGCGAAAGAAGACCCGGCATTCAAGGCCCAGATGGACGATCTGTGGACGCATTATGTCGGGCGTCCATCACCCCTTTATTACGCTGAGCGCATGACCGAGCATTTCGGCGGCGCGAAGATCTACTTCAAGCGCGACGAGCTGAACCATACCGGTGCGCACAAGATCAATAATTGCCTTGGGCAAGTTCTGCTGGCGATGCGTATGGGCAAGACCCGCATCATCGCGGAGACGGGCGCAGGACAGCATGGCGTCGCCACGGCGACTGTGTGTGCGCGATTTGGTCTGCCGTGTGTTGTCTTCATGGGCGCTACAGATGTGGTCCGTCAGAAGCCGAACGTCTTCCGAATGAAACTTCTCGGCGCGGAAATCGTACCGGTGGAAAGCGGCACAGGCACACTGAAAGACGCGATGAACGAAGCCTTGCGCGACTGGGTGACGAATGTGGCAGACACATTTTACGTCATCGGCACAGCCGCCGGCCCACACCCATATCCGGAACTGGTGCGTGACTTTCAGTCTGTCATCGGCCGGGAGGCAAAACAGCAATTGATGGAGCGCGAAGGCCGCCTGCCCGATGCCGTCATGGCGTGTATCGGCGGCGGATCGAACGCGATTGGCCTCTTCCACCCGTTTATCGAAGATGAGGGCGTACGCCTGATCGGTGTTGAAGCGTCTGGTCATGGCGTTGAGACCGGCCAGCACGCCGCAGCGCTCAATGGCGGCCAGCCTGGCATTCTGCATGGCAACCGGACCTATCTGCTTCAGGATGATGATGGTCAGATCATTGATGCCCACTCGATCTCTGCGGGTCTCGACTATCCCGGCATCGGCCCGGAACATGCCTTCCTGCGCGATTCAGGTCGGGCGGAGTATCTGACCTGCACGGATAAGGAAGCGCTTGAAGCCTTCCAGCTTTGCACGAAACTCGAGGGTATCATTCCGGCGCTTGAACCTGCGCACGCGCTGGCCCGGGTCGGCGAAGTCGCTCAGGAGATGGGCAAGGATCAGATCCTGATCGTGAATATGTGCGGGCGTGGCGACAAGGACATCTTCTCCGTTGCCGAACATCTGGGCATCGAGATCGACTGATCTGCCAATAAATGACCGCCAGATGCAGGCCAGCGATGATCGCTGGCCTGTTTTGTTTGCACATTGAGAAAATACGAAGAAATCACATGTCTTTCGGGAACCCGCATTAGTCGAGTTCATTGATTGACCTGGTCGAACCAGTTTGGCCGGGTAATTCGGAGACATGACTTTGAAACGCGCCGTGTTCATCGCACTTTTCGGAACAGCGCTGGCAGGATGTGCCACCGATCCGTATTATCCGCGCAGCCCCGCTCCCATTCGCGGTGAACCCGGCACACGCCCACCGCCACCTCCGGAACCGACCCGGCCCAATTTTTCCGCAATCAGCCTGCCGAATGGCGAGTATATTTCACCGGTGCCGGGGACAACCCCGCTTGAAGACTGCTCGGTCTTTGGCATTGCCAGTCCGGATGCCATTTGTGTCGCGCTTCCAGCTACCATGGCCGATGGCCAGGGTAGCGGTCAGGCGCAGCTGGCCTATTCCGAGCGCCTGAGAACGGCCGGGTTTCGTGGGTCAGAATGGTCGATGGCGTATCGCGGCAGCAATGGCTGCAAGCAGGATGTCATGCTGTCCACCCTGCCCGCAAAAGCCACCCAGTCTGACGACTGGAAAAACGTTCAGGACTACATCCTGTTGATGGAATTTACCCCGCTGGCCTGCTGAAGGCCCAATTACCACAAGCGGGCAAGGCTCGCAGATCAGGAATATCGCGCCATGCTCTCTCATATCACGATTGCCTGCCGGGACTTTGCCGACGCCCGGGCCTTTTATGAACCTGTCATGGAAGCGCTGGGTTTGCAGGTTTTGTTCCTGAATGAAGACGTCCCTTTCATCGCGTTTTCGAACGCCGCGCGTGACCGGCCATGGCTGTTTGTATCTCAACCGGAACTGGGCGCGTCGCCGTCACCCGGAAATGGCCAGATGGCCGCGCTGAATGCGCCAGATCGGGAAAGCGTCGATGCCGCTTTTGAAGCCGCCATGCTGAAAGGTGGACAAAGTGAAGGCGCGCCGGGACTGCGTCCTCATTATCACGACGATTTCTACGCGGCCTATGTCAGAGACCCGGACGGCAACAAGCTCTGCTTTGTCTGTCATGAGCCCGTTTACGCGTTGGAGCCGGCCTGAAGACTTGAAAATGCGCGCTCAAAAGCAGGAAAACTGCTCTGGCATGATCCCAGATAGAGATCTCCAGCACTGACGCGGAAGGATTGACCGCTCGAACGGCAGGATGCCATTCCGGTGGCTCATCCGAACGATCAAGGCGAAGCGAACAGGGCCTGTCATGAGCGATATCATTCTGATCCGTGTGAATTGTCCGAGCCGGGAAGAGGCTAAACATCTGGCCACGCTGGCCGTGGAGGCACAGCTTGCCGCGTGTGCGAATATCGAAGGCCCGATCCTTTCTGTATATCACTGGGAGGGCCGGATCGAACACGACGAAGAGTATGTCTTATGGCTCAAATCCAGATCGTCATACTGGACTGAAACCGAGAAACTGATTGCAGACAATCACAGCTTCGATACGCCTGCTATTCTAAGCTTTGCTTGCAAAGACGCCAATGCGCGTTATGAAGCGTGGCTTCACTCCAGCATCAGGCCCGACTAATGCCAGCATCCAGAATTTCAGCAAAGTTCGAGACGGTTAAGACAGAAGGCCGCAAGGCGCTGGTTGCCTATGTCATGGCAGGCGATCCCGATCTTGAAACCAGCTATCACGTGCTGAAGACCCTGGTTGAGAATGGCGCAGACATTATCGAGCTCGGCGCGCCGTTTACTGACCCGATGGCGGACGGCCCGAGCATTCAGCGCGCGGGTCAGCGCAGCCTGAAAGCAGGTACACGGCTGAAGGATGTGCTCGCGCTTGCAACCCGGTTTCGCCAGGAGAATGACACAACACCGCTCATCCTGATGGGCTATGCCAACCCTGTCCACAATATGGGGTATGAGGCGTTTGCCGCTGCCGCGAATGAGGCCGGTATCGATGGCACCATTCTGGTTGATCTGCCACCCGAAGAAGACCGCCCAATTCGCGATGCCTATGCACCCTACGATATGGCTGTGATCCGGCTGGCGACACCGACAACAAACGAATCACGCATGAATGTGATTGCTGATGGCGCTTCAGGTTTCCTTTATTACGTGTCCGTAACGGGCGTTACGGGCGCTCGCAAACCCGTGGCTGCAGATATTGCGCCGGGCATTTCCATGGCAAAAGACGTGTCTAAACTGCCTGTTTGCGTGGGTTTTGGCATCAAGACTGCCCAGCAGGCACGCGAAATGGCAGAGTTTGCTGATGGGGTTGTAGTTGGCTCTGCCTTCGTTGATCTTATATCTGATATGGAAAGCGGAACTTCGATGGACGAAACCCTGACCGCCATTGCCGCGTTAACACGTGACCTGGCCTCAGGTTTGAAATAGGAACGCGCCGCTTGACGGAGAAACGCATGAACTGGCTTTCAAATATCCGCCCACCGGGACTGAAATCCCTTATGGGCAAGCGCGAAACCCCTGAAAACCTTTGGGTGAAATGTCCAAAGTCCGGCGAACTTATCTATCGACCAGACCTTGATGCCAGCCTTTGGGTAACCCCATCAGGCGCACATTTGCGTGTTGGCCCGCTTGTCCGCTTCCGGTCTATGTTTGATGATGGAAAATGGGATGCGATCTCCCTGCCAAGCGTTCCGGCGGACCCTCTGAAATTCCGCGACGACAAGCGCTATATCGACCGGCTGAAAGCAGCCCGCACCAAGATTTCAACGCGGAATGGCGAAGTGAAATCCGGTGAGGCAATCAGTCAGGATGATTGCATGGCCGCCGCGATTGGCCGCATTGGCGGCAAGCCCGCTGTCGTGCTGGTTCAGGACTTCGCCTTTATGGGCGGCTCGCTCGGCCTTGCCGCTGGCGAAGCATTCATCACCGCAGCCGAAACCGCTATTGCCCGCGACGCGGCGCTGATTGTCTGCACGGCCTCTGGTGGCGCACGCATGCAGGAGGGCACGCTCTCCCTGATGCAGATGCCGCGAACGACCATTGCCATTCAGGAAGTTCGTGAAGCGGGACTGCCTTACATCGTAATCCTGACCGACCCGACCTCTGGTGGCGTATCTGCATCTTACGCCATGCTGGGCGATGTTCACATCGCAGAGCCTGAAGCCATGATCGCCTTCTCTGGCCCTCGCGTGATCGAACAGACCATTCGTCAGAAGCTGCCGGAAGGTTTTCAGAAATCTGAATTCCTTCAGGAAAAAGGCCAGGTGGACATGGTTGTGGATCGCCGGAAAATTCCGGGTATTCTGGCCAGCATTCTGGGCCATCTGATGAGCAAGCGCGCGGAGAACGACAAGGGCCTGCCGCCGGTCTCTCCACCTTCATCTGACTTTTACGAGTCCGACGACGAGGACTGATCCCTGGTCAACGCGTTTCTGGAAAAACTGCTGGCAGATTTCGACAATCTGCCAAAGCCTGAGACCTTCAAGCTCTCAACCGAGCCGGTTGAGCGTGTACTGGCGCGTCTGGGCAATCCGGAAAAGCGTTTGCCGCCCGTCATCCATATCGCCGGGACCAATGGGAAGGGCTCAACCACGGCCTTTCTGCGCGCTCTGGCCGGGGCGCATGGCTTGCGGGTGCATATCGACACCTCACCCCATCTGATCCGTGTAAATGAGCGCATCCGGGTTGCCGGTGAACTGATTTCCGATGACGCGCTGCGTCGCCATATCGATACGGTTCTGGAGGCCAATGACGGCGAGCCGCTATCCTTCTTTGAAGGCATGACCATTGCCAGCTTCCTGGCTTTCACTGAAACAGAAGCGGACCTGACGCTGGTTGAAGTCGGTCTGGGTGGACGCTTTGACTCGACCAATGTCTTTGCCGCGCCGAAAGTTTCCGTCATCACGCCCATTGCCTTTGATCACAAGGAATTTCTGGGCTCGCACCTCTGCCAGATCGCCTGGGAAAAGGCCGGTATCATCAAGCCGGGCTGCCCTGTGGTGAGCGCGTCGCAGACATCAGATATCGCACGCACGTTGCGCGCGGAAGCCAGCTATCGGGACGCCCCGATTTCATTCCTTTCCGAAAAGGCAGACCTCACGGTTTCCGAAGGCAGCCAGTCAATCCGGCTTCCCGGCCTTGAACTGAACGACGTGGAATTGTCCCTTTCCGGGCCCCATCAATTGCAGAACGCGGCGCTGGCGCTATTGGCATTTCAGACGGCGAGCATCTGCCCGATATCGGACTCTGCCGTGCGCATGGGGCTCGCCAACGCGAAATGGCCAGCGCGACTGCAAACGCTATCTGACGGCCCGGTGACGCAAAAGCTGGACGGAAAGAAAGTGCTGCTGGATGGCGGGCACAACCCTCATGCCGCAAAAGCCATCGCGCAGGCCCTGGCGGCAGACGCACCCGTCACAGTCATCGTCGCCATGCTGGGCAATAAGGACGCCCGAAGCTTTCTTGAAATTATCGCGCCTGTTGCAGAACGCGTGATCGCCGTACCTATGCCGGGCGACCGGAACGGCCACGCGCCCGACAGGCTGGCTGGTATAGCATCAGGTCTGGGTATGTCGGCCAGTACCGCCGGGACACTCAGCGATGCACTGGAGCTGGCCTCCGGAACCCATAGTCAGACCGTGCTGATCTGCGGCTCTCTCTACTTTGCAGGCGATGTTTTGAAGGCCAATGAACAGGTCATTGACTAGGCCCGTAACCTATATCCTTTTTCAATAAATTCCATCGCAATTTTCAATTGGCGAAAAGACTGTGTGGAAACTATTTGCATCGTCCGGCGTTTCTCCGCCGTACGAAAGGAATACCATGAAAAACAATACCTTCCGCTTTGCAGCGCTCGCCATTCTTCTGGGCACGTCGCCTGTAATGGTCTCAGCCTGCGCGACATCCCGTGATTTCGGGGATGAACTGACGGACGTGTCGAAGGATTGGAAGAACGCCGAGAAAGATCTGAAGAAAGGCGAAGACCTGGTCAAGGACGGCAAGAAGCTGGTGAAGAAGGGGCGTGAGCAGGTTGAGGACAGCGCCTCTCGCGTCGCAAAATACACGCGCGAAAAGTCTGAAGTCGAAGCGTTGCTGGTCACCGCACGCGCCGGCATTGGCGAAGCTGAAACCGCTGAAGCGGCCGCGGCAGAAGCAAAGATGATCACCGACCTGACAGACAGCCTGAAAAAGACAGAGAAGTCTCTCAAGGAAGCCACCTCTCTGGAAAAGAGCGGACGCAAGAATGTTTCTGAAGGCGAAGAGAAAATCAAAAAGGGCGAGAAGCTGATAACCAGCGCAAAAGCCCGCATGAAGGACATCGAAGCGCAGTACAAATCTGTCAGCGCTGGCGCCTGATCGCTCTGGATACAGAAAAGGCCCCGCCAGTGCGGGGCCTTGATGTTTCCGGTCCGGCCTCAGGCCATTTCAGATTTGATCCACTCTTCAAGCTTTTGCTTGGACATGTCGCCAAGATGGGTCGCCGTCACCTTGCCGGATTTGAACATGATCAGCGTTGGAAGACCGCGCACACCAAACTTTGTCATGGTGATCGGGTTTTCTTCAACGTTCAGCTTGGCGACTTTCACCTTGCCGTTCATTTCTTCAGCGACTTTCTCGACGTTCGGCGACAGGCGCTTACAAGGGCCGCACCATTCCGCCCAGAAATCCACAACGACGGGCACATCGGCGCCCATGACTTCAGTTTCGAACGTGTCATCATTTACATCAATCGCTGCCATCTTCGGCTCCTTCAAAATCTCTTCTCTCGCGAGATAGTGGTATTTTCTCTGCCTTCAAACCCCTGCCCTTGCATTGGCAAGTGCCTCCAGCATGGCTTGTTCACTCAGCAGCATGATCTGGGGGCCATGCGTCCACAATAAAGCACACTTAACAGTCTTTTGAGGATAAGTAGAAGATAGCACGTCATAATAGGCCCCCATCTGCGCGAGATAGGGCTTTGCAACCGCATCTGGTGTCTTTGGCGGCGGTCTATCTGTCTTGTAGTCAATCACCAGCACTTCGGTCTCTGTGATCCGCATGCGGTCTACCCGGCCATTGATAACCAACCCTTTGGGCAGGTTAGGGCCAGAGCCAACAACGGGCGCCTCGGCCCGCCCGCCCGGCCCGAACACTTCAGCCAGCTCAGGATTGTTCAGAACGCCAAACATCGTTTTCAGCACGTCCTCTGCGAGATCCGCATCATCGGCGTTCAGACAGCGTGACAGGAATCGCCGGGCCCGTGACTCCCGCATAGAGGACGGGACATCGGGCAAAATCTCAAGCAATTCGTGGATCAGACGGCCGCGCTGGAACCGTACCTGATGCTGTGCGCCGAAGGGCGGTAGAACGGGCGTATCGCCGGGCAATAGCTGGCTCGGCGCACGTTGATCGATCATTCTGGCTGTCTGGCTTACGGGGCGAGACATCCAGTCTGGCAGAATGAGCTCTGATGTTTGCCTGATTGTTGTTGGTTCATCCGCTTCGACCTTTGGCAGACTACCGATCATCCAGACATCATCGCGCATTTTGAAATCCGCGCGATGTTCAAGGCCCGAGAGCGATTGTGAGCACAGATCATACCAGGAGCCGTCCTGATACCCGCTTTTGGTCCGGCCGCGCCACACCCCGCAAATGACCAGCTGATCACGGGCGCGGGTCAGCGCCACATAGAGCAGCCTGTTCGCCTCGGCTGCCTGCCGTGCCTTCTCACGTTCACGGATTTCGCGTGCTGTTTGGCATTGAATTTCCGAACTATCGAGCCAGACCGGCACTCCATCATCCGTGAACTGAACGCTGCCGCTCAGCCTGTCCTGCGCGACGCCAGTTGTGTCAGGCAGGATGACAATCGGCGCTTCCAACCCCTTAGCGCCATGAACCGTCATCACCCGGATTTCGCCAGATGGGCCGGAAAGCTCGCGCTTGATGTCAGCATTCTGATGCTCAACCGCATCAAGGAAACGCTGCAAGGAAGCGGCCTCATCATCTTCCATGCCGCCAGCGATACCCAATAGCGCCTCAAGCGGATCCCGGGCCGGAAGCCCGAACCGGCTGTGGATTTGTTGCCAGCCTGTCTGACCGCTCAGCTCATCGCGCGTATTCAGAACGCTCTCGAGGAACTCATAGGCAGGCAGATGTCGGCGCTCGAACACGGATGAAAGGAAGCGGGTCGCAGCCTGATGTTCGGCCATGTCTGATGCCTGAAGGCGAGACCAAAGCGAGGCCCCATCGCGCCGTGCGGCCAGCGGTAACAGGTAACGGTCATCATCCAGAAGACCAATAAAAGGCCCTTTCAGGATTTCCGCCAGCGTCAGATCATCTTCAGGACAGAGAACGAACCGGACCAGGTTCAGGAGATCCTGTACAGCCAGCGTATCAAGCAGGTTTACCCGGTCTGCACCCGCAACCGGCAGGCCTTCAGCCTTCAGTGCCTGAATGAGCGCCCTGAACAGGGGCCCGCGCGAGCGCACCAGGATCAGAATATCGCCCGGGTCGACCTTCCTCCCGCGCGGTTGCCGGTCTTCTGTCCAGACGCCCTCATCGCTTTCCAGACGCGCCGATATCCAGCGCGAGATTTGTCGGGAAAGAAGCGCCGGCGCAGAAATTTCCCGCTCCATATCCAGCGGCGCATCCCACGCGACACCAGTGGGCGCGGAAACCGGCTTTTCGAGTGGCCAGACTTCGACCTGACCGGGTTGATTATGGCGAAACGCATGATGACGGATGCGGTCGGCTTCGGCGGGAGTTTCCGTCGAGAAGGGCGCCCGCCCTGGCCCAGTCATCGCGTTGAAGATGTGATCAACGAACTCCAGAACCTGCGGGACCGTCCTGAACGACATTTCGATTTCAGGCAGATGAAAGGCCAGCCCTTCATCGGTTTCATCCGTCCGCGAGGCAAAGCGTTGGCGTTCGGACTGGAATTGAGCCGTATCAGCGCCCTGAAAAGAGTAGATGGATTGTTTCTCATCGCCTACCACGAACAGCGTGCGTATCCGGTCCGCCGCATTTGCCCCGGCAAAGAACTCCGACACCAAGGCGTTCACAATATGCCATTGCTCGGGGCTCGTATCCTGCGCTTCATCCAGCAGGACATGCGAGATACCGCCATCAAGCTTGAAGAGCACCCATTCCGCTATGCCCGGTGTCTGTAACAGCTTTCGGGTCTCGACGATCAGATCGTCAAAATCAAGTCCGGCCTGTATCCGTTTGGCATAAGCGTGCTCAGCCAGAACCGGTGCGGCGACCGTCAGCAGCGCGTTCGTTCGATCCCGAAGGCGAATGGCCGAAAGCGTTTCGAGCAGCTCCTTGAAACGCTGGGTTTCCGATCCTGTGTCGGGATGAAAAATGCTCTCCAGAAGCGTGCCTTCGAGCTTCTTGGTATAAAGGCTCTTTCTGGCTTCTCCTTTGCCCGTAAGGAAAAAGCCAGAATATATTTCAAAGGCAATCGCCGGATCGCGCGCAGACATTACGGCCTGAAGCTTGTCCGCACTTGCCAGATTGTTTTTGCCGCCCTCATCGCGATAAAGGTCAATCGCGCGCTCAATACGCTCTCTTGGAAGGTCCGCCCCCATAGCCTCAGCGATCAATTCGTCCGCATTGGCATCGGGTGCATGAAGCGCTTCAGACAGCGTCCTTCGCCGGGCATCAGTGATGGTCTGGGTCTCCAGAAACACCCTTAGAGCCATCGCCTTCTCGCGCACCAGCTTGGTTACGCCCTCCAGGCCAAGCCCGCCAATATTGCGGATGAGGGTCCGGAACTCTTCCCTTGTGTCCTCGGCCTCAAATGTCGCGAGATAGGCCTTGCGCGCAGCAGCGGCCCAGATCCGTTCGCCTTCGATATCATCCAGCTCTGAAAAACCCGGCGGCACACCAGCTTCAAGGGGGAACCGCCTCAGAACGCGTCCGGCAAAGGCGTGCAGCGTTTCAATGCGCAGCCCGCCGGGCGTTTCGAGCGCCTTGGCGAAAAGCGCTCGCGCCGTTTTCAGCGCCGTTTGGTCATAATCCGCCTCAACCCCGCCCTGCAGATCAAGCAGATCACGGCGCAGTTCATCATCTGCCATGACCGACCAGCTACCCAGACGCTTGAACAGCCTTTGCTGCATCTCGCTGGCCGCAGCTTTTGTGTAGGTGATGCAAAGGATGCAGTCTGGCGCTGCGCCAGAAAGGAGGAGGCGGGCCACGCGGTCGATCAGAACCTTCGTTTTGCCCGACCCTGCATTGGCCGACACCCAGACAGAGGCGTCCGGCACGGCGGCGAGTTTCTGCTGGCCTGTGACGCGCTCATAGGCTTCGTCTGGTGTGAGATGATCCATCAACCGTCACCGCCGGTTTCTGCGCCTGCATCCGCCCACTCAGACCGCCGGGCCAGCCGGTCATAATCGCTATATTCCGCTGCGAACTGCACGCGCGGGCCAGAAAGATAGGGTTGAGTGTCGGTCAGATAGGCCGTCATCAGACTGGTAAAGCCCTGCTCTGCCTCATCAATCAGCCTTGGTGCCGGGTAATTCTTGTCTTCAACTGTGACCGCCCCTGTTTTGGTGCCAAGACCAAAGTAGATCAGCTCCGCGCTTTGCCCGATCGGACCGGATTTTGCAGTGCCCTTTTCGGCCAGCACGGCCAGCAGCGGTAATTGCGGCTCCAGGCCCGTTTTCACCTGCGCGATACTGGGCGGACGACCGGTCTTGAAATCGGTGATCGCCAGCTGCCCGTCTTGCCGCGTTTCGACAAGGTCAGCACGGCCCCGCAGCGTCACCACACCGCCTGCGATCTCCATCTCGTGCACATAGTCGATCTCGGAGTAGCGTTTTTCCGTCTGGCCGTCTCGCCCGACCATCCAGTCATGAAGCGTGCGTGCCGCAGTTGTCCAGATGCCCTCGCGTTCAGCAAAGAACAGCGTGTCACCGCCCACATCCTCGAGTTCCTCTTCGAACCGTTTCAGAATGGCATCGACCGCGAACTCCTCCGAGCCCGCCTTGTCATGCACCTCCACGGCCTTGTGCATCGCAATGCCAATTTCCTTGGGGCCAAGCGGCTTGTTCAACGGATCGAGCGGTTCAAGCTCCAGCACGCGCGAGGCGTAGAAGGCATAAGGGTCGCGAATAAGCGTTTTGACCTCTGTGACCTTGATCTTTCGCGGGCGCAGCGCCACAGGCGGACGCGGCTCTGGCGGGTCGAGCTGAACAGGCGCATCAGACAGATGGCGTGCGCGCGCCCAGTCGAGCACATGTGCTGTGTCTGTCGTCAAAAGCCTGTCGGTCTCTTCAAGGCTTTCAAGCGCGCCACTGGCCAGAATGCGCAAACGCCAGAGCCAGCGCGAGGCGACGCTGGGCTTGTTCTCGACACGTTTGGCGCGGGTCATCACAACGCGAGGTGCGCAGGCGAGCTGGGCAAAATCATGCGCCGAGAGGCCGATCCGGGCTTCTGTGTCCGGCAATCCGATTTCAGATCGGAAATGGCGCGGCAGAAAGCCGTCTATCGCGGGCGGCTCAGGCCAGACGCCCTCATTCAGGCTACCCAAAATCACGAGGTCGCAGGATTGCAAACGCGCTTCCAGAGGCCCCCAGATATGAACACCCGGATGACCCGGACGATCAGGCGGCACCTTGACCGATTGCGCCAGTGAAGTGAGCACAGGCTTTAGATCGTCTTTGCTGATCTCATCTAGGAAATCGCCCATCCGGGCCGTTTCTTCCAGAAAACGCGCAAGCCGGGAGCCGTCTTCGCCCGACCAAAGCATGGATGGCCCGTCATGATCGACCTCACGCGACAGCGTGTCAGCGAGTTCAGCCAGTGTTTCGACAAAGCCCCTCAGCCCAAATGGCGCGGCCAGCATGTCATCAAGGCGTGATCTGATATCCTGAGTACGATCACGAATGTCGTCGAGCAAATGTTCGATCAGAACCAGATCGTCATACCCCAGCGGCGCACGAAACGGTTCTTCCTCGAACTTTTCCATCTGGTTTTCATACCAGGCGGTCAGGCTTTCAAAATCGGTCCAGCGCCGCAAGCCGCGCAGCAGGCCACGCTCAAGACAGGATACAGCCTTTTGCCGGTCTTCCTCCACAAGGAACACTGCTAGGTCATGCTTTAACAATGCGGCCAGAGCGACCGGATCGCCCGGGTCGAGCACAAAATCGAGCACGCGAAGCAGAAACTGTCCGGCACGGGTTCGCAATAGCGGCTGCCCGGCAGACGCCAGCACCTCAACGCCCCATTGCTTCATCAGTGCTGACACGCGGCGCGACAACCCGGCATCGGGCGTAACAAGCGCAACCGTGCGAGCCTTGTCGTCCTCCAGCGCCTCGCGGATCAGCAGCGAGATCGCATCGGCCTCTTCGGCTTCGGTTTCAGCCTCAATCAGCGACAGGCCTTCAAGACCGGCCTGCGTCATATCCCTGCGCGACAGCGGCGCGGCCCGGCCTTCCAGACGGCTGACCCAGTCAGCGGTGACATCAGCAGGCGCGAGCGATTCCTGTATCAGTTTTCGACGCGGCAGACGCGTTGGGTCTTCCTCAAACCCGGGCCAGAGCCGTATGCCAGAAAGCTCCACATCGAGCGCAGCGAGTGTTTCGGCAAAGGCGTGCTGTGGATGGCTGGGTGTGTCTTCAATAGACGACCATGTCCCACTGTCGATTTCCAGATCGAGACCAGGGAACAGAACCGCACCCCGCGGGAGGCTCGCTGCGCCCGCCATCAACATGCGCGTGGCGGGCGATGTACCTGTCGAGCCGACAACAAGGACAGGGCTTTGCGGCGGCCTGTTCTGCCATCTGGCGCACATGGCTTCTGCGGCCAGCCTGTCCTGTTCATTGGCGTCGGAAAATCCGTTCTCTTCGAGGAAGTCGGGCCATTGGCGCACAATGATGGAGAAGAAATCAACCAACATCTGCCAGTGTTGCGCCAGATCGGCAGACATTGTGAGCGTCTCAAGCTTCGACCAGTTCACCCCGCCCGCCAGGGCGGCCTGATCGAGAAGACGCGCCAGATCAGCGGCCACCGACATGGCAGAAGCTAGCGTCACCTCATCACCGCGCGCCTGATGCCAGCTCAAGACAAGCCTCGTCAGCGCCCCAATACGCGCGCCTTCCGGAATGGCCGGGCGAACATCGACTTCGGCAAGCTCTCCCAGCAAGGCGGGATCATTGTCGCCAGCATCACCCAGCGGACGGATGTCAGGCGGCAAGAAGCCAGGCATGTTCATTTCCTGGAACAAACGCCCCGCCAGTGCGCGCGCCGAACGCCGGTTCGGCACGAATATCAGGCAATCGGCCAGCGCCTCGGGCTTCTCTCGCGCGCCTGTGACATCAATCAGGGTTTTCGACAGCGCGCCAAGAAAGTCTTCGCCCGCCGGAAGCGTGAAAAACCGGCATTCGCCGAAAAGGTCATCTGCCGATATGGAGCTCATACGCCGGAATTATCCCGCATCCAGTTCTCCACCTCAATGATGGTGGCCGGATCACCAACATGCATCCATTGCGCGTCCAGCGGCAATCCGTAAAGCCGACCCGCTTCAAGACTGGTGTTCCAGATCTCATTCGCCGAAAACGGTCGAAGCGCTTCGCCGTCATAAAGCCCGGTACGCGTGATCCGCACACCGGCATAGGCCCAGCCCGCGTGCGGCGAGGTGCCGCGTCGTGTGACGCGGCCATCCTCGCCCAGATGAAAATCCCCCGCGCCATGATAGCCAAGACTGCGGCGGGTATCGGCCAGCAGAAGAAGGTCATCCATACGTTCGCCATCATAGGCATCAGCCAGTTCGGCAAACGGGTTACCGGCGGCGTTTACCCAGAACGCGTCCGTGTTGACGACGAAAACCGGATCATCTCCGAGAATGTCACGAGCCTTGACGATGGCCCCGCCTGTTTCCAGTAATTCTTCGCGTTCATCAGAGATGACCACATCAATATCGGTCCGTTCGGCAAGATGGCTTTCGACCTGCTCAGACAGATAATGGACATTGACCACCGCGCGCGAAATGCCCGCCGCAATGGCAGCATCCAGCGTGTGATCCATCAGCGATTTGCCAGCAACAGGAATCAGAGGCTTGGGCGTCGTCAGGGATAAGGGCCGCATACGTGTGCCAAGCCCCGCTGCCAGAAACATGGCCGTTTTGATATCGGTCATTTCAACCCCTCCCGGTGCGGGACGGCCGCAGCCAGTACCTGACGCAAATCAGCCAGCGATGGATGGCTTACGCTGTCTTCGAGATGCCCCCATTCACGTTCCAGAAATGCGCCATACCGCGTCTTGCCATCGCGATGGATCAGGCGGGCAAACACACCAAGTATGCGCAAGGCATTCACTGCGCCCGCCATGGCCAGATCTTTCAGGAAGGATTCTTCATCCTGACCTGTCTGTTCGACATAGCGGCGCACAATGGCGGCCTGAACATCAGGTGATACATCGCGCCGGGCATCCTGCACGAACATGGCAAGATCCCACGCCGCAGGGCCACGCACCGCATCCTGAAAATCCAGAATGCCAACACGTGCATTTCCGTCCCGCTCAGGCAGCCAGAGCAGGTTTTCAGCGTGATAATCCCGCAGCATGAAAATCTGGGGCAGGCTCGCCAGATGCTCGCAATATCCGAACACGATATCATCAAGGTCACGCGCCAGAGCGCCGCTGATCCTCACCCGGTCATCATAACGCGGATACCATTTCGGAAAGAGATCTGCCCCTGTTGAAAGTGCCAGACGATCATAAGGCAGGATCGGCCAGGAGAAGGGCCCGGCCGAGACTTCGGCAGGCGGGGGCGCATTATGCACCATGGCCAGGCAATCGGTGGCCTGCATGTAAAGCGCATGTTCGTCAGCGTCAGCTTCCAGAAGGCGGGCAAACACACCATCACCAAGGTCTTCAATCAGCGCAAAGCCGCCTTCGACATCAAACGCGTAGACTTCCGGTGCCGAAAGGCCGAGCGAGCGCAGATAATTGGCAATGCCGACAAACGCATCCACCCGGCAGGCCGCGAGCCGCGTGCGCGCATTCCAGCCCGCATTGATGCGTGTCTGCGTGTCTGCATCGGCGCCGCACGGCGCGCTTTCAGCTGCGGGTGGCGCATCCATCAATATGGCGCGCTGACCGCCCTGAAGCAGCCTTAGATAAGACCGCGTGGACGCATCCTGGCCCATGGAAAATCGCGGCGCATTTCCCCAGCCGGCATCCGCCAGAAAACGGGCCCGCGCTGCCTTGCGATCAGTTATCACCGAAAGTGTCATTCAGTCTTTTTTCCCAGTCTCTGGTTCCAGGGATCAGCGTAACGCGTCGCTGGTTTTCCGCCAGCTCCAGCCTTACACTGAGTCTCTCTTCCGGAAGAAAGTCTCCGGCATTTTCCGGCCATTCAATGAGGCAAACATCATCGAGCGCCTCTTCGAACCCAAGCTCGATCACCTCTTCAGGCGATTCCAACCGATAAAGGTCAAAATGCCAGAGCAGAAAGTTCGGGCACTCATAGGTCTGCACGATGGTGTAGGTCGGGCTCGGCACATCGGTATCGTCGCCCAGCAGAGCCTGGATAATCCCGCGTGAGAGCGTTGTCTTTCCAGCACCCAGATCGCCATACAAAGCGATTACATCATTTGGGCAAAGTAACGCAGCGAGAGCCTTGCCGAATTCCAAGGTCTGCTCAACCGAATCCAGTAAAAACGTATATTCAGCACTTGCTTTCATATGGCAGCTCTAAGAGTAAGCATAGGGTTGAGCAAGCAGCTTGCAAAGTTGACGCATCCGTCATAAATGAGACGTAAGAGTTGAGAACATGCCAGACACAAACCGGATCATCATATTAGGTGCAGGCCAGGCGGGAGGCCAGGCCGCGATTTCGCTTCGCCAGTTTGGCTATGAAGGCGAAGTCTACCTTATTGGTGATGAACCGGCGCCGCCCTATCAGCGTCCACCGCTGTCGAAAGCCTATCTGAAGGGTGACATGGAACGCGAGAGACTTTTTCTGAAGCCAGAAGCCTTCTACGCCACCCAGGACATCACGCTGAAAACAGGCACATCGGCCAAATCCATTGATGCGGCAGGCAAAACAGTCACGCTGGAAGATGGCAGTACGCTTTCCTATTCCAAACTCATCGTCGCGACCGGCTCACGCCCCCGCCCTTTGCCCGTCAAGGGCGCTGACCTTGAAAACGTACTCGATCTGCGGACGCTTGCCGATATCGATGCGCTGAAGCCTCTGGTGACCGCCGGACAGAAAGTGGTGATTGTCGGTGCTGGGTTTATCGGTCTTGAGGCCGCTGCCGTCATGGGATCGCTCGGTCTTGATGTTACGGTTGTTGAACTGGCAGATCGCGTGCTGGCCCGCGTGACCTTCCCGATCATTTCCGAGTTCTATCAGAAGGTTCATGAGAGCCACGGCGTGAAAATCCGCCTGAACACGTCAGCGCTTGAGATCAAGGGCGAGACCGCCGTTGAAGGACTGGTGGTGGATGATGGTGATCTTCTGCCTGCTGATTTCATCCTTGTCGGCATCGGCATTCTGCCCAATTCCGAGATTGCAGAAGATGCCGGCATCAAGGCTGGCAATGGCATTCTGGTGAACGAAGACTGCCAGACCAGCGACCCGGACGTTTACGCCATTGGCGACTGCGCACATCGCCCACTTGTTCACTATGGCCGGACAGGTCGGCTTGAGAGCGTTCATAACGCCATTGAGCAAGGCAAGATCGCCGCCGCCCATATTGCGGGCAAGCCGCATCCGAAAGAAGATGTGCCATGGTTCTGGTCGGATCAGTACGACGTCAAACTTCAGATCGCCGGTCTTTCCGCTGGCGCAGACACAGTTGTGACGCGTGGTGAGCCGGACAGCGGCAGCTTCGCCGTTTTCTATTTTCGGGATGATGCGCTGATCGCGGTTGATGCGGTCAACGCACCGCCTGAGTTTCTGTCTGCGAAAAAGCTGATCGCAGGTGGTTTGCAGATTTCACCAGATGATGTTGAAGACACATCCATATCAATGAAAGATATTCTGGCCAAAGCGTCGGCCTGAGAACAAGAGGGAGAAGGAAACACCATGGTAAAGATCACTTATGTGGATCATGAAGGAACGGCACGCGACGTTGACGCAAATGTCGGTGAAAGCGTTATGGAAGCGGCTGTCCGGAACAATATTCCGGGCATTGATGCTGATTGTGGCGGTGCCTGCGCTTGCGCAACCTGCCATGTGTATGTGGATCCGGCTTTCCTCGACAAAACAGGCGAACGCGAAGCCATGGAACAGTCCATGCTGGATTTTGCCGAAGGTGTTGAAGACAATTCACGCCTGTCCTGCCAGATCAGCGTGTCTGCCGATCTCGAAGGCCTGAAGGTCACCACACCGGAAAGCCAGCACTGATCATCTGATCAATCCTGAAAAAGCAGAGCCGGCCCGGTGTTTCGCCAGGTCGGCTTTTCTTTTTTGCAGTCTTTCCAGACAGGCAGATTGAGCGCTAATCTGCTTGTCTGATCTGTTGTTCGGGAGAAATATGATGCGCGTTCTGTCTATTGCGGTGTCCGCATTCGCTGCTTTTCTGGTTGCTGCGTGTTCCGCGCCAGCTACGCAAACGCCTGCCCCGCCGCCATCTGGTCCTCCCATGGCGCAAACCGGCGAAATGTGTGGCGGCATTGCCGCGATCCAGTGCGCATCTCCGTCAGACTATTGCGCCATTCCTGTGGGCACATGCGGTCAGGTCGCCGATGGGGCCGGATCCTGCCAGACAAAGCCTGAGATCTGTACCATGATCTATGCGCCGGTCTGCGGCTGTGATGGCAAGACCTATCCCAGCGAGTGCGGCGCAGCAGCGGCAGGTGCAAGCGTGGCCCATAACGGCCCGTGCTGACCCCTCAATCCGCCTGAAACGGGATACAGTCTGACGTCATCATCCCCCCTGTTTTCTATCTTTTGTCGTTTTGTGTTAAACTTCAGACAAAATTGAAGGCAGGGGACGGACTATGTTGGCAAGATTGCTGAAATCACTCGGCTGTGTAGCCGGGCTCCTGAGTAGCGTCGGGACGGCCTACGGATTTGGCGGCGAAGACATGGCCCGGGGCCTGCCCTGGCATCATGAAGACATCACTGTTTTTGCCTTGTCCGGGGACGACCCATACTACCCCAATGATGCCAGGTTCGAAGAAGGCGCGGCGAAATCCATCGCCTGGCATGCCGACAATATCGATAGCTATCTTTATAACCCGCTATTCTGGGCACGCGGGACAAACCCTGACGAACGGACCCAGGCCGCACTTGTCGGCTTTGAAAACCTTGCAAAGCTGCATTTCGACGACACCTTCACCACGGACGGCATTCAGGCGAACTGGCAGCGTTACGCAGCCGGGACGCTGACCGGGCTCTATTGGGCATCGCTTCAAGGTGAGGATGGCGACCTCGCCGCCGGACACAATATTCTGGGTGTTTCGTTTCACGCTGTTCAGGATTTCTACTCGCACTCCAACTGGGTGACGGATACCAGGCGGCGCTGTTTCACCTATTTCGAAACCGAGAAAGACTATCGCAACGGCGTGCCATTGTATTCGGGGGTTTATGAGGCCGCACGGTCGGGCGCTCAGGACCATCACGGGGCCTATTCGTTTTCCTGTTCCATCTTTGCGCAGGAAGCCATTCGCGACCCGCTCGATATTGTGTGTTCCGGCTACTCTCCCATGCAGAACGCCAGCATGTGCGACAGTTTCCGGGCCTGCCGAGGTGCCCAGGCAATTGATGTTCAGCTAAAGTCACCTCTGCCGCTACCGAATTCGGCCACGATTTATCTCGAGCCCAAAGGCATTGCGCTCGACAACACGCATATGTCGAAGGCCCAGGCCAAGCATCGAAATCTCGTCGATGAACGCGGGGATTTCCGCGAAGGTCGCGATGGCATGCATTTCACCGATCAACGCTGCCCGGACATCATTCGCGCCAAGGAGACAATCCAGTCCTGCGATGCCGATACAGAGCGCGTATTCGCGGGCGTCAAGGATCTGGCCATTCGCGCCACCATTGAATGGGCCGAATATCTGGAAGAGGCCATGACCGCGCTGGGCGACGACCAGAGGCGCTACTGGAACAGGCTGAAGTCATCCTCCTCCTGGACGGAAGACAATATCGAAGCCGCAGAACGACAGTTTGAAACCTTCAGCCAGCTTCCCTATCAGTTTCTGGCCGCCGGGCCTTATCCGGTTGGCAATCCCCGGGTTCAGGACCGCGCCACCGCCCATAATTCAAACGGCTGGTATCTGCGCATGAGGATACGCACCGCCGATGAATGGTTCGCAGGCACCAATGCAGACATTTACGCCGACGTAAAAACCGCCAATGGCGTCGAATCCTTCCGGCTCGACTATCTCCCGCATGATGATCAGGAGGGCCGCACCAACAGCGCGATCCTGATTTACAATGACTTCGAAACAGGCCGGGACGATGTTTACACGATTGGACCGGTTACCTCGGGTCGTCCTGTCAGCGTGACCCTTCGAAATGAGGACAAGGGCGCGGGAGACGTCTTTGAGGCGATCTATAATGATCTGGTCAACGGCATCGACCATACGCTGACTGATCTCCGCCAGTTCGTGATCGGCTTTATCGGCGGCAATGCCGATTATGTGGGCCAGAAAGTGAAGGCCTACAGGGTGGAGGATTTGCGCGAACTTGGCCTGTTCGGGTCTGACAAGCTTGAAGTCCGGGGCGGAGATGAGGGCGATCATGATGTGCTCTACAATATCATTCAGCGCCCGGACCTTTTGACCCGCAAACAACGCGAAGATGGGTATATTGCCGTTCGTATTGCCTTGCGTGACCTTCACACGATCAACGAGAGCAAGGTCGACCGCGGCACGGATTCAGACGAACCCTTTGTCCTTTTCCAGGTCACGCCGCTGAGCGGACGCGAAGGCGAAGAAAGCTTTGCCTATGTCTCTCCGCCGTTTGAAGACATGGATGATGACGAGAAAAAGCCGTTTCCACTCCGGTCTCAGCTTTACAAGGAGATGATCCTGCCGCCGGAAGGCATGGTGGTGGTGGCCGCCAAGATATTTGAATCAGATTCAGAAAACCAGTTTGACCGCAACACCATGCTCAGAGAATTCGTCACCAATCTGGACGAGGCGACGCAGCGGCCTGCCGGCGAGTTTCTGGATGCGCTGAATGCCTCCATTGCGGAAGACTGGACACCGCAGGACATTGATATTTTTGCCTTCCAGCGCGGTCGCTATCCCATGGCTGGACAGGTTCTGGAGCGCACCTCACTCGAGGAAATAGAGGGGGGCGAAACCAGCGACGAGCTGGTTCTGAGATGGAACAAGCTGGTCGATTTGCTGAAAACCGAAGCCGTACTGGATGTTGAACGCGAGCATCCGGATGCCAATCAGGTTCTGGAGGGCATCTGGTATTCAAACGCCTATTGGTGCGGTGAAACGCAAAAATACCAGAAAGTCGAAATCAAAACCGAAAGTGAAGGCGGCAATACCATCACTGCGACGAAGCTTGAGGCTGATGGCGATGAATGCGTCGGCGCGGGCGACGTCACGTTCGAAGGTGAATTTGAAAACGGGGTCATCACTGGCAAACGCCACATCGTGCCGCCGCCTTATGAACGACGCAAATCCTTCGTCTACCCGGATGGCGACAGCCAGTATGACCCCATTCCAGACTATGCAGACCCAGACATTCATCCTAGACTGGATCTGGAAGGCAACTGGCAGATCAACTGGGCTAATGCCGAAGTGCCGTCCGCCAGAGCTGTTCTGAGCAAGGGTGGCGAATGGGCGTGCAAACATCGGGAGGATCCGCAGGGTTGCTGGTACGCGTTTTATCGCAACCCCACCGCCGAATGGCAGATACGCCATTACAGCGGCCCGGGCTCTGCCGGTACCAGCTCCAGCGTTGACATCTCGCCCGGTGGTCAGATGAAAATCAAATGGGGGTATTATACGCTTGGACACTGGGGCGGAAACTCCCAGCTCGCGGCATCTTCAGACAACCGGATTTCCGGCAACTGGACCTATGGCGAGGATGAAGGCGGCGGTGAAAACTGGGAACGAGTGCACGCAAAAGTCACCCATATCGGCACGGTCAAAAATGGCGAAACAACACGGGTAAGGCTGGGTGAAACCCTGACGCTCGACACCAAATATGTGAACCACGTCTTTTCAATGCGCGGCAATCGCTCAACCGTTTATCTCGACCTCTATGGCGAGAATATGTGGGGGCTCCATCGCTACCATATTCCCTGGCTGAGCGACATCGAGATTGCGCGCCCCAGCTATATCTGCGCGCCTGGCAGCGAGTATGCCATGCATCTGGACTGGCAGGTTTGCGAATCCGGTGGCGGAACGATTGGCATGCGGTTCCCATTGAATATCTGGACTCGCGCGGAATCGAAGGAACACACGCTGTTCTTTGACGATCAGGAAATCAAATTCACCCTGAATGTCGAAGGCGAGCCGGAACGTGATCCGCACGAACAACCCATGCGCATGGGTCTGATGGATTGCGGTGAGCTGGAAGAGCTTGATCGAGACTGGCAGGACCACCCGTTCCGGCTCGTCCGTCATGAAATCAAGAAAGACTAGCTGCCTCGAATATTAGGATGCGACGACTGTCGTTAGGTAAATACAGTCTTACACAGCAAGAACAGTTTCATGCTTCGATTTAGCAAAATACTATAGCTTTCATGCCAGTATCCTGCCCGATACCCGGGATAAATGCATGCTCAATTTCGTTAAATCGACACGCGGTAATGTCGCAATGATCTTTGCGCTTTGTCTGCTGCCTCTACTTGTTCTGATGGGTGGAGCGGTTGATCTTTCGCGTCAAAGAGGTGGTGAAGTCGGCGCACAGAACGCCATTGATGCGGCACTTCTGGCAGTCGCCCACAAGGCGATGACCATGTCCGACGAAGAGCTGACCAAAGAAGGACAGGCATTCTTCGAAACCCAGCTGATGGGCTCAAATCTGCAGATCACCAGCTTTACCATCACAAAGACCGGTGAAGTTCTCAACGCTGAAGTCATTGGCAAGGTGGAAACCACATTTCTGGCCATTATGGGGCTCGATGCACTCACTGTAAGACGCCAGGCGTCCGTCCAGTTCGGCGTAAAGGGTGTTGAGATCGCTCTGGTGCTGGATACCACCGGGTCGATGGAAGGTAAGGTCAGCGGCACAAACAAGACGAAGATTTCGGTTTTGCGTGATGCGGCTGTTCGCATGATGAACCAGCTCGAAGCGGCAGATGCCGGACGCGGAAAGCTGCCTGTCAGCATTGTACCATTCGCCACTTATGTGAATGTTGGCCCGCAAAACGCCAATGAAGACTGGATGGATACGGACGCTGAATCACCAATTCATGGCGACAATATCGGCGATGAGCTGAACCGGTTCGACCTGATGGAGCATCTCGGTTTCGAATGGCAAGGCTGCGTGCAGGTCCGTCCACACCCCCACGATGTCGAGGATACCAAGCCAACAAGCCTGAATCCGGAAACGCTGTTTGTCCCGCTATTCCATCCCGACGAACCCGATGACCGGTCAAAATATCCGAACAGCTATGTGTCCGATGGCTATTCGCTTGGAAACTCGGTTCTGGACCTGATCAATCCAACGAAATATGGCGTGCCTTACGACATTCTCTCATCGCTTTATGATGCCTCGCCGGTAGAGAATCTCGGTCTTGATAGCCAGCTCGACAAAACGCTTGAGTCGGTACTCCGGATTCTGGAGCTTCGTGGACTGGCCGCCCCCGGCAATGATCCAGGCGATGAGGAATATGGCCGGGATGATTGTCTTGGCAGCTGGGACAAGGATAACGGATACGGAAACAACACCTGCCCAAGCCGGAATACGGCAAGCTGGAACAAGGTGAGAATTCTTCGGAATTACAGATTCTTCTCGGATGTGGACACACCGATCGGGCCGAATTTCAACTGTGACACAAACCCGATCACACCGCTGACCAGCAATTACGAAACCCTTCGCAAGGAAATCCGTGCGCTCAAGGCGGCTGGCTCGACAAATATTACCGAGGGCATCACCTGGGGATGGCGCACGCTTTCAAATTCTGCCCCGTTCAAGGAAGGTGCCAGCTATTCGGCGGATGTCAGCAAGGTTCTGGTGTTGTTGTCTGACGGTAACAACATGGTCAAGGAACGCGATGGTAATGTCGGCGGGTCGGATTTCTCGGCCTATGGCTATCTAATCAATGAACGCCTTGAAGGCACCGATGACCATTCCGATCAGGGAGACATTCTGGACGCCATGGACGAACTGACGCTTGAAGCCTGTTCGAACATCAAGGCGAAGGGCATTCGTGTGATCACCATTCGCCTTGATCTGACCGATGACCGGTCCGAGAAGATTCTCTCACAATGTGCCAGCAGTCCGCGCGATTACATGAATGCGTCCAATTCACAGGAACTGGCCAACGCCTTCCAGAAGATCACCGAAGAGGTTACCCAGCTTTACCTCTCCCGCTGATCTCCCCGATTGTCAGTTGAATACGGATTTCGACCCGACGGGCTCTTCAGGCTTTCTCGGCTTGTCGATCGGGCTGCGAAGCAGGTCCTTCAGACCGTTGCGAGGCAGGGCCCGACCGCCATTGAATACCGTTGAGACCGGTCCGAAATAGCGCCCAAGGAACAGAGCGGCCAGCACAGCGCACAGGAAGACGATAGGCGGCACAAGCGTAAAGAAAAGCGGATACAGCGGATGATAATACCCGCCAACCAGATACTGGAACGGGATCCAGAATATGGTTGAGAGGATGATGTGGCTGCAGAACACAAAGAAGGCATATGGCTCGAACCGTGTGATCAGGCTCTTCCAGTTCTGACGTGAAATCCAGCCTGCAATAGCCCAGAATGCCGCTGCACCGAACAGGCGCTGAACTTCCATGAAGCCGTAGAAAACGGGCAGCCAGTCATGCTCCGGATGATCCACGGTGTAAAATCGGAATGCCGTGATCAGCGCGGCATAGGTCACGAACACAGCGATCACCTTACCGGCATGACGATCCATGAAGCCTTCGAGCGATTTTTCGTTCAGGGCCAGCCAGATGCCCAGCGCATAGAACATCGGGATATTGTTGCCCAGGAAGGGCGACGGGGCGTGCGTTACCATCAGAACGAACAGAATGGCCAGCACGGGAAAGGCCGCTTTGCGCATGGCGAGCACAAAGACCGGGGTCAGAACCGCACAGATGAAAAGGTCCCGAAGGAAGCCCAGCGGGAAGTTCGCCGGATGCGCCGTCAGACCAAACAGCCAGTTCGGCACATGCTGCCAGCCGAAGGCGTGGCCAAGCTGGGATTCCAGATAGCCCGGACGCACTTGCTCACCGGCCAGATAGGCCAGCAACAGCACAGCACTCCAGGCCACCATCGGGATAAACAGGCTCCGTACCCGTTTCATGACAAACGGGCTGAACGGAAAGACCCGCGCGGTGGAAATGGCAAGAAAGCCTGACACAATCGCCAGAAGACCAATACTCGTCCGCCCAATACCATCAGCAAGGAAGAAGCGGTACCAGTCGGCCAGATGAAGACCATGGGTTTGCGGATCGAAGCTCGCGACACCTGGGTTCACATGCACGAACACCATGAAGAAGATGCACAATGGGCGTGCCACCCTGATACGCAGCGAGGTTTCAGGTTTGAGGCTGGCGGCGGCGGGAGGCGTCATCGCCTCAACCAGAGTGTCCCAGAATGATTGCCGTGATGGCATTTGTTCAGCGTGTTCCGACACGATAGAGCTCCGTTACGATCTGATCATCGTTTCGGGTCTCTATGTGCAAGAATACTGCCAGCTCAGGCCGCCGGCGCTATTTCCACCAGGGATAACCATCCGGCATGTCGGCGGATGCCTTGCCGGGAAAGTCCGGAAGCCTTTTCTCGAGGAATGCCGTCACGCCTTCCTTCACATCATCGCTGGAGCCCAGCTCGAGCGCAAACTTGCCATCCAGTTTCAGAAGATCGAATGGGTTTGTGTCGGGGCCGAAACGCCAAAGCAGCGCACGGGTCAGCGCCACTGACACAGGCGCGGTATTCTCCGCGATTTCTCTGGCCAGCCCCAAGGCCGTTTCCATCAGCGCCCCGGGCTCTACCACCTGAGAAACAAGCCCGCCTTCCAGCGCTTCCTCGGCCGGGAAGACGCGGCCAATCATGCACCATTCAAGAGCTTTCTGCAGCCCCACCAGCTGGGGCAAAAACCATGAGCTGCCCGCTTCCGGCGGTAGCCCGCGACGGGCAAAGACGAAGCCGAACTTGGCGCCCTTCGCCGCGATGCGGAAATCGGTCGGCAGGGTCATCGTCAGCCCGACACCAACGGCTGACCCGTTGAAAGCCGTGATGGTTGGCTTTTTCGAATTGAACAATGCGCCGACAAAGCCTGCGCCATCTTCGGAGCGGGCTTCGCCGAAATTCTTGGACCCGGAACCAGATTTCGTATCGAAACTGCTGGCTCCATCAGATATATCTGCGCCCGCGCAGAAATGTCGCCCGGCCCCGGTCAGGATGATGGCGCGCACGTCGTCATCTTCACTGGCGAGGTTGACGGCCTGGGCGAGTTCAACACCCATTCTGGCCGTATAGGCGTTCAGCTTGTCGGGACGGTTCAGCGTTATAACGGCTGCAGGCCCGTCCCGTGTATAGGTGATATCCTGGAAGTCCTCAGACATCAGACTTAGCTGACCATGCCATCCAGGCGAGATTTGATGATCGCTTCCGCTTCAGACACCATGCGGTCGATCAGTTCGTGGACGGTCGGGCAGTCATCAATCAGACCCTGGATCATGCCGGCAGACCAGATACCGCCATCCGTGTCGCCTTCCGCCATGGCCGCCTGACCACGCTTACCAGCCACCAGATGCTGAATGTCTTCAAACTTGGCGCCGCCCTTGCCTTCAATGCCGACAACTTCGTCAGACACAGCGTTCTTCATCACACGTGCAGTATTGTGCAGCGTGCGGAAGATCAGATTTGTCGCGCGCTCATCATTCTCAATCATTTGCTTTTTGAACGACTCATGGATTGGCGCTTCTTTTGTGACGCAGAAACGCGTGCCCATATTGACGCCGTCCGCACCGAGCGCCAGCGCAGCCACGAGACCGCGTGCATCGCCGATACCGCCGGACGCCAGCATAGGAACCTTCACCTTGTTGGCTGCTGCCGGAATGAGGATCAGGCCTGGAATGTCATCTTCGCCCGGGTGACCCGCACATTCAAAACCGTCAATCGAGATCGCATCGGCACCCATGCGCTCCGCAGAAAGCGCGTGACGGACAGCCGTACATTTGTGGATGATCTTGATGCCATGTTCTTTGAAGTGGTCGATATGCTCCTGCGGCTTGTAGCCTGCAGTTTCAACCACTTTGATCCCGCCCTGAATGATGGCGTCACGGTATTCCTTGTAAGGAGGCGGTGTGATGGCCGGAAGGATTGTCAGGTTCACACCGAACGGCATGTCTGTCATTTCCTTACAGCGCGCAATTTCCTTTGCCAGAGCTTCCGGCGTTGGCTGTGTCAGCGCCGTAAGAAAGCCCAGTGCACCAGCGTTCGCGACCGGAGCCACCATGTCCGCTGTGCCAACCCATTGCATACCACCTTGTGCGATAGGATGCTTTACACCAAAAGCTTCAGTAAAACGGGTCTTCAATGCCATGGTTTTCGTCCCTGATTAAATTTCTCAACCTTGGGACACTAGCACGGGAATTCTTGCCCCGAAAACCATATACGTAACGTAATGGCGCAATAAATTTTCAACAAAGCCCTAGCTGTCCGGGCTGGCGCGCACCACGCGGACAAGTCTGAAACCAGCGCTGCCAAGCCGGGTGCCTGCGGGCGCGGAATAGATGCTGTCCGGGCCCAATTGTCCGGCCGGGTTGGCCCAGCTGCCGCCGCGCAGTTCGCAACGCCTCGCATTGCCTGCCCCTGTGCAGTCCGACACCCATTCCCAGACATTTCCCGACATGTCGTACAGACCCGCATCATTGGCCGGGAAACTCCCAACCGGTGCGGCAAAAGCATGACCATCATTGCAGGAATTCGCTCGCCATCCGGCGCGCGTTGCACTTTCAAGCGCCTGATCACCGCCATTGGCAAACTCGCACGCCCGCCCAGCATCAGCCCGCCACGGCATCTCACCGGCTTTGGCTCGGGCTGCGGCGGCCCATTCAGCGCGGGATGGCAGCCGGTAAACCTCGCCTGTTTTCCGTGATAGCCAGTCGGCGAAACGAACCGCGTGATCATGCGACACACAGACAGCCGGAAAGTCTTCTTTTTGCTCAAAACCGGGATTCCTGAAGCCTGCGCCCGCCTGGATCAGCCAGTTGCCGGGCTTCTCAGTGCTGTGAACGGCGCAATAGTCCGGCGCTGATATGCCCGTTTCTGTCAGGAACCGCTCAAACTCACCAACAGTGACCTCGAAGGCCATCATGGCCAGACGGTCTGGTCCGTTCGTGGCAATATCCGGGTCCAGAAGCATAAGCTCCGGACACGTCTCACAATCCCGGAAAGGCAGACCGTCAGACCCGGGAATGGTTTCCTGTTCCGGCCCATTGGCTTGGGCCTCAATCTGAGCAGCCATGGCATCCAGAAGGTCATCTGTCACCTTTGAGGGCTTGCTCAGCCCGGCATTGTCCGCAAAGACAGCCAGCCGCGCCTGGAACCCGATGTCATCCTCGTCCGGCTCCGCCATATAACCCAGCTCTGCCAGAAGGAGCCTGGCGCGATCCTCACGCTCTGCCTGAGCCTGTTCAAGCGCATTGATCGCCTTTCGCGCATCTCTCACATAGGCGCCGCGTCTTCCATCATCATCGCGCGCGTTCGCCAGATAGGCCTCATACGCCGGAATGGTGTTCGCTGCGTCGGCCTCCTGCCAGGAGGCTTCATCCTGGGTCGTAAATGCCTGATCGGCAGCGCGTTTGCGTTCTGCCTCGGCTGCGGCACGCTCTTCGGCCGCAACACGTTCGAGTTCCGCTTTCCCCGGACCTGGAGGCGTTGAGGGTGCGGACGCGCCTGTCTCTTCAGGCGTTCGGATGACCGCGTCCTCAAAACTGGCTCTTTGACTGATCACATTATCAAAAGGACCAACCTTTCCGGGAAGCAGGATCAGGGCGCCAAGGCACGCAATCGCTCCCCAGCTGGCGACCATCGCCCATTTGCCAACCCGGCCGCCAAACCATTTCTCATCGCCGGGAAAATGAAATTCGGCCCGATTGGCGTCTTCGTATGCAGTCACCGGGGCTTCCATGACCTCAATCGGCAGATCGGCTGCCGGGACGAAGGCTATGTCAGGCTCTGCTGCAGGGTCTTCCCCGGCAAGTATCGCCTCAAACGCGTCGAAATCGGCGCATCGCTCTTCCGGGGTCAGAACCAGGCCGGTTGCAATCGCGCGATAAAGTGCCGGATCTTCGTCCTTAAGGGCCGAGAGCGCGGCAAGATTGAGAGGGTCTGCCTGCCCCTGTTCCACTGCCGCAAGCCTCTCTGCGGCGTAGGCAGGCAATTCGCCCGTCAGCAGCCAGAATGCCAGTGCGCTGAAGCTATAGACGTCCGCCGCCGCCATCAGCGGCTCGGCGCTGTGATCGCCGGAGAGTTCCGGCGCGGTGAAGGCCGTTACGTCTTCTGCCTGCCTTGTAACCAGCGGAGGCTCGCCGATCAGCGCAGGCGATTCAGGACAGGCAAGGCAGGCACCGGCCTCGACCGAGCGCATAATGGTGTCCGGGGACACATCAGCATGCACAATACCCGCATCATGAAGCGCCCAAAATGCCGCCCGGAGTGCCTCAAACAGCGAGCGCACATCCTCGGCGCTGAACCGCCCCATTTCAGCCTGTAACTCGCCGAGCGTCTGCAGCTCAGTCCATGGCGAAACCAGATAGCGCGTATTGTTTTTGGAAAGACTGGCGACCGGGTTCAGAAAACCCTCAACTTTCAGGCTGGCGAGACGCTGAAACATCTCGCCACATTTGCCGCGAAGCCCGGCGAATCCGTCTAGTTCGTTCTGGCGTCTGGAAAACACCTTGCTGAACCGCCGCGTGACCAGTTCCTCAGGATAAAATTCCCGTAACTGATAGCGTCTTTCTTCGGGACCGGCTGTCTTCAAGGCCGCAATATAGGTCACACCGAACCCGTCCTGCCGCATCACCTCCTCGATGATGTAGGGCGGAAGCTCGCTTCCCGGTGTCAGTGTGCTGCGGTTCATATTTACGCTATCCTGGATTCGCCGCGTTTCACTGCGAATCACATCCGTTTCATTCTGAGCACGGCCAAAGGGCAAAATTAAGTCTTAAAGGCCCTTCCGCAAGAAGCTCGCCAGTTTTAAACCGTCAGGGTGTACAAAGGTGACGCAGGCTGAACCTCTTCACCTGAGAGCCTTACTGTGCTGATAAGTCTTTTCATTGGCATCAGGCGAAACATCTATACCCACATGACAGCTGAAATCGGACAGATCACCCTTTTGCTCGCGCTCTTCATCGGGCTTCTGCAAGGCATTCTACCGTTGATCGGGGCTCATAAGCTGGACGGGCGATTGATGGCATTTGGGGATCGGGCTGCACTGGCTCAGGCCGTTTTGCTGGTCTCTGCCTTCGCTCTGCTAATCCTGTTGTTTCTGGCATCAGATTTCTCGGTCTCACTGGTGGCAAAGCACTCCCACACGTCAAAACCCTGGCTTTACAAGCTCTCGGGCGCCTGGGGAAATCATGAAGGCTCCATGCTTTTATGGGTGATGATCGTCGCGCTTTTTGGGGCAGCCATGGCGCTGTTTGGCCAATCGCTTCCAACCCCCTTGCGCGCCCGCGCCATTGGCATTCAGGGGCTGATTGGGGCCGGGTTTCTGGCGTTTCTGATCTTCACCTCCAATCCATTCGCCCGGTCAGAACTCATCCCGGAAGATGGCTCGGGTCTGAACCCGCTTTTACAGGACCCCGGCCTCGCCTTTCATCCCCCGTTCCTCTATCTCGGCTATGTCGGGTTTTCAGTGGCTTTCTCATTTGCCATTGCCGCGCTGATTGAGGGCCGGGTCGATTCCCTGTGGGCGCGGTTTGTCAGACCTTGGGTTCTGGCGGCATGGTCATTTCTTACCATCGGCATCGCGCTCGGGTCGGTCTGGGCGTATTACGAGCTTGGCTGGGGCGGCTGGTGGTTCTGGGACCCGGTCGAGAACGTGTCTCT